>DASTQX010000032.1:0-14135 GCA_035761505.1 Pyrinomonadaceae bacterium
CGAGGCGGCAGACGACGACATCGAAGGAGCCGGGCGCGAACGGCAGCGCCTCGGCGACGGCGCGGACGAAGGCGACACGCGCTCCCGGCGCGCGCGCTGAGAACAGCGCGCGGCCCGCGCGGCCCGCTTCCGGCGAGGCGTCCACGCCCACCCCGACCGCGCCGCGCTCCAAGACGAACGGCAGAAGCTCCTGCCCCGCGCCGCAGCCCACATCGAGCACGCGCGACATGGGCCCGCCGTCCACGGCTTCGAGCGAGGCGCGGGCGCGCGCGCCGTCGCCCTCGAACAACTCCCACTCCCGCCGCACGTATGTATTGTAGCCGTTGTCTCCGAACATTCCCCGCCCGTCTCCTCTTTCACACGCCGCCGCCAATGCTCACCCTCGCTGCTCCCGCCGCCGCGCGAGCCTCGACGCGAGGCGCGGCGCGAGGCGCAGCAGAAGCAGAGCGGCGCGCAGCTTCCAACCCGGCAGCACGCGTTGCGCTCGCTCGAAAGAGGCGCGCGCCTCTCGGAACTTTCCGTCGAGCAGGTGTTGTCTTCCGGTTTCGAGTTCGAGCGTCGCCTGCTGCCGCTCAAGCATCCCTTCGACGACGGCTCGCTCCTCCGCCGTCAACTCGTAGGTGTCGGCGATCTGCTTGGTGACGCGCCACTCGCGCCGCGCGCGGTTGAGCACGTCGCCCGAAAGGCTCCCTTCGTGATAGCGGTAGTGGAGCAGCACCTTTCGCTGATAGGCGAGCCGCGCGCCGTGCCGCGCGAGCCGCACCCACAACTCGAAGTCCTGCGCGTTGCGCAGAGACTCGTCGAAGAGGCCCGCGTCGAGCACCGCGCGGCGGCGCGCGACGACGCCGGAGGTGATGACGTTGCACTCGTTGCGGATGAGGGTCAGGAAGTTGACGGGGCCGTCCGACGGCGCGGTCTGCATGTAGGTCTTGCCCGCGAGCGGCGAGTCGCCGAAGAGCAGAGCGTCCGAGTAAACCAAGTCGAAGCCGCCCGCGCGGATGAACTTCAACTGCTCTTCCAGATACGAGGGCAGCCACAAGTCGTCGCCGTCGAGGAAGGCGACGAACTCGCCCCGCGCCTCACGCAGCCCGTGGTTGCGCGCCGCGCCCGCGCCCCGGTTCTCCTGCCGGAAGTAGCGGACGCGCGAAAGATACGGCGCGAGCGCGCGCTCAAACTCTTCGGTGTCGGGCGAGCCGTCGTTGACGACGACGACCTCGAAGTCCCGGAAGGTCTGCGCGAAGACGGAATCGAGCGTCGCGCCGACGAACGGCGCAATCTGATAAGCCGGGATGATGACGCTCACCAAAGGCGTCGCCGCCGCGCGCGAGCCTCCCACGCCTTCCGGGGCTTCGACCGCGTTCTTCTCTTCGCTCACGACGTTGATTCCGTTCAAGACTTTCTCTTCAACTTAAGTGGTTCGTCCGCCCCAACTCGTTCAAGCCTTCCACGCGTCGGCGCGGGCCGCGTCCGCGCCGTAGGCGTTCGCTTCCCTGCTGCCGCCCGACTCGCGCCTGCGCGGGAGCGCGGCGGAGAGCCCGGTGAGCCATCCTTCAAATTCGATGGGCGCGAGCGAGGACACGTCGAGCAGGCGCGGCAGCAGGAGCCGCCCCGACTCGCGCGAGGCGTAGCCCGTGTCGCACGTCGTCGCCGACACGACGCCCAACTCTTCGAGCCACGGCAAAAACTCCGCGTGATAGACGCCGCTCGGATAACAGAAGTGCGTCGTCTCTTGGCCCGTCATCTCGCGTATCGCCGCGCGGTTGTCTTCGATCTCGCGGCGGAAGAGTTCGCGGTTCATGGGCGTGCGGTGGCGGTGCGTGTGCAGTTGCACGTCCACGCCCGCCTCCGCGAGCGCGCGCACCTCCGAGGGCTTGAGGATGTGCAGCAGCCGCTTCGAGATCAACTCTTCGTCATCAACCCGCAGACGCTTTGCGAGACTGACGAGCAGTTCGTCCTTCTCCTCCGCCGAGAGCCCGCGCGCGCGCGCGAAAAGTCTGAGCGCCGCGTGCGCCTCGCGCCTCGCGCCTTCGGTCGAGAGGTCGAGTTCTCGCGCCTCGCCCGTCAAGGCTTTGAGGTCGAGCCGCGCGCCGCGCCCCTTCCACAAGAGGTACGAGGCGAAGCCGTCGAAGACCGGGCGGTTGAAGCCGGAATAGAAGGTCGTCAGGTAGAGCGTGACGGGGAAGCCAAACTCTCGGATGACGGGGAAGGCGCGCGCGGCGAAGTCGTAGACGCCGTCGTCGAAGGTCAGCGCCACGCTCCTTTCCGGCAGGTCGTCGGCGTACATCCGCTCGACCGCTTCGCCGAGCGGCAGCACGGTCGCGCCGGTCTTCTGAAGCATCCGCATCCGCGAGCGGAACAGTTCGGGGCTCAGGTACATCGAGCCGTCCCAGACGTGCTCGTCATCGAGCGAGACGCCGTGATAGGCGAGGATGAGCAGGCGTCGGCGACGCCAGCCGCTTCCTTGCGCGACCCGGAACGCGCCGACCGCCTTGAGGGAGCGGAGCGCCGCCCGCTTCAACTGTTTGAAAGTGCTGCTCATGCTATCGGATTCTCTTCGCCCCCGCGCGACGCGGCCTGCTCGTCCCCTCCGGCGGAGTGGGGCTCGCCGGAAGTCGCGGGGCCGGTTCGACGCGCGCGATGAAGAGGTCGTAACGACCGATGGAGTTTTCCCAGTTCGACGTGAAGGCGATGAACCTTCCGTCCTTCGAGACCGTCGGCTTCGGCATCGCCCAGTAGCCGGTCGTGTTGCTCCGGTTGTCAATGCGCGAGCGCGTGTGGCAGAGGCGGCGCACGCGGCCCGAACCGTCGAGAGAGATTTGTAGAATCTCGTCCTCGAAGACGCCGTAGTCGGGGAGCGTGATGGCCGGGTCGTCGTAAGTGCCGATGGTGAACCAGCCTTCGTCGTCGGCGAGCAGCGAGCCGTGGAAGTCCTGCGTCCAGTCAACGCGGCCCGTCGCGTCTGTGAACTTAAAGACCGTCTTCCAACGCCTCACGTCGTCCAGACGACGGACGTTGATGCCGCCCGCCCAACGGTCGAAGCCCGCCATCATTCCCGTCCCTAAATCGCCGTGCCCCGGCGGCGAGTCCTCCGGCGTGAAGCGGCTCGTCTGCTCGGCTCCGGTCGCCAGTCGCACGTACCGCGCGCGCAGGCTCCCGGCGGTAATCGGCGTGCTCATCCCGATGCTGAGGAACTGCCCGCTCTTGTCTATCCGCACCTCGTCCACCTGCCCGCCCGTCGGCTCGTGCTTGAGCACTTCGTCCGTCGAGCGACGCCAGACGAGATAGAAGACCGGCGAGTCGCTGCCCGAACGGCGCTGGCTGAAGGCGAACACGTCGTCCGCCCCGCCCACGGACATCTGTGCGAGCCAGTCGCGCCCGCCGCCGAGGCGCGTGAAGTCCTTGAGCAGAGTGAAGCGGCGCGAGACGACATCGTAGGCGTAGAGCTTCATCCCGCCGTCGTGATAGCTGGCGAAGGTGTAGATGACGCGCGGGTCGGTGCGCGACCAGATGGACGACTCCCACGAAGGCCCGCCGCCGCCGGGGAGCGAGTTGGGCAGGGGCTCAGCCGCGCCGACCAACTCGAAGCGCGCGGGGTCGAAGCGCTTGAGCACGGCGTCGCCGGTTTCGCCCTTGCGGATGAGGAGCCGCGTCGAGTCGGCGTTGAAGGTCGGCCAGTGCGAATAATAAGTGCCGAGGCCCGGCGCGGCCCCGTCGCGTTCGTCGGTGGCGCGCATGATCTCGGTGCCGAAGACCGGGTCGTTGAACTTGCCGCCCGCGCGCGGCAGCACGGGGAGCGGCGGCTCCGCGTAAGTCTTGTGATCCGTCTTGATTCCGGGAGCGGCGGCGACGCCCGCCTTCCGCCAGCCCCAAGCGGCGGCGTCGAACTCTCTCGCCCCGACGGCGAGCGAGTCCACCTCAAGATGCGGCGTCGGACTCAGCAGCGCGGCCTCTTCGCGCGTGGCGCTCGTGACGGCTGAGGGCGAGGGGCTGAAGGCGAGCAGGCAGACCGAGAGAGCGCAGCAAGCCTTGAGGGTTGCCGAGCCGCGCCGTGAATGTGCGGAACCGTGTCTCAACTTCAGTGCCGTCGAACTCAAGCTCAAGCCGTGATTGATGAAGGAACTGCTGGCTCACGTCCTCTCGAACGTCGCCGGAAAAATCATAAAGGCTGCGGGTGGTTAAGTGAAGCGCCTTGAGGCGTCGCGGCGGGCGGCGCAGGACTCGATGATTGACCAGAGCTTCCGGTCGCTCTGCTCCATCGAGAAGTTTTCGGCGATGTGCCGCCGCGCGTTTTGTCCGAGCGTCGCGGCGAGCGCAGGGTCGCGCGCGAGCGTCCTGATGTGCGCGGCCATGCCCGCCACGTCGCGCTCTTCGACAAGGAGGCCGGTCTCGCCTTCGACCACGGCGTCGGGGATTCCGGCGTGGCGCGTGGCGACGACGGGCAGGCCCGACGCGCCCGCTTCGAGCACGCCGACGGGCGTCCCTTCACAGTCGCCGTTCGGCGCTTCGACCGAGTGCTGCACGAAGCAGCGCGCTCCGCGCATCTCTTCCTGCACGCGCTCGTGCGGCTGCGCGCCGAGGAACTCGACCGCGCCGCCCAAGCCGAGTTCGCGCGCCAGCGCGCGGCACTCTTCGAGGAGCGGCCCATCGCCGATCATGCGGAGGCGCGCGTCCCCGTGCTCGCCGCGCGCTGCGGCAAAAGCCTTGATGGTGAGCTGCGGCGCTTTCTTCTCGACGAAGCGCCCGACGGCGACGAAGACGGGTGGGGCGCTCGACGGGTCGGCCCCGCCGAAGCGCGCGCAATCTATCCCGTAAGGGTTGTAGTGGAGCTTCGCTTCCGGCGCGCCGAGCGAGGCGAGTTTGCGGCGCATCGCGCGCGAGACGGCGATGACGGCGGCGGCCTCTCGGAACATGCGCGGGTAAGACTCGCGGTGCTCTTTGAGCACTTCGCGGACGCTCGCGTCGAAGCCGTGGAAGTGGACGACGAGCGGCACGCCGAGGCGGCGGCAAGCCTCCGTGACTTGCGCGCCCACGTCGCCGTACTCGGCGAGCACCACGTCGGCGCGCGCGCGCCGGATGCCCTTGATGAAGGCGTCGGTGTACTCCCTCTCAATCTTCGCGCCGAAGAGTTTCCGGGCGAGCTTGTGAGAGGCGCGGCGCGTTGTCGAGAGGACGGGTCGGCCTTTCTCCGTCAAGGGGTAGCCGTAGAGGAGCGTCGTGCGCGCGGCGGGCAGGCGCTCGACGTGGCCGCGGATGAAGGTCTCGGTGAGCGCGGGTTCGTAGGGCGCGACGACGCAGAGGCGCACGCCGCTCTCCGGCGCGCGCGTTTCGTCTGCGGCCTGTCGTTCGTGTTCGCTCATGCGGTCAGGCGCGCGGCGGCTTGCGCGCGAGGACGACGTACACGGAGGCGTCGTCGGAGAGTTTGTCGGGGTGGCGGCGCTCGATGAGGCCGATGAGTGTCTGGAAGAACCATGTGTAGGCCGGGCGGAGCGGGCGCGGCAGGCGCTCGAAGGTCGAGTCCTGCCAGAGTTGCAGCGCCGAGCTTTCGGGGCCGAAGACGCCCTGCACCAACTGCACCTCGAACCCGGCCTCGGCGATCTCGCGGACGAGCCCGTCCTTCGTCCAGCGCCAGAAGTCGGTCGGGTCTGGATGATAAGGCCAGATGCCGTGCGTCGAGAGGATGAGGTTGCCGCCGGGCTTCAAGACGCGGAAGGCTTCGGAGAGATAAACGCGCGGCGAGCCGACGTGTTCGAGCACTTGAGAAGAGAGCACGCCGTCGAAACTGTCGTCCGCCGCAGGGACGCGGCCCTCGTCGCCGAGCACGAGTTCGGCGTCCTCGTTGCCCGCGATGTCCGCGCCGACATGGCGCTTGAATTTTTTGCTGAACAACTCTCGATAAGGCTTGTTGCCGCAGCCGTAGTCGAGAAGCGTCTCGCCGCCCGCGAGCAAGTCCGAGTCGAGGACTCGATGCACGCGTTCGAGCAGTAAGGTTAAGTGCCAGTACTTCCGGTCGTGGCGCGGCGGTCGCGTGCGGTCGCCGCGCTCGACCGTCAGGAACGTAACTTTCTCCGTGTCGCTCGCCATCCGCTTCACCTCGCTTCGGCCAACTCGGCGCGCTCGCAGGGCGCGGCCCTCAACTCGCCCTCGAAAACCTGCCGCAGCCAGACTTCCAGTGTCAGCACGCGCCCCAAAAACTCCGAGCGGTCGCGCCCGCCGAAGTGCTTCGCCAGAGCGCCCTCGACCCGCTCGCGCGGGACGAACTCCGGGTAGAGCGCCGAAGCGCCGAGGAGCAGCTCTTTCATCAACGAGCGCGCGGGCTCTTGCCGCATCCAGTTCGGATAGTCGGCGTAGCCGCGCGCGGGCGGCGAGGCGAGGCCGTACCAACTGAGCTTGTGCAGCAGCACGTCTTTCAACTCCGAGAGAGACTTGCGGCTGGCGCGCGCCTCGTCGGGGCTCGGCCAGCTAATCGGCTGGCCCGTCTTCTGCCACGGGATGCGCTCGAAGAATTCGGGGAACGTCCGCAGGAGCATCATGCGATAGAGCGCGTTGTGCGCCTTCAGAGAGTCGGGCGCGGCGAGCGCGAGTTCGACGAAGCTGTTGTCGAAGAACGGAAAGCGCTCTTCGACGAAGCCGCGCACGGTCACGGGGCCGAGGACGAGGAAGCGGCGCGTGCGCCCCTCGATGTACTCGCGCGGCCCCGACAAGCCCTGCTCCATCCACGAGTCGCCGATGATGCCGTTCGCGCCGCAGCCGTCGAGCGCGACTTGGAACAACTCGCGCGCGCGCGGCACGATGGCGACGACGTGCATGTGCATGAGGTCGAGTTCACCGTCCGTCCACCACACGCCCTCGAAGCGCGGCTCAAGCCAACCGGCGGCGTTCAACTCCCACGCGTGATGGCGCGCGCCCTTCGCGGCGGCGGCGAGCGCGGCGACGAGCGCGTCCTCACAGCCCAACTTCCCGAAGGTGACGGCGTGCAGCGGCCCGCCGCGCTCCGGCATGGCGGCGAGGATGGCGCGCGAGTCGAGCCCGCCGCTCAAGGTCAGTCCCGTCCGCTCGCCGTGGGAACTGCGGCGCTCGACCGCCGCGCGGAACAGTCTCCCCAACTCTTCCGCCAACTCGACCGCCTCCATCTCTTCGGGCAGAGCTTTTATCTCTTCGGCGTCCCAGTAACGCCGCGCGCTGGCCGTGCGCTCTTCGAGGTTCCAACTGAGCACGGTCGCCGCCGGGAGAAGTTCGACGCCTTCGAGCCAAGTACGTGCGCCGCGCAGGTGCCCGATGTCGAAGAAGTCTCGCAGCGAGGCGCGGTCAATCTTCGGCTCGAAGCCGTGCAGGCCGAGCATGGCCTTGACCTCCGAGCCCCACGCGACGCCCGCGCCGTGCCGCGTCCAGAAGAGGCGGCGCAGCCCGTAGCGGTCGCTGACGAAATGCACGCGCCGCGCGAGCGCGTCGTAGATGACGGCTGAGTAGATGCCGTCAACGTGCCGGAGAAAACCGAAGTCGCCGCCCGCGTCCTGCCGGTGGAGCGCGGCGAGCAGCGAAGCGTCCGCCGGCGTCTCGGCCCCGCGCGCGGGCGCGTCGAGCAGCCGCTCCAACTCCTCGCGGTTGTAGAACTCGCCGTCGAGCCAGACCCGAACGCCCTCCTTCTCGAAGGGCTGCGGCGCGGGCTGCGTGATGCTCGTGTGTGAGCGGGTCGCGTAGAGGCGACCGTCCGAGAAGAGCCGGTCTTGGTGGCGCGACTCGCCGTGCGCGAGCAGTTCGCGCATCCGCTTGAGCGCGCCGAGCGAAGCCTCCGGCGGCGCGTCCGCGTTCGTGAACCCGGCGAGGCCCGGCATCAGGCGGCCCTCCGCGCGATGAGCAGGAAGAAGGTGCCCTTCAAGTCTTGCAAGGCCGTCCGCCCCTTCGGCAAAGAGGCGAGCGCGACGACCGTGGCGACGACCGTCACGCCGAAACTGGCGGCGAGGCCGACGAGCGGGCGCGCGCCCGTCATCAACTGCCGCAGGCCGTAGAGCGCGGCGAGCGTCAGGACGAAGGCGCACGCCGGGGGCGCGACCGCGCGATAAAAATCACCGGCGCGCACCGGCCCCTTGCGCCCGACGTACCAGAACAGGAGCGGCGCTTGCAGGAACGCGCGGACGACGATGCCGACGGCCACGCCGGTCGCGCCCCACGGCAGACCGGCGACGACCGAGGCGACCTTCATCGAAACATCCACGAACCCCCAGCGCAGCATCTCGCGCGTCCGGCCCTGCGTCATGAAGAGCCAGCCCGTCGAGTTCAAGACCGGCCAGATGAAGGCCGCGAAGCCGAGAATCATGAAGATGCGCGCCGTCTCGTCCCACTGCGGCCCAAGGACGAAACGCACGAGCCAGTCCGACGTGACGATCATGAAGGCCGCCAGCGGCATCGTCATGATCGTCAGCTTTTCGAGGATGCGGAGGTACGCGGCGCGGTATCGCTCCGGCTCTTCCGTCAGGCGGCTCAGAGCGGGCACGGAGACGGCGGCGACCGGCGTGTTGATCTGGTCAATCGGGAGCAGGAGGAGCTGGTAGGCTTTGGCGTAGAAGCCGAGCGATTGCGCGCCCCAGAGACGACCGATGAGCAGGTTGTCGAGGTTCGAGCCGAAGTAGTTGACGACGTTGAAGCCCGTCAGGTTCCCGCCGAAGGCGAGCATCGAGCGCACGCCCGTCCCGCGCGCCGGGCGACCGGGCCGCCACCGGCACACGGCCCACACGCCCACGGCATAGACCGTCCCCAGCACCAACTGGTTCGCCACCAAAGCCCAGTAGCCCGCGCCCTTCCACGCCAAGACGAAGGCCGCCGCGAGCCCCGCGACGAGCGCCGAGACTTCGAGCGCGGCGAGCGCGCCGAAACGCATCTGCCGGCGCAGGAGCGCCTCGTGCTGCACGGTCAGCCCGCCCGCGACGAAGCCCGCCGCGTAGCCAACGGTGATGAGCGTGAGTCGCGGCTCGTCGTAGAACCACGAGACGGCGGGCGCGAGCGCCGCCGTCAACGTCATCACGCCGACGCTCACCGCGACGTTGACCCAGAAGAGCGTGCTGACCTGCGCGTGGCTGATCTCTTCCTTCTGAATCGTCGCCGCCGAGAGCCCCATGTCCTTGAAGAGCGAGACGAAGCCGGTGACGACGGCGACCATCCCGACGAGGCCGTAGTCGGCGGGCGTGAGCAGCCGCGCAAGGATGGCGGTCGCTGCCATGCTCACGAAAAATTTGACGCCCTGCGAGCCGACGGCGAGCGCGCCGCCACGCGCGGCCCGCCCCTTGAGGTCGGCCTTCAGGTGGTCGGTGCTGAGATGTCGTTCGGGGTTTCGGGGCTGCGGCATCTTTCTAGTCTGACGGGGACGGCCTCTCGCCTACTTCCAAAGACAAGCTCGGTGCTCTCAGGCGTCGCCCGCCGGGGCGGAAAGATGAGCGGCTGCAAGTCCATCTCCGAGACTTCTCCGCTCACCCGCTCTAAATCTTAACACCAATCTTTCGGAATCCGTGCCGCGAGATGAGAGAAGGCGCTGCGAGGAACCGCGCGCGTGCGACTCCTTCAGCGCCCTCTCTTGCGACGGGGAGAGTTTTTACTGCTGCCGGAAGCGGTCGCGGTACTCGAAGGACGAGAGGAAGGCGGCGACCATCTGCGCGCGGCGGTAGTCGCCGCCGTTGTCATCGAGCTTCTTGAGCCAGAAGCGGTGGCCGCCCTCGTCCGGGTCGCGGCGCATGTAGCCGAAGTATTGCATGGTGACGAAGGCGTGGTTGTGCTGGCGGCTCGTGAAGCGCCCGTCGTCCACGAGGCGGGCGAGCATCTCGGCGCGCGGGACGCCGCCGCGCAACTCGTTGATGAGCGTCTGGTGCTCGGCGTCCGTCAGTTCGACGCCCATGTTCTCGAAGAGGATTTTGACGAACCAGTAGTCGGTGAAGTTGCCGAAGAGTTCCTTAAAGTCGGCGCGCTGCATCCACGCCTCGATGAAGGCGCGCTTGTTGGCGGCCAGGCGCTCGCCCCATCCGAGGGTGCCGACCGTCACGCCCTTGCCGACCTCGTGCGTGTCGGCGAGGAACTCTTGGAAGCGGACGGTGCGCCCGAACGAGGCGCGGTAGAGGCGATAGACTAAGAAGCCCGTCTCCTTGAACTCGATGGAGTGGAAGTAGGCCGCCGAGACTTCGATGCGCAAGTCCTCGACGCACGAAGGGTTCGCGCCGCAGGCCGTGATCTTGTTCGTCCAGAAGTTACGGCCCGCCTCGTCGGGCTCGCGGCCCAGGAAGTCGACGTAGTGCTGGCGGACGAAGTACTGCGCGTAGTCCACCGGGTTCGGGACGTTGCCGTTGAGCATGAGCACATCGGCCAACTCAAGATAGTCAATCGCCTTCTGAAGGTTCGACTTGGCCTCGGCCATCTGCTGCTGGATGACGGACGAGTTGGCGCGGCTCGCGTAGTCGAGCGCGGAGGTGAGCGCCGTCTCGATGCGCGCGGACGCCTCGTAGAAGCCGCGCTCCGCGCCGAACTCGGAGTAGGTCTGCTGGATGGCGGCGGCGACGGCGGCGATGCCCGCCGCCGGGTCTAAGCTCACCGCGCCGCTCGTCACGTTCTGCGTGGCGGGCGCGGTCAGGGAGAGACTGTTACTGATGTCCTGCGCGTCGCGCCGCGCCTTGACGAGGCTGCTGCGCGCGCGGCCCGGCGTCGGCGTCGGTACGGGAGTCGGTTGAGGAGTTGGCTCAGGAGTCGGAGTAGCGAGCGGAGTCGGAACCGGCGCAGGCGTCGGGGCGGGCGTCGGTATCGGAGTCGGCGCGGGCGTGGGCGTCGGAGTCGGCGGGGCCGGTGTCGGAGTCGGAGTCGGGGCCGTCCCGGTCAGTTGCGGGGCGGGGTTGATGACGGCGATGAAGAGGTCGTAGCGACCAATGGAGTTTTCCCAGTTCGACGTGAAGGCGATGAACCTTCCGTCCTTCGAGACCGTCGGCTTCGGCATCGCCCAGTAGCCGGTCGTGTTGCTCCGGTTGTCAATGCGCGAGCGCGTGTGGCACAGACGCCTGACCTGCCCTGAGCCGTCCAAAGCGATTTGCAGAATCTCGTCCTCGAAGACCCCGTAGTCCGGCAGAGTGACCGCCGGGTCGTCGTAAGTGCCGACGGTCAGCCAGTCCTCGTTGCGCGCGAGCAGCGAGCCGTGGAAGTCCTGCGTCCAGTCAACGCGCCCCGCCTCGTCCGTGAACTGAAAGACGGTGCGCCAGTTTTTCACGTCGCTTAAGGGGCGGACGTTGATGCCCCCGGCCCAGCGGTCGAAGCCCGCGTTGAGCCCCGTCCCGGCGTCGCCGTGGCCCGGCGGCGAGTCGGCTGCCGTGAAGTAGGTCGAAGAGAGTTCGCCCGTCGAGAGGTTCAGGTATTGCGCGCGGAGGCTGCCGATGACGGGAGGCGTGTTCATCCCGATGGTCAGAAACTGCCCGCTCTTGTCTATCCGCACCTCGTCAATCTGCCCGCCCGAAGGCTCGTGATAGAGCACCGCGTCCGTGGACTTTTTCCAGACCAGAGAATAGACGGGCTCCGACCCCATCCCCGCGCGCCGCTGGTTGAAGGCGAACACGTCGCCGTCGGCGCTCACAGACATCTGCGCGAGGAAATCCTGCGTCGTCCCCCACGGGCTGAAGTCCTTAACGAGCTTGTACTCGCGCGTCACGACGTTATAAGTGAAAAGGCGCATCCCGCCGTCGTAGTAGAACGGGAAGCAGTAGATGAGGTGCGGGTCGGTCGGATGCCAGACGGCGCTCTCGAAGTTGACCGAGACCGTGCCCGCGCCCGCGACTACCGCGCCGCCCGGTTGATGCGAAGCGCCGAAGCTGAGCGCGGCGGGGTTGAACTGCTTGACGAGCGCGTCGCCCGTCTCGCCCCTGCGGATGAGGAGGTAGGAGTTGTCGGCGTTGAAGGTCGGCCAGTGCGAATAGTAAGTGCCGAGGCCCGGCGCGGCCCCGTCGCGCTCGTCCGTGGCGCGCAGGATGAGCGTGCCGAAGACCGGGTCGTTAAACGTCCCGCCCGCGGGCGGGAGCACCGGGAGCGGCGGCTCGGCGTAAGTCTTGTGGCCGATGACGACGGCGGGCGCGGGCGACGGCGGAGGAGTGGTCTCGGCGCGCGCCGTTTGTGCGCCGAAGAGGCCCGTGGAGAGCAGAAGCGTCGAGAGGAAGACGGAGAGGAAGGGTCTGCGGAAGGATTGCTGTCGCAGGGAACGCGGGTACATTAATAGACCTCACTTCGGTAACCGGACGATCTCCCGGCCTCTCGGCCCGAAGACTCCTGGCTTTGCGGACCCGCATCGCTGCGGGGGTGCCTTTAGTCGGTGATTTAGGAGGCGCTCCCTCTAAAATAAGGAGCGCACGCGTGCTGGCGGATGAAAATGACGGGCGGCGTGGACGGATGAAGGCGCAAACACCGCCGCAAAGCGGGTTTAGCTGGCGCGAGTGAGTTTTTCGTCTGGTTTAAGGAGAGTTTTAGGAGTGCCGGAAGGATGAACCACCTCGAAAGGGACAAGACGCGCGCGGGTAGTTCTTAAAGCCTTTGCCGCAAATCGCCGGACTCGCGGGCGCTCCGGTCAGTGAGAGACCTTCGGCGACCCTTTCGTCACGTCGGGCCGGACACTTTCGCGCCCGCCCCGGATTTTCAGCATCGGCTTTACCGATTGCCTTCGGCAACCAGACAATCTCCAACGCCCTCAACTCTTTAGCCGAGCGCGCCGCTTGGAGACTCACGGCTTTGCGCCCCTGCCTCACGGCAGGTTTGCCCTTATCGTGTGCAACCATCATCTTGGGAAAGATCGTAACCGCTCGTCGAGCAGCACACACATACATTAAACAGGCTTGGTCATCTTTGTCAATAGCGTTTTACGCAGCGTCTCCGGCGGCCTGATTTCTCTTCCCTGCTGCCCGGCGAAACGCCTGAAAATGCTTCACTTTAAAAGTGTTGTGAGACTTTCCGCCGTCACCTATAATGCTTCGGGCGGGGTTTCCGTTGCGGACGTGTTGAACGACTCCAACTCCAAACAGGTCGAAATCCTGCTCGCGAGGCCGGAACTGCACGGAAGCTGGTTCACCACTTCAAAGACTTCTGGTTCAGGCGCGTCAAGTCGGCTGGCCCCGCCTTCGGCAACATCCTTTTCCTCCGAAAGAAGTGAGCCGCGCCGCATACGGGCGCGCGCGAGACGGCGCGGCCCATGCTTTCCCCTTCAAACATCTCAGGCCGATTTTGTCCCGACGGGAGAAGCTCGCTTTTGACACCAACGACAGCCGACCTCAGACAAGAGCCGGAGAGCGCTCACGACGGCGGCGGCCCGCGCGTCCTCTTTTTCGCGCCGCGCGTGTGCTGGCCGCTCGACACGGGCGCGAAGCTGCGCAACTACCACCTCGCGCGCGAGACGGCGCGGCGCGGTGCGGTCACTTTCCTTTCGTTCGCGGACGAGGGCGAAGGCGCGGGCGCGCGCGGCGGCGGGCCGGAGGATTTCGGCGGGCACGTCGTGACCGTCCCGCGCGAGCGCGGCTACACGCCCTCGAAGATTCTGCGCGGCGCTCTGGGCCGGACGCCTCTGCCCGTGCTCAACTACACGACGCGCGCGATGGCCGAAGCGCTCGGACGCACGCTCGCGCGCGAGGACTTCGACGTGGTGCAGTTGGAGAGCATCCACATGGCGGCTTACCTGCCCGTCATCCGCGAGGCGCGCAGCCGCCCCTCGGTCGTCTGCGACTGGCACAACGTCGAGTCGGAGTTGATGCGTCGTTACAGCGAGCGCGAGCCGAGCCTCCCGCGCCGCCTCTACGCGCGACGGACGGCGGGCCAGCTCGCCGCGCTCGAACGCCGCATGCTCCGCGAGTTCGACGCGCACGTCACCGTCAGCGAACGCGACCGCGCGCAACTCCTCGCAGCCGAGCCCGGCGCGCGCGTCTTCGTCGTCGAGAACGGCGTGGACACGGCCTTCTACTCGGACGAGCAGTTGGCGCGCGCGCATCGCGCGTGGCTCGAAGGCGGACGCGCCGCAGGAGCGAAGCCGGCGGGCTCAGGCGAGGTCGCCAGAAGCCCGGACGCGAGGCGCGAGCGCGTCATCTTCGTCGGCTCGATGGACTATCACGCCAACGTCGAGGCCGTCCTCTACTTCGGCAAGG
>DASTQX010000033.1:0-3476 GCA_035761505.1 Pyrinomonadaceae bacterium
CGGCGCGCCAGTTGAAACCGTTCGTGTAGCTGTAAGGCCCGCGCTCGCGGAAGAGACCCGCCAGATCGAGCCGGCGGCGGCGCAGCACCCAGTAGTCGCAAATCATAATCCCCCCGATGGCGCCCATCAAAGCCGAGTAGCCGACGAGCCACGTGAAGATGTAGGCCCCGGCCGAACTCATCAGCTTCCACGGCATCATCAGGACGCCGATGACCGCCGTGATGAGGCCGCCCGTGACGTAGGAGATGAGCTTCGGGTTGAGGTTCGAGAAGTCGTTCGACGGCGAGACGACGTTGGCGGCCATGTTCGTCGTCAACTGCGCGGCGAAGATGACGAGGGTGGCGAAGAAGACGACGGCCACGCTGTCGAAACGCTTCATCAGCTCGACCGGGTCGGGAATCGCCTGCCCGTAGATGAGGAGCGTCGCGCTCGTCACGGCGACGCCGATGAAGGCGAAGGCCGTCATCGTCAAAGGCAAGCCCAGAGCCTGCCCCAACATCTGCGAGCGCTGCGAGCGCGCGTAGCGCGTGAAGTCCGGAATGTTCAGGCTGAGCGTCGCCCAGTAGCCGACCGAGGCCGTCAACGCGCCCGGAAAGATCGTCCAGAAGTTGTTCTGCTGCTTCTGCAACGCGGTGGACTCGGCGAGGATGCGCCCCATCCCGCCGCCGCGCCACGCCGCCCACGCGAGCAGGGCGATGCCGCCGCCGAGCAGCAGAGGGGCCGACCACGTTTCGAGGTACTTGATGCCCTCGACGCCCTTGAGGATGATGAAGACCTGAATCGCCCAGAAGATGAAGAAGCCCGCCCACGTATGGAGCGCGATGTCGAACACCGACGCGCCGCCGAAGAGGTTGTTCCAGCCGCCCCACATCACGCCGAAGAGGGCGTCGAGCGCCGTCCCGCCGATCCACGTCTGGATGCCGAACCAGCCGCACGCGACAATCGCGCGCAGGATGGCCGGGATGTTCGCCCCGCGCGTCCCGAACGAGGCGCGGCACAGGACGGGGAAGGAGACTCCGTACTTCGTCCCCGCGTGCGCGTTGAGAATCATCGGGATGAGGACGACCGTGTTGCCGAGGAGGATGGTCAGCATCGCCTGCCACCAACTCATCCCCGCCTCGATGAAGCCTCCGGCGAGCGTGTAGGTCGTAATCACGACGCTCATCCCGATCCACAGCGCGGCGATGTTCCAGGTCGTCCAAGTGCGCTCGCGGATGGTCGTCGGCGCGAGGTCGCGGTTCCAGATCGGGCTCGCGGAAACGTCCTCTCGCAGTTCGACGAAGTCTCGCTGCTCGGCGGCGATGTCGGGGGCTGCGGTGTCTGCGGTCGCCATAAACTCTCAGGGGATTTGTTCGGCCCGGCCTCAAAGCCGGTGCGGGGTTGCCGGGTCGGCGCACTGCCGCGTTACTTCAACTCGAAGCGGACGACGACGCGGGCGTTGACTTTGATCTGGCCGATGGCGAGCGTCCCGGAAGAGGACTCGCCTTCGCCGGACGAGCCGGACGAGTTGAGCATAAAATTGTTCTGCGACGCCGAGTTGCCGGAGGCGACGACCTCTTCGATGGAGTACGCCTTGCCGATATTCTGCCCGATCTCGCCCGTCAGCGCGACGGCCTTCTCGCGCGCGGCGCGGATGGCGTTGGCGCGCGCCTGATCCCTGTGCTTGCGCAACTCGGAGGTGCGGAAGTCTATGTCGTTGATGCGCGTCACGCCGACTTCGATAATCTCCGAGAGCATCGCCTCGGCCTTCGACACGTCGCGGAGCGTGAAGACGAAATCTTTTCGCACCAGAAAGCCGGTGAGCTGGCGGGCTTCGTTATTGCCACGGTAACGCGGCTCGACGCTGATGTAGTCCGTCTGCGTGTCCTTCGCCGCGACGCCGTATTTCTGTGTCAGCTCGGCGAGCTTCTTCAAGCGGTCGTCCGTCTGCGCCTTCGCCACCTTCAAATCCCTGTTAAAAGTCTGCACGGACAGGTCGAAGAAGACCTCGTCGGGCACGACGCGAATCTCCGCCTCGCCCGTGACGGTGATGAGCGATGGCAGCGCCCTCTCCTGCGCGAACGCCGGGAGAGAGCAGGCGAACGTCAGATAGAGGGCGGCGATGAGCGCCGTGGGGGATTTAATGATTCTCACAAATGTCCTTTCGTCGAACTTCGTCACCCGCCTTGTCTCGCCGCGCGCTCAGACGTTCACGCACGTCCCGCGTTTGAGGAACTGGCCGTCGCCGGGCTGGCCCTTGTACTCGCCGCCTTCGATGACGACGCGCCCGCGCGAAAGCACCGTCTCGACGACGCCGCGAATAGTCTTGCCTTCGTAGGCGCTGTAGTCCACGTTCATGTGATGCGTCTGCGCGGAGATGGTCTGCGTGGCTTCGGGGTCAAAGACGACGATGTCGGCGTCGGAGCCGACGGCAATCGTGCCCTTGCGGGGGAAGAGGCCGAACATCTTGGCGGCGGCGGTCGAGGTCAGCTCGACGAAGCGGTTGAGCGAGATGCGGTTCTCGACGACTCCGCCGTTGTAGATGAGCGGCACGCGATGCTCGACGCCCGGCGCGCCGTTCGGGATTTTCGAGAAGTCGTCGCGCCCCAGCTCCTTCTGTTCCTTCATGCAGAAGGGGCAGTGGTCGGTTGAGA
Source organism: Pyrinomonadaceae bacterium (assembly GCA_035761505.1). GTDB lineage: Bacteria > Acidobacteriota > Blastocatellia > Pyrinomonadales > Pyrinomonadaceae > JAIVJM01. The sequence goes on from DASTQX010000033.1 coordinate 2,634, forward strand.
TGACTTGCAGGTCGTCGGTCTTCAAGCCCTTCCAAAGCTCTTGTTGATTCCACTTTTCACGGAGCGGCGGCGTCATCACGTACTTCGCGCCGCCGAAATCCGGCTCGTCGTAGTTCTCCAAATCGAGGAAGAGGTACTGCGGGCACGTCTCGGCGAAGGCGGGGAGCCCACGGTCGCGCGCCTCGCGCACCTGTTCGAGCGCGTCGGCGCAACTGAGGTGGACGATATAGACGGGCGACTCGGCCATCTCGGCAATTGCGATGGCGCGGTGGACGCCCTCGGCTTCGGCGCGCGTCGGTCTGGTCAGCGCGTGATACTTCGGCGCGGTTCTCCCGGCGGCGAGCGCGCGTTTGATAATCTCGTTGATGACGATGCCGTTCTCGGCGTGCATGCAGATGAGGCCGCCGCGCTCGCCCGCCGCCGACATCGCGCGGAAGATGGTCGCGTCGTCCACCAGAAAGACGCCGGGGTAGGCCATGAACATCTTGAAGCTCGTCACGCCCTCGTCCATGACCTTGTGGAGTTCCGGCACGCGCTCGTCTTCGAGGTCGGTGGTGATGAGGTGGAAGCCGTAATCAATCGCCGTCTTCCCCTCGGCTTTCGCGTGCCACGCGTCGAGCCCCTCGGTCAAAGTCTGTCCCTTGTACTGCACCGCGAAATCAATGATCGTCGTCGTCCCGCCGTGCGCCGCCGCAATCGTCCCCGTCCGAAAGTCGTCCGAAGCCTCAGTCCCGCCGAACGGCAACTCCATGTGCGTGTGCGGGTCAATCCCGCCGGGGATGACGAGTTTCCCGCCCGCGTCAATCACCCGGTCGGCCTCCATCTCCAACTTCGCGCCGATGA
>DASTQX010000034.1:0-2901 GCA_035761505.1 Pyrinomonadaceae bacterium
TCGAGGCTCCTTCGGACACTTCCGCCGTCTCCGCCGCCTCCGACGAGCGCGCGGTCGCCAGTGGCCATCGCCCCGAAGGCTTGTCGCCCGCGGAGGTTGACACCATCGCCCGCCGCGTCGTCGAATTGATGTCCGAAAAGGTCGTCCGCGACATCGCGTGGGAGGTCGTCCCCGACCTCGCCGAACTCATCATCAAGCAACGCCTCGACGAAGAACGCCGGGGAAACTGAAAAGAAGAGGGTAAAGGGTCAAAGGGTCAAAGGTCGAAAGGCTTGAGAGGCGAAGGCGGCACAGTCCCCTTCGCCTTTTCCCTTTCCCCTTTTCCCCTTTTCCCCTCTTTCCCCCTTCGCTTTTCCCCCCTGCTTTGTCCCCCGCGCTCGGACTTGTTACTATTGAAGGCATCTTATGGAGATACCGAAAACATACGACCCGAAACAGGCCGAGGCGGCGCACTACGCGCGCTGGGAGGCCGAAGGCTGCTTCACGCCCGAACTCAACCGCGACCCCTCGGCCCCGGTCTATACCATCGTCATCCCGCCGCCCAACGTCACCGGCAATCTCCACATGGGCCACGCGCTTCAGCACACCATCATGGACGTGCTCACGCGCTACCACCGGATGCGCGGCTTCCGCACGCTCTGGCTCCCCGGCATGGATCACGCGGGTATCTCCACGCAGCTTCAGGTCGAGAAGCAGTTGAAAAAGGAAGAGGGCTTAACGCGTCACGACTTGGGGCGCGAGCAGTTCGTCGAGCGCGTCTGGCGTTGGAAGGAGAAGTACGGCGGCGAGATTCTCAAGCAGATGCGGCGCGAGGGCGTGAGCGTTGATTGGTCGCGCGAGCGCTTCACGATGGACGAGCATTTGGAGCGCGCCGTCCGAGAGTTCTTCGTCCGCTGCTACGAAGACGGGCTCATCTACCACGGCGAAGGGCTCATCAACTGGTGCCCGAAAGACCAGACGGCGCTCTCCGACCTCGAAGTCGAGAAGGAGTCGCACGCCGGGAAGCTCTACTATCTTCAGTACCCCGTGAAGGACGGCGACCGCCGCGTGACCGTGGCGACGACGCGCCCTGAGACGATGCTCGGCGACACGGGCGTCGCCGTCAACCCCGAAGACGAGCGCTACCGCGACCTCCTCGGCGCGACTCTGGAACTGCCGCTCACGGGCCGCGAAATCTCCGTCGTCGCCGACGAGTTCGTTGACCCCGCGTTCGGCACGGGCGCGGTCAAGGTCACGCCCGCGCACGACCCGAACGACTACGAGATGGGCCATCGCCACGGCCTCTCGATGATTAAGGTCATAGACAAGCACGCGCGCATGACCGCCGAGGCGGGCGCGGAGTTTGCGGGGCTCGACCGCTACGAGGCGCGCGAGCGGGTCGTCCAGAAGTTCGAGGAACTCGGCCTGCTCGAAAAGGTCGTTGACTACGAGTTCTCCATCACGAAATGCAGTCGCTGCCGCGCCGTGATTGAACCGCTCGTCTCGACGCAGTGGTTCTTGAAGCAGGCAGAACTCGCGCGCGCGCCGCTTGAGTTGATGCGCGAGAAGAGACAGCCGCGCTTCATCCCCGAAACGCCTTACGAGAAGGTCTATACGAACTGGCTCGAAAACCTCCACGACTGGACGCTCTCGCGCCAACTCTGGTGGGGCCACCGCATCCCCGCTTGGTACACAGAGGACGGGCGCACCGTCGTCGCACGCAGCGAAGAAGAGGCGCGGCGTGCGGCGGGGACGGACAAGCTCACGCAAGACCCTGACGTGCTCGACACCTGGTTCTCTTCGGCGCTCTGGCCGATCTCGACTCTCGGCTGGCCCGACGAGACGGAAGATTTAAAGACCTTCTACCCGACTTCGGTGCTCGTCACGGCGCGCGACATCATCTTCCTCTGGGTTTCAAGGATGATGATGTCAGGCGTGAAGTTCATGGGCGAGCGCGCGTTTGACGACGTGTACATCACGGGCACGATCTTCGACAAGCACGGCCAAAGGATGTCGAAGACGAAGGCCAACGGCATTGACCCGCTCGATGTGTTCGACAAGTACGGCGTGGACGCCACGCGCCTCGTGCTCGCCTCCATCGGCAGCACCGACACGCGCTGGAACGACAATCAGGTCGAGTCGTACCGCAACTTCGCCAACAAAATCTGGAACGCCGCGCGCTTCTGTCTGATGAACTCCGAAGGCGCGGAAGTCGGCAAGGGCTTCGAGGGCGAGCCCGACACGTGGGCCTTGCACGACCGCTGGATCATGTCGCGGCTGCAAAAGGCGACGCGCGACACCTCGGCGGCGATTGAGGCTTACGACTTCCACGCGGCGGTGCAGACCATCTACCACTTCTTCTGGGACGACTTCTGCGACTGGTACATCGAACTCTCCAAAGCCGACATGACCGCGCCGGAAGCGAGCCCCGCGCGCGACGCGGTGCGCAGCCGTCTCGTCACCGTCTTGGAGCAGGCGCTCCGGCTCCTCCACCCGTTCATGCCCTTCCTCACCGAAGAACTCTGGCAACGCCTGCCCGGCGTCGGCGCGGACTCCCTGCATCCCGCTTACCGCGAGAGCGCGGCGAGCCCGACCGTCATGCTCACGGCTTTCCCGCAGACCGTGGAGAGCCTGATTGACGAGCGGGCCGAAAGCGAGATGCAATCCGTCATCGAACTCGTCTCGCGCGTGCGCAACATCCGGACGGAGTTGAACGTCAAGCCGGGCGAGGAGGTGCGGCTCTTCATCAGCGCGCAGGGCAACGGGCTCGGACAGATTTTCAACGCCAGCCTTTCGCAGATTAAGCGGCTGACGCGCGCCGCCGAAGTCTCTTTCGGCGAGTCGTCCGCGGACGCGCCCCGCGCCTCGGCGCGCGCCGCTCTCGCGGGCGGCGCGGAGGTCGCCGTGCCGCTCGAAGGCTTG
>DASTQX010000035.1:0-1309 GCA_035761505.1 Pyrinomonadaceae bacterium
GACGAGTGGGTGCGGAGCGGTGAGAACGGCCTGCTCGTCCACCCGGAGTCGCCGGAGGAGGTGGCCGCCGCGCTCCGGCGCGCGCTCACGGACGACGCGCTCGTTGACCGGGCCGCCGAGACCAACGCGCGCCTCACCGCCGAGCGGCTCGACAAGTCGGTGATCGGCCCGAAGGCCGTCGAGATGTATCTGAAGATGGTCGCGCAGGGCCGCCCGTCGAAGCCGCACGGCGCGGCGCGGGCGCGGTCTTGAGCGGATTTTGAGCGGCGCGGCGGGAGTCGGCTCGCGCGGATTCTTCGATGTCTGAATTGACGGCCATCCTTCTGTGCGGCGGCAAGGGCGAGCGGCTGAGACCCTTCACGGAGACGCTGCCGAAGGCGCTCGTGCCCCTCAACGGCGAGCCCCTGCTCTCGCACCTGCTGCGGTATCTGGCGGCGGAGGGCGTCTCGCGCTTCGTGGCCTGCGTCGGCTACAAGGCCGAGGCCATCGAGGATTTTCTCCGGGAGCGGGGCGACGCCTTCCGCGACGTGGCCTGCGTCAACTCCGGCGACGCGAGCATGACCGACCGCATCCTCGACGCGAGGGAGCACGTCCGTGGGCGGGCGCTCATCTGCTACGGCGACACGTTGGCGAACGTGGATGTGGCGGCCTTGCTCGCCAGCCACCGGGCGAGCGGCGCGCTGGCGACGCTCACGACCTATCCGCTCCACAGCCCCTTCGGCATCGTCCGCTTCGACGACGCCGGGCGCGTCTCGGACTTCGAGGAGAAACCGGCCCTGCCGTACTGGATCAACATCGGGTTCATCCTCTGCGAGCCGGAGGCGCTGGCGCACCTCAAGCCCGGCTCGGACATGCCGACGTTTCTCTCGTCGCTGGCGGCGGCGGGCGGGCTCTACGCGTACCGGCACACGGGCAAGCACCTGACGGTCAACACCGAGAAGGAGCGGGCCGACGCCGAGGTTGAGATGGTCGAATTTTTCACTTACATGGACGGGCAACAGAGATGAATAAAAAGCGCGTTTTGGTGACCGGAGGCTCAGGCTTCATCGGCTCGCATCTGGTTCACCGCCTGCTGGCCGACGGGGCCGAAGTCGCCGTCACGGTGCGTTACGGGAACGTCATGAAGAACGAGCGGCTCCGCGACTGTTGGGACGACATCGAGGTCATCGAGGCCGACCTCCGCAACCGTGGGGCGCTGGCCTGCATCGGCGATTTCTCGCCGGAAGTCGTCTTCCACCTCGCCGCCTACAACCACGTCGGCCAGAGCTTCGTGCAGGTCGAAGAGTGCTTCGACGTGAACGCGAAGGGG
>DASTQX010000036.1:0-7715 GCA_035761505.1 Pyrinomonadaceae bacterium
GAGCGCGAGCGCGGTCAGCCAGTTCGCTGTCAGGTAGTCGGACTTGTCGGGGGCGAGGGTGAATTTGAGGAGGAAGTCCAGAATGAAGATTATCCAGATGATCGTGCCGACGGCTTCGAGCGCGGGCGAGAGGCCGCGCGTCAACTCAAGGATGAGGAGCGCGAGCCAGACGAAGCCGAGCACGAGCATCGGCGTCTCCAGCCAGTCTTCGAGACGCGCGAGCAGTTCGCGCCGCTCGGCGTCGAGGGGCGGGCGTTCGGGCGGCGGGCCTCCCGCATGACTCATCGGGAGTCCGAAGCATTCGCCGTATTCGCCGTCGTGTCGCTCACAACTTCGCCTCCTTTCGTCAGCGCCGGACAGGCAAGTTAATATTTAAGGAGTCTGCCCCGCGTCCGTATTATCCCCCACGGGCGTTGAGTGAGGTGGTGTGGAGCAACGGGCTCAGGTCTGTCCGGCTAATTCTTCGGCCAGCGGCTCATTTGACCTGCGCCTCTTCGACCGCCTGCCGGTAGGAGACGTAGATGTCGGACAACTGTTCCGCCGAAGCCGGGTCGCCGCGCGCGAGCAGCGTGATCACGTCGTCGCGCCGCGCGAGCAGCGGGGCGGCGGCCTCGCGCTGCCGGGCCGCTAGCGCCGAGTCGTCTCCGGCGTCTATCTGGGTTCGCAAGGCGGTGAAGAAGTCGCTCACCGTCTGTCGCGCGGGTTCGTACTCGCCACGGCGGGCGTCAATGACGGCGGAGGCCAGCGTGCCGTGCATCCGGCTGAGGCGCAACTCGCGCCGCGCCGCATCGCGTTGCGAGGCCGCCTCGCGCGCCTTCAGCCACATCGGCACCAGTCCAAGCAGGAAGACGGCGAGGGCGACGGCGACGTAAACCCCGACTCTTTTCGCCGTGCCGGAGAGGGCGATATTTTTCAACGGCGAGCCGCCCGCCGCCGCCTCGTCGTTGAAGGTTTCGGTTTTACTCAATGCCTGCCTCCTGTGCCCTGACCGTCAGAAGTTTTTTGGTGGCCGAGGGTTGGTAATGGAAGCCCACGCCGGAGACGGTCTCTGAGGCTTCGTCCACGAAGGCGACGCTCCGGCGAGGCCGACTAAAGCGGCTTCGCCCAGCGCTGCCGGTTCGGGAGGTCGCGCAGTTCGCCCGCCCCGAATTCGTCCCGCAGATAGAGGTAACTGAGCGCGAGCATCTCGTCGCTCAGGCGGTCGCTGACATCGAGTTCGCGCAAGGGAATGCGGTCGCGGAACTGCTCCAACGATTCGAGAAGAAACTGCCTGACTGGTTGTGTCGGGCCGCTGTCCGGGGCGGCCTCGTGCTTGAGCGCCTGCACGATTTCCAAAGCCGAAGACCCTCGATACTCTTTATCATCCGCGCGAAAGACCATGACTTCTGGCATCCTCCACTCCTCTTACGAAAGTCAATTTTGAAGTTAACCCGGCGCGCGTCGCGGACGAAACAGTGTGAACACTTACGCCGCGTGAGTGTTTCCGCTTATGCCGTGGCCGCGCCGCGTTGCTATACTTTGCGATAGCGTTATTTTTTAACTACAAGGGAACGTGGCCGGAGTCGCCGGGCGGCGGATTACTCGCCGGGCGGCTTCAGAAGGGTTCGAGGCGCTTTGGGCATTCGCGCGCGGTTACTCGTCCTCGCGGTCGTCATCGCCGTCCCGCTGGCGCTCGCCGGCGCGGCTGACCTGCGCCGCGTCTGGCAAAGCAACCGCTCGCAACTTGAGGAATCTCTCAAGCAGCAGGCGGAGCTGGCGGCGGTCGCCTTCGAGCGTTGGATAGACGCGCAGCGCCAGCCCCTCGTCACGCTCGCCGCCGAGGCCGGGGAACAGTCTCTACGCTCCCCCCAACTCGCCGAACACCTGCGACTCACCGTCCAGACTCGCCCCTTCTGGATAGATGCCCGCCTGATAGACGAGGCGGGCGACAGCATCGTCGCCCAGCCGCCCGGCAGGGAGCCGCCGCCGCCCGCCCTCTCCGACCACCTTCTCTCCGAGATACGCCGCCGCGACTCGTGGGCCATCGCCACCGACCGCACGCTCGACGAGGCGCGGCCCGTCTTCGCGCTCGCCGTCCCGGCGGGCGAGGGGGCCGTGCTGGCGCGCGTGGACGGGGCGGCCATCAGCGAGCTGTTCCGTGACATCGAGATGTCGGAGCGCGCCGTCATTGCCGTCTTCGATTCGGAGAACCGGCGACTCTACCGGCGGCAGACGACTGAGGAGCCGATTGACCTGACGGTGAGCGGCGCGCCGATGGTCGCCGCGCTCGGCGAGGGGAAGACGGCGGTCGTCGAGAGGGAGAGCCCCTACGACGGCGTGCGCCGTGTCTACGGGCTGGCGCGCGCGGGCGAGACCGGCTGCGTGGTGAGCGTCGGCATCCCCAGCTCGACCCTGTTCGAGCCCGCCCGCCGTCAACTCTACCGCCACGCCCTGTTCAGCCTGCTCGCGCTCCTCTGCGCCGTCGGGGCGGCGCTCCTGATCGCGCGCGGCATCGTGCGGCCCGTCCTGCGCCTGCGCGGCGCGGCGCACGAGATCGGCGCGGGCGACTTCTCGGCACGAGCCCCGGTATCGGGCGGCGGGGAGTTGGGCGAGTTGGGCGCGGCCTTCAACGCGATGGCCGCGCGGGTCGCCGAGCGTGAGGAGCGCCTCAAGGAGTTGGACAGGCTCAAGTCGGAGTTCGTCTCCAGCGTCTCGCACGAGCTGCGCACGCCTTTGACGACGATCAAGACTTTGACGCGAGTCTTACAGCGCGGCGGGCAGAGCGAGGAGGAGCGGCGCGAGTATCTCGACACCATCGCCGCCGAGTGCGACCGCCAGATTGACCTCGTGCTTAATCTGCTCGACCTCTCAAGGATCGAGTCGGGCGCATACAAGGTCTCGCGGACGAGGGTGAACCCGGCGGAAGTCGTCCGGGCCTGCGCCCGTGTCGAAGTCCACGCCGCAGAGGTGCGCGGCCTGACGCTCGACGTTGAGTTGCCGCCGGAAGTCCCGCACGTCCTGACCGACCGGGAGGCGCTCAGGCGAGTGATATGCAGCCTCATCGAGAACGCCATCAAGTACACGCCCGAAGGCGGGCGGATTACGGTCAAGGCGGCACCGTCCCAAGAGCGGGGCGGTGTCGAGATCACCGTGCAGGACAACGGGTGCGGCATCCTGAGCGAGGACGTGCCCTTCGTCTTCGAGAAGTTTTTCAGGGGCCGCCCGGCTCCTTCTATCACTGGCGGGAAAGACGCGCCCGACATTTCGCCGGACGGCGCAGACGCGCCCGGCGTCGGGCTCGGACTGTATCTGGCGCGGAGGATAGTCGGCCAACTCGGCGGGAGCATCTCGGCGGAGAGCCCGCCGCCGGGAGAGAGAAAGGGCACGGCCTTGACGGTGCGCCTGCCCGCTTGGGACGGCGAAGAGGACATGGGCGAGAAGTCCGGGGAGGAAACAAATGTCGCAGCGCTTACTCGTAGTTGACGACGAGCCGAACCTTCTGCGCGCCGTCGCGGCGTGCCTGCGCGGGGAAGGCTTCGAGGTGATTACCGCCCGCGGCGGCGCGGAGGCGCTCGTGCGCGTGGCCGAGTCCGTGCCCGACCTCATCGTCAGCGACATCCGCATGCCCGGTATGGACGGCTACCAGCTCGCGCGGCAACTCCGCGCCTCCTCGCGCACGGCCCTGACGCCCGTCGTCTTCCTCACCGCGAAGGACGAGACCTCAGACCGCATCGAGGGCTTCCGCACGGGCGTTGACGCCTACCTGACGAAGCCCTTCGAGCCGGACGAGCTGGTCGCCGTTATCCGCGGCATCCTCGCCCGCGTGCAGCGCACCCACGCCGAGATCGCGCGCCTCGTCGGCACGTCGCAGGCGGAAGCGGCTGAGGCCATCCAGTTTCAGGACGAGGCGCTGACCGAGGCCGAGGAGCGCGTCGCCGAAGCCGTCGCGCGCGGGCTCTCCAACAAGGAGATTGCCGCCGAGTTCCGTATCAGCGTCCGCACCGTGGAGAACCACATCAGCCACATCCTCTCGAAGAAGGGCTTCGGCAACCGCGTCGAGATCGCCCGCCACGTCCTCGACCGCACCCAAACGAGCGACAAGACCTGAACGAACGGACTTCTTCCGCCGCGAATAAGTGTTATCACCTACCCCTCCTGAGTAGAACCACCGTTTCCCGCACCCGGCGTTTTATCTATACTCAAAGTGTAGATTTAGACCGCGAACGGAGGCTTTTCGGGATGTTCAAAAGATTTATCAAAGGGCGTTTGCGCCGCGCGCTCGCCGCCGCGTCAATCCCCGCGCTGGCGCTTGCTGTAGCCGCGCCCGCAGCCGCTCAGGATGCGTCGCCCGCGACCCCGGCGTCTCAGAATCAGACTCAGCCACGGCAGGCGACACCGCCCGCGACGGCGAGTGACACTGTGACGCAGGTGGCCGCCAGTCCCGCAGCCGAGAAGGTGGCCGCAAAAGCCGTCGTCGAGCCGCTCTACGGTGAGTACAGGGGCGTGAAACTCGGCATGAGCGCCGACGAAGTGCGGGCCAAGTTCGGCAAGCCGGAGGAGAAGTCGGACGAGATGGACTTCTTCGTCTTCTCGGACAAGGAACGCGCGCGCGTCTATTACCGTGACGGGAAGGCGAGCGCCGTCATCGCCACCTACATCGGCACCGAGGCGGAAGCGCCCGCGCCCGCGTCGGTGCTCGGCACTGAAATCGAGGCCAAGCCCGACGGCTCGATGTACCACATGGCGAAGTACCCGCAGGCGGGCTACTGGGTCGCCTACAGCCGCACGCCGGGCGACGCGCCGCTGGTGATGATTACGATGCAAAAGACTCCCTGACGAAAGGCCGCCCGGCTTCCGCCTCTCTCCCCCGTACCTCAACGCCGGTGGCCGCCCTCGGCGTAGGTGTTTTCACCTATAACGCCTGAGTAATCGCACCGTTGCCGCCCGCCTTTCTAACCGCTACCTTTAATCTCAGGGCTGAGGGCGGCGGGAGTGCGAATCGAACTCTCCCGGCTGCGGGGAGGGCAGAAGTTCATGCGGTCTGAGGAATCATTGAATTTACGCGAGCGGCTCGGCCTGCTGCTGGTGAAGTGCCGGCACTGCCAGCAGTTGTGGCTCGCGCCGGGGATGGCGAAGGACGACGAGTACGCCTGCAAGGAATGTGGCGGCGACACCTTTAACGGAAAGCCCGCTGTCGCGCCGCAGCCGCGTGCCGCCCGACCGTGTTAGGCTCCGTGTACTTCATTTGAATTTTTCACCGGCTTCTGACGAAATTTCACTCAGGGGTTTTCAATTTGTATCCGGAAACATTATTCTCAGGGGAGCACAAATACTTGTCTCAGTTCGGCGTCGAAAGCCCCGTAGTACTTCTGGTCGAAGACTCCGACGACACCCGCCAAGTCCTCAGCCTTGAGTTAGAGCACAAAGGCTGCCGCGTGATTACGGCCACCGACGGCAACGAAGGGGTCGAGACCGCGCTGAACATGCGGCCCGATCTGATCGTCATGGACCTCAATCTGCCGAGGCTCGACGGGCTCGCCGCGACCGAGCAAATCCGCCTGCATGAAGAGCTGTGCGAAGTGCCGATCATCGCCGTCACGGCGTTCGACACTTTCGGCATCAGGGACGCGGTGCTCGCCGCCGGGTGTCAGGATTACCTGCTCAAGCCGCTCAGTGCCGGGGCGCTGGAAGGTGCCCTCCGCAAGTATCTTCCCGGCTTCGATTTCGCACCCGGCGAGTCCGACGGCTCAACTCACGGAGCCGAATGACATCCCAACTCTGCTACTGACATATGCGCCCGCATTTAAGGCGGCACTAACGAGACCGACTCGAACCAAATCTCCGAAACATGACCGGCGTGACACGCGAAACGGTCGCGCGGTGCCGCTCGTAGGTGGAATCACTTACACGTCATGAGTGATAAGCCTGATGTATGTCTCCGCCTCACGGCATAAACTTAGCTTCGTGGGCAGGCGCGAGGGCCGTGGCTGGGTTTTCCTGCCGCGCTGATTCGTGGTGCGAGACATGCGTTCTCACGAATCGCCGCAGCTGCAACGGCGGGTTTAATCCGAACGGAGGTGAGCCAAAGGCCCGCCCTGCCCGCACGACTACACCGTTGAAGGAGGATACATTGAAGAAGAACGAGACGAAGAAGAAGGACGAGGCGAAGTGCGCTGAAGTGATGACGAAAGACCCAGTGTGCTGTCTGCCTGCCGACGCGGCAGTGAAGGCGGCGCGGCTGATGAAAGAATCCGACGTGGGGCCGATCCCCGTCGTCGAGGACGAGCGGACGAAGAAGCTGGTCGGCATCGTCACCGACCGTGACCTCGCGCTCAAGGTGGTCGCCGAAGGGCGCGACCCCAACGCCGTGAAGGTCGAGGAGGTGATGTCGCGCGAACTCGTGACGTGCCGCGCCGAGGACGACTTGCACAAGGCGATCGAGCTGATGGCCGAGCGGCAGTTGCGGCGCATCCCCGTCGTGGACGAGGGAGGCCGTGTCGTCGGCATCATCGCGCAGGCCGACGTGGCGACGCGGACTGAAACGCCGGAGAAGACGGCGGGCGTCGTGGAAGAGATTTCCAAGCCGCGTGGCGTCGCGGAAAAGGATGCCCGGCAGCACGCGGCGACGGCGTAAACGGACGACCGAGACGTTGCCGCCCGATGTGCGACGGCCCGGCTGGCCTCCCGGCTGGCCGGGCCGTCTTTGATGTCACCGGAAGGATTTCCGCGTTTGATGGAATCGAACAACAGCCGCGTCGTCGTCGTCTCCAACCGCCTGCCGTACACGCTGCGGCGGGCCGGCGACTCGTGGAAGGCGGAGAAGAGCGCGGGCGGGCTCGCCACGGCGATGAGGCCGATACTGCAAAAGACCGAAGGGCTGTGGGTCGGCTGGTCGGGCGATCAGTCGGGCGTTGACGACGCGAAGCGCCGGAGCACGCTCGCGCGCTGGGCCGAGCGCGAGCGTTACGTCGCCGTCGATCTGCCGCCCGAAACGGCGCGCGGCTTCTACGAGGGTTTTTCCAACCAGACGCTCTGGCCGCTCTTTCATAACTTCCCCTACTTGTTCAGGTTCGAGCCCGCCGACTGGGATGCTTACGTCAAAGCCAACCGGCTCTTTTGCGACGCCGTGCTCGCACACCTCAGGCCCGGCGATCTGGTCTGGGTTCACGATTACCAACTGATGCTCTTGCCCCAACTCCTGCGGGAGGCCGCGCCCGAAGTGCAGGTCGGGTTCTTCCTCCACATCCCCTTCCCGCCCTCGGCTGCCTTCCGCATCCTCCCCCGGCGTGAAGAGTTGCTGCGCGGTCTGCTTGGGGCCGACTACCTCGCCTTCCACACGCACCGATACCTCCAGCACTTCCGCGACTCGGTGCTTCGCGTGCTCGGCACGGGCAGCCGGATGGACAGGGTGGAGGCGGGCGGGAGAACTGTCCGCCTCGACGCGCTGCCCATCGGCATCGCGCCGGAAGAGTTCACCGCGCTTCTGGACAGAGATGAGAAGACGCGGAGGCGGCTCGCGGAGATGCGCGAGCGCTTTCGCTGCTGCAAGGTGCTGCTCGCCGTTGACCGCCTCGACTACACGAAGGGCATCCCCGAACGCTTGCGCGCGTACCGGCAACTCCTGACGGGCTCGCCCGAACTGCGCGGGCGCGTGACTCTCGTGCAGGTGGCCGTGCCCTCGCGCGAGGCCGTCCCGCTCTATAAAGAGTTGCGTCAGGAGGTCGACCAACTGGTCG
>DASTQX010000037.1:0-14318 GCA_035761505.1 Pyrinomonadaceae bacterium
ACGTTGAATTTCTTTCGCCCCTTTCAGTGACAACGTGGGCTACATCCTGCCGCCCCTCTGAGGGGCTTCGGAGTCGTTATTGAAACACGCGCTCGACCGGGACGACGGCGATCTGGTTGGGCCGGACGTTGATCTTGTAGGACTGGATGATCTTGTCTTCGTCCATGATCTCCTGCGGCTTCGGCGAGTTGTAGGTGATGGGCGAAGGCTTGCCCGCGAGGATGGCGTCGCGGAGGGCTTCGGCGTCCTTCGTGACGACGACGACGCGCATCCGGTCGCTCTTCAAGTGCTGGCGGATGGCGCGGTTCACGTCGGCCAGTGTGAGGCGCGAGAGTTGCTCGCGCATGTAGGCGTTGAAGTCGCCGATGCCGTAATAGCGGCTGTCGAGCGCGTAGCCGAGCCGCCGGTCTTGCGTCGCCGTGAGCACGTTGCTGTACTTCGTCAGGAACTCGCGCATCCCCTCGAAGTCCTGCTGCCGCATCCCGTCTCTCACGAGCTTGTCGTACTCGTAGAGCGTGGCGCGCAAGGTGAAGTGCGCGTTCTGCGGCTCGACGGGCCGAATCCAGATTTGGAAAATCTGCGACGAGCGCCCCAAGTTCGGGTCGGGCGTGAACTGGAACATCCCGCGCGGGAAGTATTCGACGTAGGCGTAGTCGCCGTAGTTCAAGCCGCGCGCCTCGCGCAGGCGTTGGTAGAGATGCGCGGCGCTGTTGCGGTGCTGGCCGAGGTAGGAGGCGACGAGCGCGAGCGCGGGCCAGTCCTTGTGGCCGCGCGTGACGTTAATCGGGAAGCCGAGTGAGAAGGCGGTGGCGCGCGTCTCGCGCTTGATGAGTTCGATTCTCATGCCCGGCGCGACCTTGGGCTGCGCAATGGTCTTCTTCGAGGCTTGCCCCGCCGGGAGTTTGGCGAAGTCCTTCTCCACGCGCGCGGCGAAGTCCGCGGGGTAGCCGCCCGCAAGCCCCAAGACCATGTTGGCCTGCGTGTAGTGCTGCTTGTAGAAGGCGCGCACGTCTTCGAGCGTCAGCCGTTCGAGCGCGCCGATGCGCCCCATGTTGTGGTGCTCGTAAGGGTGGCCCGCGTAGATGATGTTGTAGAGATACTCCTTGCCGAGTTCCTCGTCGTTGCCCTCGCGCAGGGAGGTCTTGAGGAAGTTGACGGCGTTGGTGCGGAGGCGCGTGAAGTCGTCCTCGCGGAAGCCGGGGTCGAGGAGCATCTGGCTGATGATGGAGTAATACTTCTCAAGGTTGTCGAGGTGCGTCGTCCCGGCGAAGACGGTCATCTCCTTGTCTATCTGCCAGCCGAAGCCGGTCGCCATCGGGTACATCGCCTCGACGATCTGCTCGTAGGACATCGCGCGCGAGCCGCCTTCGGCGAGCATCGCGGCGGTGAGGGCGGCCAAGCCCTCCTTGCCCTTCGGGTCGGAGGCCGCGCCCGTCATGAAGAGGAGGCGGAAGGTCACGAGCGGCGAGCGCGAGGGCTGAAGCACGCTCGCGAGTTTGGCGGTCGTCATACTGTTGTTTGCCCCGGCGTTGACGGCGGAGAAGGGGAGCAGTGCGAGCAGGCACGCGACGAAAAGGCTGCTGATTCTCCTCATCGGTTGTTCACCCCCTTGCCGGTCTTGACGGAGGCGATGTTCTGGCCCTTCGTCGCGAGCGTGACGATGGTGCGCGCGTCCTCGCGGAAATACTTCTTCGCCGCGTCGCGGATGTCGGCGGGCGTGATCTCCTGATAAGTCTCGAAGAGCTTGTTGAGGGTTTCGGGCGTGCGGCGCAGAGAGATGTAGGGCGCGAGCGCGCGGGCGATGGCGTCGTTGCTGTTCATCGCCATCGCGAAGCCGTAGCGCATGCGCGAGCGCGTCGCGTCGAGCTTGGACTGTTCGACCATCTCGGTCGTGTACTTCTTGAAGGTCTCGATGATGCGGTCGCGGACGTTGTTGACGTTGGCCGGGTCTTTGACGCGCGCGAACATGACGAACATCTCCGGGTCTATCTGGTCGCTGAAGTCCGGGCCGAGGATGTCCACCTTCTGCTCTTTCAGGACGAGCTGCTGATAGAGTTCCGAGTTCTCGCCGAAGGCGATGGCGGCGAGGAGGTCGAGCGCGGCCTTGTCCTTCTTGTCGTCGGAATAGGCGGGGCCTCGGAAGGCGACGGCGAGGTGCGGCAGCGTCGGCGAGGGCCAGTCAATATGCGCGGTGCGGGCCTCGCGCTGCTCCGGCTCTTCGGGGATGTCGGCCTTGTAGGTGCCGCGCTTCCACTCGCCCCAGTAGCGCTTCGTCAGATCGAGCGCGCGCTCGCGGTTGATGTCGCCGACGACGACGATGGTCGTGTACTCCGGGCGGTAAAAGCGTTTGTAGAACTCCTGACTGTACTCGTACTGGTTGGGCATATCCTTGATGTCTTTGAGATAGCCCATCGTCGTGTGCGAGTAGGTGTGCTTTTTGAAGGCCGTCTCGCGCAAGACCTCGTACATCTTGGAGAAGGGGTTGGCGCTGTTCTTGTCGTACTCGCCCTGCACGGCCAGAGCCTCGGTCTTGAACTGCGCCTCGGTGTACTTGAGGCGCTGGAAGCGGTCGGCCTCGGCCTTCATGATCGGTTCGAGGTCTTCCTTGCCGAAGCTCGCGTAATAGACCGTGCGGTCGTCCGAGGTGTAGGCGTTCGTCTCGGCCCCGGCGCGCTTGAACAGTTCTTCGCGCTGTTCGGGCGTGTAGTTCTCGCTCCCACGGAACATGATGTGCTCGAAGAAGTGCGCGAAGCCGCTCTTGCCGGGCTCGACCTCGTTGCGCGAGCCCGCCGTGACGACGATGTAGAGCGCGACGAGGTTCGGGTAGTCGGTCGGCACGGTGACGAGCCGGAGGCCGTTCGGCAGGTCGTCAATCGTGTACTGGTACGGGAACAGCTTGCTGCCGCCACGGTTCTGCTGCTGCGCGAAGCCGACGACCGGCAGCGCCGACAGCAGGAGGGCGGCGAGAATCAACATTTTCATCGTCAAACTCTCCACAAATTTGGATTCGGGATTGGCTTAGGGGTCTTCTCTGCCGTTGATTATACATCAACGCCGCGCAAACGGCAGGCGCGCGCCGCGCCGCCGGTTCAACTCCCCGCGCGACGCTTCGGGGGCGCGACGTAACGGGTCGGCTTCGGGAGCGCGGAGCCGGGCGGGACGAGCCAGAGTTCGACGGTCTGGTTGGGATGGCGGTAGCCACCGGCGCGGGCGACGATGCGCTCCGCGCCGATGGAATGGTTGGTGATGATGTCTCTTTTGACGCGCGCGGCGAGGCGGCGGTCTGTGCCGCGCCGGGCCCGGCGCGTGGCGTAGAAGATGACGCAGCCGCGCAGAGAGGGGTCGCTTCGGAGGGCGAGCACGAAAGCCTCGTAGCGGCCCCGCTCGTCGAGGTAGCCGATGTAATTGTCTTCGATGTCCGACCCTTCGCCGGAGAGCGGGAACCAACGGAAGCGGTCGAAGAGGAAAGGCGTCTTCTCGCGCGCGAGCGCCGCCGCGAAGTCGAAGGGCGGGACGGGCAACTGTGCGCCGGGCTCGACGACCCACAGTTGATACATCACCTCGTCGCGGTATCCGCCGTAGACCACCTCGACGCGCGCCGGGTCGAGCCCCCTCGCCTTGATGAGATAACCCCTGACCTGATTCGCGCGGCGGGAAGGCCAGCCGGGGAACTTGTTCGGGACGCCGTAGGCGACGATGTAGCCCTTCGTCGTCGGCCTGCTCTGCAACTCGACGGCGAGGTTGTCAACCCGCGCCAGCCAGTCGGAAATCTGAATGTCGCCGAACTCGTCGAACGGGCGCGCGCCGGTCTGCGGCTGTTGTCGAGCGAGTAAGAAGTGCGGTGACGTTCCCGCGCCGCCGCCGTGGTTGACAAAGGCTGCGCTCATTCCGCTCAGAGGGCCGAGGGTGAGGAGGGCGAGGAAGATGATGAAGGCCGGGGAGGTCAGGAGGCGGTGTTTGGTTCGCATGAGAATCCTCACAGGCTCTAAAGCTATTTCGGGGCGGCGGCGGTGGAAGACTGGTCGAACTCTCCGCTCAGGGCTTCGGGCAGCCTCAAGACCGTCCGCCAGCCGGAGTTGTCCACGCGCATCCGCGCGGTCAGGTCGTCGCGCAAAGCCTTGAGCCGTTCGCTCAGGCCGTGCGGGTAACTTTCGATGTCGCCGAAGCGGGCGAGTTGCTGCTCGACGAACGCCTTCTGCTTGTGGATGGAGGGAATCGCTTCGTGCCGCCCGCGCTCCCAGAAGGGCACGACGAGCCGCTCGACGCGCGCCGCGCCGGGGATTTCGATCTCCTCTTCGTCGAGGCCGGTCACGTCGCCGACGTAGCGCCCGTCGGAGTCGGAACCGCGAAAGACTTGCAGGCGACCGGGGAGCGTTGACTTCTCCGGCGTGTTCGAGGCTTTCAGGGTCGGGCGGCCCGCGATCATGCACTCTTTGAAGATGACGCCCGCGATGCGGCGGACTTCGCCGGAAAGCTTCGTGCCGATGCCGAAGCCCGCCGCCTCCGGGAACTCCGAGACGATGGTCTTCACGCCTTCGGCGTCGAGGTCGCCGGTCAAGACCGGCATCAATCCTTTGAGGCCGTTGGCCTCGAAGAAGCGCAGACACCAGCGACCGAGGCGCGCGAGGTTGCCGGAGTCCACGCGGAAGCCCTTGAAGGCGCGGCGGCGCTCTTCGGTTGAAGTCGCGGCGAGCGCGGCGTGCACCGCGCCCATGTAAACGTCCACGGTGTCGAGCAGCAGCGTCGTCCCCTGCGGGTTGGCGTCGAGCCAGCGCTCGAAGGCGACCTGCTCGAAGTGCTTGGGCCTCCCGGTGCGCGGCTCGATTTCGGGCTCATCCATGAACTCGACGTAGGACTGTTGCCAGTAGTGCGCCGCCGTCCCGACCGCCGGGATGTCGAGCCGGTGCGCGGCCTCCATGTTCGACGTGTCGTTAAAGCCGCCGATGAAGGCGTAAGTGGCGACCTCGACGGCGCGCTCGATGTCGCCGTTGCGTCGCAGGGAGAAGTCCGAGAGCCAGCGCCCGCCCGCCGCGCGCCGCAACTGGACGGCGATGGCGGCTGTCGTCATCGGCAGGTCGAAGGCGTGCTCGAACTTAATCTCCTGCGACTGTGTGAGCCCGAAGGGGCCGGTGATGTCGGCGAAGGGCTGGTTGGCGAACATGATCGTGCCGGGCCGCACGGCGCGCACGACGCCCGCGAAGTTGATGTCCTCGACCGCCTTCGCGTAGAGCGCGAGCCCGCCACGGTCTTGTTCCAGAAAGCGCAGGCGCGGGCGGTCAACGCGGAAGTCGAGCAGAGAGCGCAGGAGCCTTTCGTGGCCGAGGCACGGCGCGAACGCGAGCTTCCGCTGCGTCACGTAAAAGGTCGCCTCCGACTCGCTCAGCGCGCGTCCCCGCAGACGCGTCGCCTCCTTGTAGGAGGCCGCGCCCATCGTCGCGTGGTAACGGTCAATGTTCAACATAAAAAGTAAGCGGTGAGCAATAAGCAGTAAGCAGTAAAGACGATTTGAGATTTCAGATTCGAGATGTCAAAACTCAAGGCCGAAGACCGAAAACTTAAAACTGCTTACCGCTTACTGCTCACTGCTCACTATCTCGGCTCCGGCGCGGCGCATCTCGGCGACGGCCTGTTCGCCGTCGGAGGGTTGGAGGTTGACGGCGCGCATGGCGTCGCTGACGGCCTTGACCTTGAAGCCTTCGCGGAGGGCGGCGAGGACGGTCTCCTTGACGCAGTAGTCGGTGGCGAGGCCGCCGACCCAGACTTCCGTGACGCCGCGCTCGCGCAGGAGCTGCGAGAGGTTCGTGCCGTCGAAGGCGGAGTAATCGTCCGTGTCGCCCAAGCCTTTCGAGACGACGACGATTTCCGGGTCGTCGAGCAGTTCGGGGTGGAACTCCGCGCCGCGCGTCTCGCGGACGCAGTGGACGGGCCACACGCCGCCCTGCGCGGCGAAGTGTTTGGTCTGCGGCGGGTGCCAGTCGCGGCTCTTGACGACCAACTCGCCGCGCGCGAGAAACTCTTCGATGAGCCGGTTGAGCGGAGCGACTACTTCGTCGCCGTGCTCGACGCCGAGCGCGCCGCCCGGACAGAAATCGTTCTGCACGTCAACGACGACGAGCGCGCGCACTTCCTTTGCGGAGGTCATAAGGCGGACTCGACTCCTTTGGATAACTGCAAGGCGGCCCCCTTGCGCCGCTTCACCGCGAGCGCGGATACCGCCATTTTACGCGACATTGAGACGGTGGCAAGCGACGCCGCCCGCCCGTCCACTGTGCAGGGACGGGCGGGCGGCGGAAGTGGTCTTCAAAATCGGTCGCGCGGCCTTCGCCGGAAGGCTCGGCGCGGCTAGAAGAAGAGCGAGTAGAGCAGGCGGTTCGGCGAGCCCGTGCCGATGCCGGTCAGCCGGTTCGTCGTCGAGCCGTTGACGATGGCGTTGCGGATGGTCGTCGGCGAGGCCGAAGGGTTGGCCTGCTTGTAGAGCGCCGCCACGCCCGCGACGTGCGGCGAGGCCATCGAAGTCCCGCTCAGCGTGGCCGTCGCCGTGGTCGAGGTGTACCACGCCGACCGGATGGAAGAGCCCGGCGCGAAGATATCTACGCACGTCCCCCAGTTCGAGAAGGAGGAGCGAGCGTCGGTCGAAGTCGTCGAGCCGGTGGTGACGGCGTTGGCCGCGCGCGCGGGCGAGACGTTGCAGGCGTTCTGGTTCTCGTTGCCGGCGGCGACGACGATGGTCACGCCGGAGTTGTGGAGGTTGTTGATGGCGGTGTCGAGCGAGGACGAAGCGGGGCCGCCGAGGCTCATGTTGGCGACCGCCGAGGCGGCGTGATTCTGCCGCACCCAGTCCACGCCCGCGATAACGCCCGAAGTGCTGCCGGAGCCGCTACAGTTGAGCACGCGCACGGCCCGCAGTTGCACGCTCTTGGCGACGCCGTAGGTCGAGCCGCCGATGGTGCCCGCGACGTGCGTCCCGTGGCCGTTGCAATCCTGCCCGTTGCCGCCGAAGGCGTCGAAGGAGGCGGCGGCTCGCCCGCCGAACTGCGTGTGGCTGGTGCGGATGCCGGTGTCAATGACGTAGGCGGTGACGCCCGCGCCCGTCCAGTTGAAGGTGTAGGTGCCGGAGAGCGGGCGATCGCGCTGGTCAATGCGGTCGAGCCCCCACGGCGCGCTCGTCTGCACGGCGCTTGCCTCCATCACGCCGTCCTCCTCGACGAAGAGGACGCGCGGGTCGTTGCTCATGGCCTCGGCCACGTCCTTCGGCATCTTCACGGCGTAGCCGTTGAGGGCGTGCTTGTAGACGTGCTTGATGCTGCCGCCGTAGGTGAGGATCATCTGCTCGGCCATCTGCGGCGACATCGAGAACTCGCCGGTGGGGCCGGTCACGGTCTCGTCGAAGACGACGATAAACTGTTCGGGAATGGCCTTGTTGCCCTTGCGATGGAACTTCTCCTTGACTTTCTCGTCCTGCGGTTTTTCGGCGGAAGCGACGCGCGAGGCGGGCAAGGTGAGGAGTGCGGCGGCGCAGAACGCGAGTGTGGCGAACAGTACGAAGAACTTTTTCATTATCCCTCCAAGAAAAGTTTTAAGTCTCTGGTTGACGCGGCTTCGCCCTTGCGAGAGATGCCGCGCAGTGGGCGTCTCGACGGGAGAACGGCAAACCACTCCGGTCGTCCGGCGCACGAACGCCGGGCCGACAAGCTTCTGGGGGAAGCGCGGACAGAAATCCGCGCCGAGGGTTCGACCAACTATTCTGTTTTGGGCAAGTTCGGCAGAGAGAGTAGGAGGGCGAGCCTTGTGAGAGCCGCCGCCTACCGGTGAGTGGGACGCACTATAAGGAATTTTTTTGCAGCGCGCAAGAAATTTTTAAGGTTTATCGCGGGGCCGCAAAATGCACGCCACCGGCGCACGTTTCAGGAGAGGTGTTCGAGCCTGCGGCGGGCCTTGACGATCTGCCTCTGGATGCGCTCGGCTTCGGCGGCGAGCGCGTCGCGGCCCTCGGCGGCTTCGGCGGCGACGCGCTGTTTGAGGCGGAAGAGCCCGTCCTGCGTCAAGCGCTTCAGGCCGAACTCGACCGTGCGCAACTCTTCTTTGAGGCTCAGGAGGCGGTCGGCGAGGTCTTCTTCCTCTTCGGGCGGGCGGGTCGTGGCGCAGAAGGACTGTAACTGCTCGTCGCCGAGCAGGGTGTTGAGGCTCTCGACATCGCCGTCGCGGTAGGCGCGGCTCGCCTCGGCCATGATTGAGTGGCGTCGCCGCGCCTCGTGCTCGTCGCCCGCGTGATCCGGGTGAAACATCCGCGCCACCGACCAGAACAGTTTCCTGAGCGCCGTCTTGACGGGCACGCCGCGCGCGGCGTGCGCCGCTTGGACTTGCCCCGCATCCTCTTCATCCTCTTCGGCCCCGACGCCGAGCCGACGTTCCTCGGCCTCCTTAATCTCCTGCTCGACCTCGGCCAACTCGGCCAGACGAGCGCCGACCGTCTGCGTGTAACGCGCCTTGAACTCGCGCATCTCCTCCTGCAAGGCGGAAAGCTCCGCGCGCCGCTCCGCGAGAAGCGTTTCGAGCCGCGCGACTTCCGCCGCCGGGTCAAGCGGTTCGGTTTCGGCTGCGGTCGGATGAAGGCTTAAACTTTCCATAGGCTTCGCGCCGCAAAGTGTAGCAGGCGGGCGCGCGTCTTGTCCCACGAGAGGGCCGCGCGCGGCGCGTTGTTTTGCCGCCGGAGGTTATGCCATGCTTGTCCGCGCTCGCCGCGCACGCGGACGGCGAAGAAGAAAAGGGAAGGAGATTTCGGGCGCTCACGGCCCGGCGTTTGTTGATGAAGTCGACGCAAGCGAAGTTGCAGAAAGCCGCACCGGCGACGCTCGACGAGGCTTCGATGGCCGAAGGGCTGCGTTATCTCTCGGAGAGAGACGCCGACCTCGCGCGGGTTTTCCGAGAGCTTGGGCCGCCGCAGATGTGGGCGCGCGAGCCGGGCTTCGCCACGCTGGTCTTCATCATCCTCGAACAGCAGGTCTCGCTCGCGTCGGCGAAGGCGGTCTTCGACCGCCTCACGGGCCTCGCCTCGCCGCTCACGCCGGAACGCTTCCTCGCTCTGGACGATGCCGCGCTCAAAGGCGCGGGCTTCAGCCGCCAGAAGATTGCTTACTGCCGGAACGTCGCCACGCTCGTCGCCGGAGGCGAACTCGACCTCGAAGCACTCGGCGCGATGGACGACGATGCCGTGCGCTCGACGCTCGTCGCGCTCAAAGGCGTCGGCCCGTGGACGGCGGAGATATATCTTCTGCGCGCGCTCAACCGCCCTGACGCCTGGCCGAGCGGCGACCTCGCACTGCTCATCGCGGCGCAGGAGATTAAGCGTCTGCCTGCGAGGCCGACGCCGCTCGAACTCGAAGCCCTCGCCGAGCCGTGGCGTCCGTGGAGGGCCGTCGCCGCGCGCCTCCTGTGGCAACACTATCTGCACAAACCCTCGCGCCCGAACGCCGGTCGGGCCGTGACCGCGCCGGTAGAAACTCTATGACGACCATCCGCGAAGAGACGCCGGAAGACTTTGAAGCGGTTCGACGCGTGAACGAACTGGCCTTCGGTCGCCCGCAGGAGGCGGCGCTCGTCGAGGCGCTGAGAGTCAACGCCGAAGCCTACATCTCGCTCGTGGCCGAAGTCGAAGGCCGAGTCGTCGGCCACATCTTCTTCAGCCCCGTGAAGGTTGAATCCGCCGAGTCCGCGCGCGACGCCTTCGCGCTCGCGCCGATGGCGGTGCTGCCGGAATTTCAGAGCCGGGGCGTCGGCTCTCGACTGGTGCGCGAAGGCTTGGAAGAGTGTCTGAAGCGGGGTCACGAAGTCGTCTTCGTGCTCGGCCACCCGGAATACTATCCGCGCTTCGGCTTCGAGCCGACGAAGCGTTGGGGCATCTCGTGCGAGTTTCAAGTGCCCGAAGAAGTCTTCATGTTGAAGGAGTTGCGCGCGGGTGCGCTCGAAGGCGTGCGGGGCGAGGTGAAGTATCACCCGGAGTTCCGAAAGGTGTAGAGGCTTTAGCGCCTTGAGACGCCGGGAAAGGGGGCCGGGACGTACCCGACCGAGAACGAGTCGAGCAGCGCGGCGAGGCAGAAGGCTTTGACTTTGCGGCTCGGCATCATCGTCGGGTTCCGAGGCGCGGCCATTATATCCATGAGACTTGAACGCGGACAGTTAAACGAGTACGAGCGCGACGGCTTCCTCGTCGTCGAGGATTTCGTGAGCGAAGAGGAGTGCGCGGCTTTGCGCGAGCGCGCCGCCGAACTCGTCGCGGGCTTCGAGCCGGAGGGCGTCGCTTCCATCTTCTCGACGCGCGAGCAGACGCGGACGAGCGACGAATACTTCCTCGAATCCGGCGACCGCGTGCGCTTCTTCTTCGAGGAGGAAGCCTTCGACGCTACGGGGCGTCTGCTGAAAGACAAGGAGCGCGCGATTAACAAAATCGGCCATGCGCTGCACGACCTCGACCCCGTCTTCGAGCGCTTCTCGCGCTCGAAGGAGATCGAAGAGCTGGTCGAAAGTCTCGGCGTCGAAAGGCCGCTGCTCATCCAGTCCATGTATATCTTCAAGCAGCCTTTGATCGGCGGCGAGGTGACGTGCCATCAGGACGCGACCTTCCTCTACACGGAGCCGCAGGGCGTCGTCGGCCTCTGGTTCGCGCTCGAAGACGCGACCGTCGAGAACGGCTGCCTGTGGGCCATCCGCGGCGGGCACATGCTCGGACTCAAGAAGCGTTTCCGGCGCTCCGAAGGCGGCGGCACGCGCTTCGATGTCCTCGACGCGGGCGCGTGGCCTTCGGAAAAACTCGTCCCGCTCGAAGTCAAAAGGGGCGCGCTCGTCGTCCTCCACGGCCTGCTCCCGCACCTGAGCAAAGTCAACCGCTCGCCGCGCTCGCGCCACGCCTACACGCTCCACGTGATGGAAGCAGGCTCCTTCTATCCCGCCGACAACTGGCTGCGACGCTCGCCCTCGATGCCGCCGTGCGGATTCCGTCGAGAGTGAGTTTCAACCGGGAAGAGCTAAAAGAGGTTATTTTTAAGGGGGCCGCGCCGTCCGCTCGGCTGAAGAAGGAGTGCTGGCGGGCAAAATTAAAGCGGCGGAGCCCTCGCTGCTCCGCCGCCCGAAGTCACTCGCCGGCACGAATGCCGGCAAGTAACTTCGTAAAATGAATATACTACTCTTCGCCGCTCTTGCAAACGTTTAATTTGCGCCCCGGCAAAGTTGGCCCTTCAGCCGGAGCCCTCGATGTCGCTCACGACGCGCCCGCTCCCTCCACTCTCCAACTCCTTCCAGATGAGAACGCTGTGCGTCTCTTTGAGCAGCAGCGACCCGACGACGAAGGTCACAGAGGCGACCGCAATCGGGTAATAGAGCCCGGCGTAGATGTTGCCCGTCTGCGCCACGACCCAGAGGCCGATGAGCGGGAGGAGCCCGCCGAAGACGCCGTTGCCGATGTGATAAGGCAGCGAGAGCGCCGTGTATCTGATCTTCGCCGGGAAGGCTTCGACGAGGTAAGCCGCGATGGGGCCATAGACCATCGTCACGAAGATGACCTGCACGAAGACGAGCATGATGAGCTTCCAGGCCACCGCGTCCGAGATGAGCGTTCGGAAGTCCGTGTAGGGAAGCACCTGCTTGGCCGTTCTCATCTCGCCGCCTTCGAGAGTCTGCGGCGTCAGGCGTATCTCGCCCGTCGCCGGGTTAATCTGCGAAGTCGCGGTCACGACGTTCGACCCGGCGGCGGCTTGCATCGCCTTGTAGATGGGGACGTAAGAGACGGCGGCGAGCAGGCAGCCCGCCATGATGATCCACTTGCGCCCGACTCTATCAGAGAGCGCGCCGCAGAGGACGAAGAAGGGCATCCCCAGCAGGAGCGCGGCGGCGACGATGTAGTTGGCCGAAGTGCCGTTCACGCTGAGAATCGTCTGAAGATAGAAGAGCGCGTAGAACTGCCCCGTGTACCAGACGACGCCCTGTCCGGCGGTCGCGCCGAAGAGCGAGATGAGCACGACCTTCAAGTTCTCCCAGCGCGCGAAGGCTTCCTTGAGCGGCTTCGCCGAAGTCATCCCCGCGCCCTTGAGGTGACTGAAAATCGGCGACTCCTTCATCCGCAGGCGGATGTAGAGCGAGACGCCGACCAGCAGGATCGAGATGAGGAAGGGGACGCGCCAGCCCCAGGCGGTGAACTCCTCGCGGCTCATCAAATTCTGCACGGCGAGGATGACGGCCAGCGAGACGAAGAGCCCCAGCGTCGCCGTGATTTGAATGAAGCTCGTGTAGAAACCGCGCCTCCCGTCCGGCACGTGCTCGGCGACATAGACCGCCGCGCCGCCGTACTCGCCGCCGAGCGCCAAGCCTTGCAGGACTCTGAGCAAAAGCAGGATGACGGGCGCGGCGAGCCCGATGGTCTCGTAAGTCGGCAGGATGCCGATGACGGCGGTCGCGCCGCCCATGATGAGGAGCGTTACGAGGAAGGCATACTTGCGCCCGACGAGGTCGCCGATTCTGCCGAAGAAGAGCGCGCCGAAGGGGCGCACGACGAAGCCGACGGCGAAGGTCGAGAGGAAGGCGATGAGCGCGAGCGTCTCGTTGCCCTTCGGGTAGAAGAGCGGCGAGATGACCGTCGCCAGACTCCCGAAGATGTAGAAGTCGTACCACTCGATCATCGTCCCGACCGACGAGGCGGCGATGACCTGCCAAATCTTGTAGTCCTGAGTTTTGCCGGGCGCGGCTCCGGGCACGGTTTCCGAGGGCGGGTTCTGCGGCATCGCAGGGTTTTACCTCAACCGGCGCGGGCCTGCAACTATTCTCTTCGGGCGCGGCCCGGCTCTCTCTTCCGGCCCTTCACTTCACTTGATTCGAGAAGACGGAGTACGAATAAGAGGGATAGCCCTTCGGTCGGAGGAAGATG
The DNA here is from genome assembly GCA_035761505.1 of Pyrinomonadaceae bacterium. Classification (GTDB taxonomy): domain Bacteria; phylum Acidobacteriota; class Blastocatellia; order Pyrinomonadales; family Pyrinomonadaceae; genus JAIVJM01. The sequence continues at coordinate 12,914 of DASTQX010000037.1, forward strand.
AAACTGACGGGCGCTTCGCCGGGCTGCTGGCCCGCCGGGACGCAGTGCGCCGCGCGGACTTCGATCTTGTAGGTGCGGACGAGCCGCTCTGCGTCGGTGTCGCCGTTCACGGTGAAGACCTGCACGTCGAAGGGGCCGACCTCCTTCGTCGCGGCCAAACTGCCGCCCGTCACTCGTTGTTTTCGACGAGGCGACAAGACCTCACGGGCGCATCAATTATCGCGTGCTCGCGGAGTCCTTCAAGCTCGCGCCGGAGAGGAACGCTTTCGCCTCCTCGACCTCCGGCCTGACGGTATCGGCCCGGCGGGAGAGCGCCACGAGCTTCGCGTAGTAAGTCCGCGCGCGCTTCCGATTCGCCGCGACCCTTGCCGCGCGCGCCGCGCCGTAGAGACCGTTGAAACGGTTGGGCGCGCTGCGAAGCGAAGTCTCGAACTCCCGCAAGGCCACAGCCGGTTGTTTAAGCTCAAGCAGCAGCTCGCCGAGTTGCTCGCGCGCCGGGAGAATCGCCCCCGGCGTCACGGGATGTTTGTCGGTCGCGTCGTCCAACTCCGCCGCCGCGCGCATCACGCGGAGCGCTTCATCGTTCCTGCCTTCGGCGTAAGCGAGCCACCCGGACGCGACCTGACGCATGATTTCGACCTGCTTGGCCCAGTCATAATCGCCTCTGACTTCGACGAGCGCCTGCCGGATGGCGGCCAAGCTCTCGACCTCCCGACGCGCCGAGGCCGCGTCGCCGGTGCGCGCCGCCCCGACCGCGCGCGCGAGTCGGATGTGGGCTTCGGCCCAGCGGAAGCGCTGCCACGGGAACGTCCCCAGAGTGCCCGCAGGCAAAGTCAATTTCGCCGCCTCGTCCCAGCGCCGCCGTTCAAGCGCGTAGCGCGCGCGGATGGCCGTCGAGGCGTAGGCCACCTTGAAAGTCTCCGGCTCGACTTTCTCGATCTTGTTCAACTCGTCGAGCACGCCCCAAGCCTCTCTGTCCTGCGCGCCTTGCAAGTAGGCGTAAGCCAGATAGTCCATCGCGTGAAGCTGCTCGTCCCACGCGCCGCGCATGCCGTTCCTGACGGCGAAAGCCTTGGCCGACGCCTTCGCGTCGAGGTTTGAACGGACGGCCTCCGGCCACAGTCCGAGCCGCGTAAAGATGTGCGAAGGCATGTGCTGCGCGTGGGCCGAAGCGGGCGCGATCTTCGCGTAGCTGCGCGCGGCGGGCAGCGCCAGGTGCGCCAGCGCGGGGTAGTCGTAGCTGTGAATCAGATAGTGTGTGACGCCAGGGTGCTGCGGCTCGCGCGCGCGCACGCGGTTCAGAATCCGTGCGGCCTCTTTCTCGTCCGCGTAAGTCTTGTCGCCCGCCATCGCACCCTTCGCGATGAGCGTCAGCGCGTAGAAGACGCCGGACTCGCGGTCCGCT
>DASTQX010000038.1:0-2313 GCA_035761505.1 Pyrinomonadaceae bacterium
CCAAACAGCTTCTTAGCTCGGCGACGATAAAAAAAGAGGGGTTCCGGGTCAACGAAGTTGTGCTATTCTCCGCCGCAACGCGACAAGTGTTTTCATTGCACGCCGGACGTAGAGGGCGTGCGGCCTCTTCGCTTCCCGAAGAGGTCAGACGACTTCTCACAAAGGAGATCAAGATGTCGAGGGAACGTGACGACAACGGCGACGTGGGTGGTGGTTCGGGCGGCGGCGGCGAAGCGAGCGGCGGCGGCCACGGGGGCGCGGCCATCGGTCGCAACACCGGCATGGGTGCGGGCGTCGGCGGCGCGGGCCGCGGCGGGTCGAAGAAAGGCGGCGGCAGCCAATCTCTCTTCGCGAGCCCCGGCGATAATCGCGCCGGAGGCGGCGGCAAGGGCGGCGCGAAGAGTGGCACGTCCAGAAGCGGCGCGAAGAGCGGCGCAAGCAAAGGCGGCGGCGCGGCGAAAGGCGGAGCTAAGGGCGGCGCGTCCAAAGGCGGCTCGAAGGGCGCTGGCAAGGCCGGAGCGTCTAAGGGCGGCGGTGGTGGCGCAGCCAGAGGCGGCGCGAAGGGCGGCGCGGCGAAAGGCGGCGGAGGTAAAAGCGGAGCCGGAGGCGGCGCGCGCAAGGGCGGCTCGAAGGGAGCCGCGAAGGGCGGCGCGTCGAAGAAAGGGGCCGCGAAGAAGGGAGCCGCGAAGAAGGGGGCCGCGAAGAAGGGAGCCGCGAAAGGTGGAGGCAGCAGAGGCGGCGGCTCGAAGGGCGGCGGGACGGGCGCGGGCGATTTGGTGAACAAAGTCGCCAAGACCGCCGGGCGCGTCGCGGCGACCGTCTCGAACGTCATCGAGAGCCTGACCGGCGGCGGCAGTAAAAAAGGCTCGCGCCGGTAAAAGCCGAAGCAACAACCATCCGACGGGCCGCTTCCCGGCATCAGACGAAGAGGAAGCGGCCCTCTCAATTTCGACCGGCGGAAACTTTCGCCCCCGGCCTCGTCTTCAAAGCCGCCGGGAATCATGCGGGGCCGCGCCCCTTCGACGAACTTAAAAGCACTGCTGACCGGCCCGCGCCTTAGAACTTTCAGGAGCCACACTTCATGCCGTCGCTCTCTCGCGCACAAGCCCTCGCCCTCTTCGTCGTTCTGGCGCTGCTCACGCCTTCCGCCTTCGCGCAATCGGGCCGCCGCTCCGCGCCCGCGCCGAACGAGAAGAAGACCGGCGAGAGGCCGCCCGACATGAAGGCCGAGGCGACGCCGAGCCCGACGCCGGAGCCGACGCCTTTGGAGGTCGAGATGACGCCCGAAGAGGTCGCCGAGGATGGCGAGGCCGTGCGCGTCGAGACAGACCTCGTGACCGTGCCCGTCATCGTCAGCGACCGCCGTGGCCTCTACATCCCAGACCTCAAGTCGGAGGAGTTCACCGTCGCCGAGGACGGAGCGCCGCAACAGATCGCCTTCTTTGCGAGCGTCACCGAGCCCTTCCACGTCGTCCTCATCCTCGACACGAGCGCGAGCACGACCATCGAGAAGATGCGGCAGGTGCAGCGCGCGGCGGTCGCCTTCGTCGAGCAGTTAAAGGCGGACGACCGCCTCAAGGTCATCTCCTTCGACGACGAGGTGCGCGACCTGAGCGACTTCACGAATGACCGCGCGAAGCTCGCCTCGGCCATCTCCTCGACGCGCCCCGGCAAGGGCTCGCGCGTGTACGACGCCTTCGACCTCGCCTGCCGCAGCCTCCGCCGCGTCAAAGGCCGCAAGGCCGTCGTCTTCCTCACCGACGGCGTGGACTTCCATAGCCACTCGAAGAACTACGCCGACAACCGGAGGGCCATCGAAGAGTCGGACATCCTCGTCTATCCCGTCCGCTTCGACACGCGCGCGGAGACCGAGCGGCTCGCGCGCGCGCAGGCGCAGGGCGGCGGCACGGTTGACCTCGGCTCAATCCTCGGCGACAAGGTTCCGGGCCTCCCCGGCTCGGTCATCCTCAACCCGCGCGGCACGCGCAACGACCCGCGCCGCGACCCGCGCAACGACCCGCGCAACGACCCGCGTAACGACCCGACGACCGGCGGCAGACCGTTCCCCGGCCCGACGACGGGGCCGAACGACCCGCGCGCGCCGGGAGTGGGCGACGACTCCATCAGCAACATGCTCGACGGCCTCTACAAGATCGCCGACGACTACCTCGAAGAACTCTCGAACACTTCGGGCGGTCGGCTCCTGCGCGCCGACAACCCCTCGGCGCTGCCCCTCGCCTTCGAGCAGATCGCCGCCGAACTGCGGACGCAATACTCGCTCGGCTACTACCCCTCGAACCGCACGCGCGACGG
>DASTQX010000039.1:0-16738 GCA_035761505.1 Pyrinomonadaceae bacterium
GTGTTCTGATCGACTGCCGAGTACAGGATGTCGATAATATTATCGGCCAGCCTTCCCATTGAGAGTCGCTCAACAGAAGCGAGCCTGTCTTGATACCTCCCTTTCAATTCTGATATGTAGCCACTCAAGTCGCTTCGTACTATTAGTAGCTTCAGAGCGCGCTCCATCTTCTGGAGGTTTACGATATTACGACCAATCTTGCGTAACGCTTCATTACGCAAGTCATCCGGCTGCGGAACAATCATCAAAATACCTCCGAATTTACTTCGAGCCCGGCAGCCGCCCGCTAGGCACTACCCGCCCGCCCACAAGATTGTGTTTGATGACAGGCAGCATGGCCGAGGTCGGGTGCATGCGTTTGTTGGGCGGCACGGTAGAATGAAACAATCAATTCTAGCCAAAAGTGGATGCGCGAATTTCTGTTAAGACACAAAGATATGGCCCACGGGCGATAGACAAAGTCTTCTTAGGTGAATCCGACATGAAAAGCAGCGAATCTTCGAGCGATACAACCAGCGTCCCGTCCGAATGCGCGAATGAGCGTTTAGGCGAAGAGTCAAAGGTATCAGTTGACCAACTGAATGCGAGCGTTGACCCAGTGACGTGCAGGATGCGGACGACAAGATTTTTGAACAGAATTTCCGAATGTTCCGGCAGATTTTTCTCTAAAGATAGTTCTAGCCTCGCGCCCGCTGATTGCCATGAAGTAACGCGTTCTAACGCGGCAGAATTATTCTCAGGGAATGAAGTCAAGTCTTTATCTCACCTCCCGTAAGGCGAAGCCGCTCAACTCTAGGTTGACGTAGCACAAGCCGCCGGTAAATACGTCCATCCAGACATATTGTATGTTATGCCAGCGTATAAGCTACTGCTGACTACGCCCGTTCGGGTGTCTAAACCACCCGCCCTAAGCCACGCGGCTGGATGTCTACCCAGGGCAAGGGCACTCTGTTCGCTGGTGTTATTTATGCTATCCGGCAGTGCTAGAATCACCACGATGAACACGCGCCAGCAGGCACACGTCGACTTCTACCTCCAGCGCCTCGAATCCACTGGAAAGGCCGCAAGCCCGCCTACTCGACCGCTATAGCGGTTCTCACTTGCATGTGAGTGAGTAACCGCAGTGTTTGAACCACCCGCGGATATCGGCTTTGGTCACCAGCGTTATTGCCTGTGCCAGAGCCTTATCGAGTTCGGCGCCCGTGCGCGCCTTCGCCCCGCGCAGGTAGCTCTTGATCTTTGACCAGCACTGCTCGATGGGGCTGAAGTCCGGCGAGTAGGGCGCCAGCCATAAGACCTGCGCGCCGCGACTCTCGGCCACCTCCTCGATCCGGCTCGCGCGGTGTGCGCCGAGGTTGTCGAGTACCACCACGTCGCCGCGTCGCAGGCGCGGGCCGAGCACTCGCTCTAAGTAGGCGTCGAAGCAGAGCGTATCGACCGCGCCTTCGACCGCCAGCGTCGCCACCAGCCCGCGCAGCCCCATCGCGCCGATGACCGAGGTGTGCGCGCCGTAGTTGCGGGGCGCGCTGTCGTGGGCGCGCTCGCCTCTCGGCGCCCGCCCGTAGCGTCGCGTCATGGCCGTGTTGACCGCCGTCTCGTCGACGAAGACGAGCCGCCGGTGGTTGACGCGACGAGCGCGGCGGCGGAACCACCCGCGCTTGTAATTATTCCGCTCGCTCGCCGCCAGACTTTTTTTTACGCCCGAGGTCGAGCCGGATCAGCGCCCGCGAGACGGTCGAGATACTGACGGCGAGGCCGGCCTGCTCTTCCAGATGGGCGCGCAGCTCTTCGAGCGTGGCGTCCTGCTGCCGCCTCACCTGCGAGCGCAACAGCTTCTCGTGACGGGGCAGGAGGCGGGCCGGGTAGCCGCCGCCGTGCGGGCGCGGCGCTAAGTCTTCCCCGGCGCGGTGCAGGCGGAGCATCTTGTTGACGAAGGCGATGCCGACGCCGAACAGGGCGGCGACTTCCGCGATGGTGTGGTCGCCGCTCAGGGCGGCTTGCAGCACCCGCTGCCGCAGGTCGAGCGAGTAGGCTTTCATAGCCCGTAAAGTTAAAGCTTCGACGTGTATTCACTCAAGCGCGAGTCGCTATAAGACTTCTTCCAGCCGACAATGCCTGACACCATCGCTTCCATCGTCGCCGACAGCCTCGAAGTCAAGCGCCGCTACTTCGCCGAGCACGCCGGCGAAGTGGAGCGCGCCGCCCGGCTCATCGCCGAGGCTTTCAGCGCGGGCGGCAAGCTCCTCATCTGCGGCAACGGCGGTTCCGCCGCCGACGCGCAACACATCGCGGGCGAGTTCGTGAACCAGTTCCTCTGTAAAGACCGCAGGGCGCTCCCGGCCCTCGCGCTCTCGACCGACGGCGGCGTGCTGACCTGTATCGCCAACGACACCGGCTTCGAGCAGGTCTTCGCCCGACAGGTCGAAGCCTTCGGCGCGCGCGGCGATGTGCTGCTTGCGATTACGACCTCCGGTAACTCGCCCAACGTCCTCGCGGCGGTCGAGCGCGCGCGCGAGCAAGGCTTAAAAGTCGTCGGCCTACTGGGGCGAGACGGCGGGCGCGTGCGCTCTCTGTGTGACCTCGCGCTCGTCGTCGAGAGCGGCGACACGCAGCGCATACAGGAGACGCACAACCTCATCGGCCACATCCTCTGCGACCTCGTCGAGCAAGCCCTCTTTCCCGGCGGACGAAACTAATTTATTCAAGGAGCTTCGGCACGCCCGATGTCCATCTACGAAGAAAGGGACTTGCGACCGCTCAGCCTCGAAGGCGTGCAGACCTACTCTCTGGCCGAGCGTCCGAGCAAAGTCTCCGTCGAAGACTTCGCGCGCTCCGTCGAGCCGGACGCCTCGCTCCGCGACTTCCTCAAGACGCTCCCGAACATCCTCGCCGTCCAGACCTTGCGCGAACTCGCCGCGCGGATGCGCCGCGCCCGCCGTCTCGGCAAGCCGATCATCTGGGGCATCGGCGGCCACGTCGTCAAGACCGGACTCGCGCCGCTCCTCATCAATCTCATGGAGCGCGGCTTCGTCTCATGCGTCGCCGCCAACGGCTCCGTGCTCGTCCACGACTCGGAGATCGCCCTCGTCGGCTCGACCTCCGAGGACGTGGACGCGACGCTCGGCGCGGGCGCGTTCGGCGCGGCTGACGAGACGGGCCGACTCCTCAACGACGCCGCGCGCGCGGGCGCGCGTGACCGTATTGGTCTGGGCGAAGCTCTGGGCCGCGCGCTCGTACAACTAAAGCCGAAGCACGCGGAACTCTCCCTGCTCTGCGCCGCTTACGAGGCGCGAGTCCCCTTCACCGCCCACGTCGCCGTCGGCACCGACATCGCGCACTTTCACCCGCAGGCCGACGGCGCGAGCCTCGGCGCGACGACGCACACGGACTTCCGGCTTCTCTCCGAGATGGTGCGGAGGATGGACGGCGGCGGCGTCTATTTGAACATCGGCTCGGCGGTGATTTTGCCGGAGGTGTTTCTAAAGACCGTGACGCTCGTCCGCAACCTCGGCCACACGCTCGAAGATTTCACGACCGCCAACTTCGACTTCATACAGTCTTACCGCCCGCTCACCAACGTCGTCCGCCGCCCCACGAGCGGCGGCGCGGGCCGAGGCTTCTCCGTCACCGGCCACCACGAATTGACCATCCCACTTCTCGCCGCCGAACTCCTCTGCGGCGGCGTTGACGAAGGTGAGGCCGACGAACGTTGAAGACTCGTCCGCCCGACGGAAGCACCGCCTCCGACCACTTCTTCGGGCACAAATTCCCTTCACCCGGCTCCTTCAATCCTCCCCGAAAATTGCGTTTGACAGGCCGCGACTCGTTCTGTAAGATTCTGAGCTGAAATTGAAATTAGATTTCAATTTCTTTCCAGAAGGCCAGTTCTTCGAGCTTTCGGTCACGTTTTTCAGAGCTTGACCTATCCGGCTTTTGTCCACTTCATTATCAAAGCTTCAGCGGAAAGTTCTTATGTTCATGTCGGAAGGCTCGTTCGGTCGGGGGACGCTCTCGGCCTTGTCCGTGTTGTTCTTGTTCTTAGTTGTGGCCGCTTCAGCGTCGGCGCAAGTCGGGCGGACGGCGTTGACGGGACGCGTGCTGGACGAGAATAAGGCCGCCGTGCGTGGGGCGCGCGTGGCGTTGCGGGAGGAAGGCTCGAAGGTCGAGTTTTTGGCGACGACGGATGCCGAAGGGGCTTTCGTCTTCGGCGACCTCGTGCCGGGGCGTTACAGCCTGCGCGCGACGGGCGAGGGCTTTGCGACGACCTCGCAGGAGTTGACGCTCGACGGCGGCGAGGGCGCGCGCGAACTCGAAGTGATTCTCCGCCCCGGCGCTTTGGCCGAGGAGGTCGTCGTCTCCACCTCGCGCATCGCGGGGACGCCGGAGGTGCTTGAGCGGATACCGGGCTCGGTCGAGATCATCAACCGGGACACTTTGGAGAGCAGCCGCGTCTTCACCTCGACCGAGGCTTTGCGCAAGGCGGCGGGCGTCAACGTGCGCGACGAGGAGGGCTTCGGCCTCCGGCCCAACATCGGCATCCGTGGCCTGAACCCGACGCGCTCGACGAAGGTTCTTTTGCTCGAAGACGGCATCCCTCTGACTTACGCGCCCTACGGCGACAACGCCTCTTACTACCACCCGCCGATTGACCGCTTCGAGACGGTCGAGGTCTTGAAAGGTTCGGGGCAGATTCTCTACGGGCCGCAGACGGTGGGCGGCGTCATCAACTTCATCACGCGCAACCCGCCCCTCAAGCCTTCGGGCACGCTCACGCTCGTCGGCGGCAACCGCGACTACTTCAACGGCCACCTCGGCTACGGCGGGACGTGGGGGAACACGGGCCTGCTCTTCGACTACACGCGCAAGCAGGGCGAGGGCGCGAGAGAGAACCTCCGTTCGGGCTTGAACGATTTTAACTTCAAGTCGGTCTCGACCTTCGGCACGCGTCAGGCTTTGACCTTGAAGTTCAACTACTACGGCGAGGACTCGAACATCACATATTCGGGCCTCACCGAAGCGGAGTTCCGCCAGAACCCGCGCGGCAACGCCTTCCGCAACGACTTCTTCTACGGCGACCGCTTCGGCGCTTCGGCCACACACGCCTTCGTTTTCCAACAAGACGTGGTGCTGACGACCAACATCTACGGCTCTTTCTTCAAACGTCACTGGTGGCGACAGTCTTCAAACTCGAACGAGCGACCGAACCGCCTGAACACTTCGCCGGGCGGCGACCCCGATTGCACGGGGATGGCCGACCTCTCGACGACCTGCGGCATACAGGGCCGCCTCCGCCAGTATCATTTCTTCGGCGTCGAGCCGAGGCTGCGCGTCAACCACCGACTCTTCGGCGTCCGCAGCGAGGCCGACTTCGGCTTCCGCGCGCACTTCGAGACGCAGCACAGGCGGCAGGAGAACGGCGACCTGCCGACCTCGCGCAGCGGCGCGCTCGTCGAGCACAACGAGCGACTGAATCAGGCTTACTCCGGCTTCGCGCAGAACCGTTTCATCTTCGGCGACTGGACGATCACGCCGGGCGTGCGCGTCGAGCACGTCGAGTACCAGCGCACGAACCTGCTCGCCAACGGCGGCGCGGGCGTGTCGGGCCGCACGGAGTTGACGCAGTTCGTGCCGGGGCTCGGCGTCTCTTACAGCCCCTCGGCCAAGCTGACGGTCTTCGCGGGCGCGCACCGGGGGTTTGCTCCGCCGCGCACGGAGGATGTCATCAACAACAACACGGGCGGCGTGGTCGAACTCGAACCAGAGCTGAGTTGGAATTACGAACTCGGCGTGCGGAGCGCGCCCTTCGACGGCGTGCGGCTTGAGGCGACCGCGTTTCGGATGGACTACCAGAATCAGATCGTCCCGGCGAGCCTCGCGGGCGGCGTCGGCGCGGCCCTCACCAACGGCGGCGAGACTTTGCATCAAGGCTTCGAGTTGACGGGCAGAGTGGACACGGGCGCGCTCCTCAAATCGCGCCACAACTTTTACGGGCGCGCGGCCTACACCTTCCTCCCCGTCGCGGAGTTTCGCGGCCTGCGCCGGAGCAGCGTTGACAGCGCGACGGTCATCACGGGCCGTCGCCTGCCTTACGCGCCGGAGAATCTTCTGACGGCGACCTTCGGCTACTCGCACCCGCGCGGGCTCGACGCCTTGATGGAGGCCGTCCACGTCGGCCCGCAGTTCGGCGACGACCTGAACACGGTCGCGCCGTCGGCCAACGGGCAGCGCGGGCTGATTCAGGGCTTCACGGTCTGGAACGCGACCGCGAACTACAAGGTCGAGCGGCTGCGCACGACTTTCTTCGTCACGGTCAAGAACGTCTTCGACCGTCTCTACATCGCCGACCGCTCGCGCGGCATCCTGCCGGGCCAGCCCCGGCTCGTGCAGAGCGGATTGAAGCTCAACTTCTGAGCGCGTTTTAAAAAGTTGCGAGGCCGCGAACGCGCCAACGTCCGCGGCCTCTTTTGACATAGCCGTCCCGGCTCCGCCTTTTGCAAAACGTCACGTTCCGCACGGGCTACCGTTTCCGACGCGTGAGGCGCGTTGCGCTTCCGGGCACGGCCCGGCTGAAAAGTTTATGAAGCAAGTTCGCAAAGTCATCTTCTGGTGTCATCTCGTGGCGGGCACGTTCGCGGGCCTCGTCATTCTCATCATGTCCGTGACGGGCGTGCTGCTGACCTACGAGCGGCAAATCATCGCCTGGGCCGACGCGCGCGGGCATCGAGTGTCGCGCCCGTCAGAAGGGGCCGAGCGGCTGCCGCTGGCCGTGCTCGTCGCCAGAGCACGAGAGGCGCGGCCCGCTTCGTCGGCTGCGCCATCTACGTTGACGGTGCGCGCCGACGCTAATTCGGCGGTGGCCGTCGTCTTCGGGCGCGAGGGCACGGTCTTCGTCAACCCGTACACGGGCGAGGTGCTGGACGAGGGTTCAAAGGGCACGCGCGCCTTCTTCCAGAAGGTGACGGAGTGGCACCGGTGGCTCGGCGCGGGCGGAGAGAATCGCGCCGTCGGGCGCGCGGTCACGGGCGCGTGTAATCTCGCCTTCCTGTTCGTCGTGGCGAGCGGCTTTTATCTCTGGTGGCCGCGCTCTCTGTCGTGGAAGGCGGTGCGGAGCGTGACCTGGTTCCGGCGCGGGCTCGCGGGCCGCGCGCGTGATTTCAACTGGCACAACACCATCGGCTTCTGGTGCGCGCTGCCGCTGTTTATCGTCGTGCTCTCGGCGGTGGTCATCTCTTACGGTTGGGCGGGCAACCTCGTCTATCGCGTCGCCGGGGAGCAGCCGCCCGCGCCGCGCGCGCCGCAGCCACCACAACCCGCCGGGCAAACCGAGCGCGGCGGGACTCCCGCGCCCTCGCTCGAAGGGCTCGGCCCTCTGCTCGCGCGCGCCGAGCGGCAGGTGGAGGGCTGGCGCAGCATCAGTCTTCAACTGCCTTCCAAGCCCGACGCGCCCGTCGCCTTCACGATTGACCGGGGCGACGGCGGCCAGCCGCAGAAGCGCGCGCAACTGACGCTCGACCGCGCGACGGGCGAGGTCACACGCTGGGAGCCTTTCGAGAGTTACACGGCGGGCCGACGACTCCGCTCGTACCTGCGCTTCGCGCACACGGGCGAGGTCTTCGGCCTCTTCGGGCAGACCGTGGCCGGGCTCGTCTCGCTCGGCGGCGCGGTGCTGGTTTACACGGGGCTCGCTCTCGCTTGGCGACGGCTGCGCGCGTGGATGGCGCGACGCGCGCCGGGTTCGGCGCGCGCCGGGGTGGAACTCGCCTCCGCGCCCCGCGCCGACTAGAGGGCCACGGGTGCTTATTCCGTCCTCATGGGTTATAATCCGCCACTCTTTAACACCGAGAACGGCGTCGGCACGGGCCACTTGGGGGCCGGGCGGCGAGAATAACGTGGGGGATTGAGAAGACCGTATGGACGAACAAAAGTTGGAGCATTACCGGGAAGTCCTCTTGGAGCAGTTGCGGGAGCACACGGAACTGGCGCGCGACAATCAAGCAGACGCGTTGGAGATGGCCGGGAACGACGACGGCGTCAAAGACGTGGCCGACATGTCGCTGATTGACCACAATCAGGAGATCGAGTACCGGCTGAGCGAGCGCGAGTCGCAGATGATTGCCGACATTGACCAAGCGCTTCTGCGCATTGACGAGGGAACCTACGGCGTCTGCGCCCGGTGCGGCAAAGACATCCCCGAACGCCGCCTCGACGCCCTCCCCACCGCCCGCTACGACGCCGAATGCCAAGCTCTCCTCGAATCCGACAACGGCGAAGACGAACACTCAACGCTGTAAAGAAGAGGGGGGAAGAGGGGGGAAGAGGGGAAAAGGGATTTAGGGAGCCGCCCCCATCTCCCTTTTACCCTCTTCCCCTTTTCCCCTTTTACCCCTGCCTTACGCTTTAGGGTGCGAGCGGTCATAGACTTCGATCAATTTTTCCATCGAGACGTGCGTGTAGATTTGGGTGGTGGAGAGGCGCGCGTGGCCGAGCAGTTCTTGGATGTCGCGGAGGTCTGCGCCGCTGTCGAGGAGGTGCGTGGCGAAGGAGTGGCGCAGTGAGTGCGGGCTGATGTTATGAATCCCGGCGCAGGTCTGGATGTACTTGTCCACCATCCGCCCGACCGAGCGCGTGGTGATGCGCGTGCCCTGATAGTTGAGGAAGAGAGCTTCGGCGTCGCGCTCGGCCACGGGCGCGTTCTGAAGAAAGGCGTTGCGCACCGTCATGTAACTCAAGAGGGCGTGGAGCGCGGGCTCGCCGAAGGGGATGATGCGCTCCTTGCGGCGCTTGCCCTTGACCTTCACCATCCGGTTGCGGAAGTCCACGTCGCGCACGTCGAGCTTGGTCAACTCCGAGACGCGCATCCCCGTCCCGTAGAGCATCTCCAAAATCGCGCGGTCGCGTTTTCCGAGGTCGGTCGAGAGGTCGGGCGTCTCGATGAAGCGGACGGCGTCCTCGACCGAGAGGTGGTTCGGGAGCTTCTTCTCAAGGCGCGGCGTCGAGACGAGCTTCGCCGGGTTCAGCTCGACCACGCCCTCGCGGATGAGGAACTGGAAGAAGGTGCGGAGCGCGGCGAGCTTGCGCGCGATGGAGGTTTTCTTCTTCTGCGCCGCGTGGAGAGTCGAGAGCCATTCGCGGATCGTGATGTGGTCTATCTGCCGGATGTCGAACTCGCGCCGCGCGCCGGTCGAGGCGTCGGCGGGCGCGAGGTGTTCGTAGAACTGCCCCAAGTCAATCGCGTAATTCCTGAGCGTGTGCTCGCTCACGTTGCGCTCGTAGCGGAGGTGTTCGAGAAACTGTGCGAAGAGCTGCTCCATGCCGTGAATCGTAAATCGTAAATCGTGAATCGTAAATAGAAAAAAGCCGTTCGCTCCTTTCCGCCTAGGGGGCGGGGACGAGGAACACGTCCCACGCCCGGCGACCGGCCTTCGCCCCCTTCGCGTCGTCAACTTTGGCGCGGTAGCGGAAACGGTTGCCGTGCGCGTCCACTCGCTTCGACTCCCTGAAGTCGAGATGCAGCGCCGCGACATCCAGCGACGGCAGGGTGTGCAGCTCGCCCGCCTCGGAGACGCCGTTGTGATTCGTGTCCTGCCACAGACGCAGAGAGGAGAAGATCGCGTCCCGCCCGTCTATCTTCCCGTCGGCGTTACCGCCGTTCCCCGGCCTATCGAACTCGGCGAGCGCGAGGAAGCCGTTCTTCTCCTGACCCGTCAGGGGTTCGGGCTGCGGGGTGAAGTTGCCGAACAACTCTTGGCCGTCGTCCACCGCTCCGTTGCCGTTGCGGTCGAGGGCGAGCCATGCGTCGTCGGAGCCCGCCGAAGTCCAAGACATCTTGGCTCCTATTCCGTCGCCGCTGAGGTCGAAACTGACGCCGCCGTCCCCGCTCGTCAGGTTGAAGCCGTCCCCGGCCACGTCGAGCACAATCGGCGTCGCGGGTGAGCACACGCGGTCAAAGCATATCCAGTCGTTCGTGCAGGGCGGATTACACGGCAACTGCCCTTCGCCGCCGCCGTCTTCAAATTCAAATGTCGGCGTCGGGGTCGGAGTTGGTTCTGGCGTCGGAGTCGGGGTTTGTGTCGGGGTTGGTGTCGGTTCAATACAATCAAACACCTCATTGACTTTTAATTTTGAGGCACAACCATGAACGCTACCGTCTCGGCACCGCATTTCGACCTCTTTGGTCTTCAGCTCTTCCCCGCCATCCATACTGTCTACAGCCCAACTTATGGCGTAGCACCCGGCACCGGAACAATCTCGCCTACCGCTTGACCTTACTTCGTCCCCGCACAATGTCTGCGCTGTGCGCTTAGCCGGGTTGAGGAGGCTGCTGCTATTAAAGCTTATGGGGCGTAGAAAGTTTTTTTTTACGGGAATCAACTTCCCAGGATTGTTTTCGTCCAATGTATAAGTTTTTCCTGCCACCCATAATGTGCCGTCACTAAATCCGAGCGTCCTGACATCAACCTTAATTCTTTTGATTGGAGGAAACCTTGACGCCTTTAAAACGGTCTGGATGGCATTGTAATCCTCATCCGACAACTTCAGTTCCACGCTTTCACCGGGTAGCACAGGCTTCGCTGAATTAAAGGGCATTCGCCCGTCCTTGTAAGGTATAGGGCTTTCTCCATAATCGAGCGACTCAACAAAATCCAATTCGCTCTTCTGCTCTTTAGGGCGGGGGAAAAGAATCCTGAGTGAAATGTGCGTGATAGGCTTCTCCGATTTGTTACGCACACTTATTGTTAGCCCCTGAATCCAGTCATCGTCACTTGAGAACTTTACGCCCGGCTTGATGGCTCCGACCTTTGATTTGATTGCGGTAATCTCCACAGGCGGCTTGAACCCTTCCCCCTTTTCCAAAAGCTTATCTTCGTTCCGATTCGTTTCCTCGTCTTGATTTTGCAAGTAAGCGTTCGGAGGAGGGGTTAATAACAGAGCGGCCATAAAGACTAAAGCGACGAACAAATTCCGACGCCTCAAGACAGTTATCACGCCGCTGTTCATCGAGGTTCGTCCTTTCTCCACCCGCTCGGGGCGGTCGGGTCGCGCCTCCGATAGACACCATAGTCCCAGACCGTCCCGTCAGTGAACCCGATGGTTGTGATACGTATTTCTATCTTCTTATGGCCCGGAGGGTATCCAAGCTCTTCCAGACTGGACTTGACGTGGTTGTACTCCTCCGCCGAGAGGACGATGTCCACCTCGCTGCCCGGCGGGATGGGAGGCTTGTCCGTTCGATATTCCTCCCACGGCTTGTACCAGAACGGGTCGCCACCGTAACTGAGTTGATAGACATACGGCGGAACCTGCGCCTGCTCTTCAGGTCTGACTAACCAGACATCTATATGGATGCTCAGAATCGCCTTGCCCGTGTCGTTGACGAGGCTGACCGTGAGCCCCTCGAACCAGTCGTCCTCGTCGAGGAACTCCTTCCCCGTCTTTATCACCTTATCCTTCGCCTTCACGACTTTTATCTTCGTCGGCGGGTTGAAGTCATTCCTGACGACGATTATCCGCTCTTTCCCCTGACCGGCGACCCCGGCTGCGGGCCAGACCGCCCCGGAGAGCGTGACGGCAATCAGGAGCGCGAGTGCCGAGAGACGGCGTGTGCGAAATGACATGAGGAACCTCCTTTTCGTCCGAGCGGGTAGAGGCGGGCGAAGGTCGTTGAGGGTTTCGTCGCCTGAGATGCGAGGCTCATGCACGACGCGCCAACTTATACGCCGCGCGGGGGGCGTTGTAAAGAGCTTCCGGCCTCCTTCGGGTGGCGGCCCGTCGAGCCGCCGGGCGCTTCAGCCCTTCGGCGCGAAGTAGCCCTTGCGGGTGCGGACGCGGAGGTTGGGGCGGGTGGTGACGCGGAGCGAGAGGGTGCGGAAGCGACCGTCGCGGCGCTCGCCCGTGGGGTAGTAGGCGAGGACGTACTGCTGGGCGAGTTCGGCGGCGATCTGCGCGAAGGCGGAGTTGAGGTCGGCGTTGGTGCGCGGGGCATAGACCGCGCCGCCGGTGCGCGCGGCGAACTCGATGAGGCGGCGCTCGCCCGCGAGGTCTCGGAGGTTGGCGCTCTCGCTGTGGCCGGTGCGGACGGCGTAGAGCTGACAGTCGTCGGCGGTGATGCGCGCCATCGTCGTCTCGAAGTCGTGGAGCTGGCTCATCGTGTCCGTGCCGTCCGAGACGACGACGATGACCTTGCGGCCCTTCTGCGGTCGGAGGTAGGCCGAGGCGGCGGCGATGGTGTCGAAGAGCGCGGTCGCGTCGGCGTCCGGGAGGCGGAAGTTCTCGACGGTGCGGACGAGCGCGCGGACGTTGTTCGTCAAGGGATGCGCCAACTCCGGCTCGGTCGCGATGGAGTAGATGGCGGCGCGGTCAATCGGGCGGACGACGGATTTGAGGAAGCGGATGGCGGCCTGCTTCTCGAACTCGCGCCCGGCGCGCAGGGAGGCGCTGTTGTCGTAGAGCAGCGCGATGCTGACGGGCGTGTCGGCGCGGCTCACATCGCCGATGGGTTTCACTTCGCCATCTACGACAAGCTCGAAGTCCTTTAACTGCAAGTCGGTCACGGCCCGCCCCTGCGCGTCCACGACCGAGGCGGGGAGCGGGACGAGGTTCGCGCTGATGCGGACGACCTCCTCGTCGTCAACCTCCTCGGCGTCCGAGGGCTGCGGCGTGCCTGCCGTCTTTGAAGGCGCGGGCGTGGAAACAGGAGTCGGGGTCGGAGTCGGCGCGGGTGCGCTGGTCTGGACGACGGCGGGCGCGCTCGGCTCCGTCATCTCTTCTGTCCGCGTGCCCGTGGGGATGGGCGGCAGGTCGTTCGGGTCGGCGATGGGGCCGGTAATCCTCGCAGGCATCGGCCCCGGCGTCGGCGTCGGCGTGGCGTCGGCCCGCGCCCTCCGGCGTCCCTTCGCCGGCGTCGTCGGCGGCGGGTCGGGAGGCGGCGACGCGCCTTTGCGGCCCGACTGTGCGAGGGGCGCGGGCGTCAACGAAGAGGCGAGCAGAGCCAGAAGACACGCGCACGCGCAGAGGAGGCGCGGGAGTCTGAAAGGGACGCGGGCGGCGCGTCCCGATGTGGCCTTTCGGGCGCGGCGGCGCGCGGAGTTCAGGGCGCGGCGGCCAGCGGCGCGGGCCCGCTCAGTTCGTGTGTGGAAAGCCAGTTGTCCCATTCCCTTAGTGCCAGCTCGACCTGCCGCGCGTGGCGTTCGCGTTTCTTCCTGAAGCGCCTGCGCTCCTCTTCCGCGAGAGGCTCAAGCAGCGCGAAGGTGATGTTGACGGGCTGATATTTACTCGCCTCCGCGCCCGAAACGTAACGCGCGAGCGCGCCGGTCGCCGTCGCGGGCGGGGCTTCCAGAAGCGGGAGCCCTTGCACGAGCCGCGCGGCGTTACGGCCCGCGAGCCAGCCCGTCGCCACCGACTCGACGTAGCCCTCGACGCCGCTAATCTGACCGGCGAAGAAGACCTCGCGCTGCTCTCTCATGTTCAAAGTGTTGGCGAGGACGCGCGGGGCGCAGATGAAGGTGTTGCGGTGAATCTGCCCGAACTGCAAGAACTCGGCCTGTTCGAGGCCGGGGATGAGACGGAGCACGCGCGCTTGTTCGCCGTAACGTAGATGATTCTGGAAGCCGACGAGGTTGTAGGCGTCGGCCATCAAATTCTCCTGCCGGAGCTGCACGGCGGCGAAAGGCTCGCGGCCCGTCCGTGGGTCGCGCAAGCCGACCGGCTTCATCGGCCCGAAGCGCAGAGTCTCGCGCCCGCGCCGCGCGAGTTCTTCAATCGGCAGACAAGCCTCGAACCAGCGCGTCTCCTCGAAGCGTTGGAGCGGGACGCTCTTGGCCTCGACCAGAGCTTCATAAAAACGCGCGTACTCCTCCTCGTCCAGAGGGCAGTTAAGATAGTCGTCGCCGCCCTTGCCGTAACGCGCGGCGAGGAAGGCGACTTCGCGGTTGACCGAATCGGCGGCGACAATCGGCGCGATGGCGTCGTAGAAGTAGAGCTGGTCGTTGCCCGTGAGCCGCATGATTTCGGCGGCCAGAGCGTCGGAGCAGAGCGGCCCGGCGGCGATGACGGTGACCGTGCCTTCGGGAACCTCTGTCACCTCTTCGCGGACGAGCGAGATGCGCGGGTGCGCGGCGACGCGCTCCGTGATGAGGGCCGCGAAGCGGTCGCGGTCGACGGCGAGCGCCGCGCCCGCCGGGACGCGCGTCTCCGCCGCCGCCGCCATGACGAGAGAGCGAGCGCGCCTCAACTCTTCTTTGAGCAGGTAAGGCGCGGTTCCCGGCTCGTCGGACTTGAGGGAGTTCGAGCAGACGATCTCCGCAAGCCTGTCCGTGCGGTGCGCGGGCGTCTGCCGCACGGGCCGCATCTCGTAGAGCCGCACGCGCGCGCCCGCCTCCGCCGCCTGCCAAGCGGCCTCCGCGCCCGCCAAGCCCCCGCCGATCACGATAATTTCATCCATGCCGATGATAGTAAATGGTAAATGGTAAATGGTAAATCGTCGTTGAGTGGCGACCCGCTTGCGCGGTCATCATTCAAGTCGAGAATCTCCCGATTCCATTCACCATTTACCATTTACCATTTACGGTTCTACCGGCTCTTGCGGCTTCTCCTGTTTCGGCGCGTCGAGTTTGTCTTCTCCGGCTTTGGTGCTGAAGCGCTTGTAGTCGCTGAATTCGTTGGTCTCGTTGATGGTCATCCCGGCGAAGAGCATGACGCGCGCCGAGAGGTTGACCTGCGAGAAGCGGGGGAGCCAGACGCCTTCGTCGAGGCGCGTCTGCTCGAAGGCGAAGGCCGCGCCCGGCTTGACGGAGGCGACGAGGCCACCGCCCATCTTGAAGCCCTCGACGAGCCGCGCTTCGAGCCGCATGACGTGTTTCTCGGCGGGGTCTACCCAGACCGTGCCCGCGAGCTTCGAGACGATGGACTCGCCGCGCGACTTGGGGCGGAAGCCGGGGCGCGGGCGGAAGTCGAAGACGATGGCCTCGCGCCCGCGGAAGCTCTCGCGGCGCGGCGAGACCAGCTCGCACGCGCGCAGGAAAGTGAGGATGCTCACTTCGTCGCCGTCCTCCTTCTTCGCGATTCCCTTCCGCTCCTCCTCCTCGCGCCGCGCGCGGGCTTTGGCGAGCGCCGCCTCGTGCATCGGTTGATTGCGCTCGGCCTGCAACATCTGCTCGGTGACGCGCTTCTCCTCCTTCGCGGCGCGCTCCGGCGAGAGCGGGACGCCGTTCTCCGAGACGTGCTTCTGAATCCAGCCGGGGCCGAGCATCGGATAGACTTCGTAGATGTTGACCTTCTCCTTCTTCACCTCGCCCCGGTCGTTCAACTCGCGCTGCGTCACCTTGCGCGTGAAGGTGTAGTCGTTGACGCGCCTGTCCAACTCGCCCTGATTGCGTTCGAGTTCGCGCAAGAGCGAAGGGATGTCGAGCGAGGCGTCGCCCGGCGGGTCGAAGATGGAGTCGGCGAGCCCCTCGTTGTAACGCGCCGATTGGAGCGTGAGCAGGCGTTGCTCTCTGCCGCGCCGCTCCTCGAAGAGCAGCCGGTGCGGTTCAGAGAGGAGCGGGCTGCCCTCGCGCGGGAGCCAGCGCTCGTAGCGCACTATCAGGTCGCGCGTGTCGTCTTTCATCCGGATGAGGAACTTGGTTTCCGTGTTGAACCAGTAGCGCAGGCGCGCGCCCGCGCGGGTCGAGAACTCGACGACGACCGAGGGCTTGCCGTAAATCTCCTCCGCCCCGACGGTGCGCGCCATCACGCCTTGCTTCTTGTAATCCACGAAGCGGGTCGCGTCGAGCAGCGCGTGCAGCTTGGCCGAGAGCGAGGCTTGGTCGGTGAGCGTGAACGGCAGCCCGCCCGCGTCGCGCGCCCACGCCGAGCGACCGTTGGCCGCCGCGCTGCGCTCGCCGCCGGGCGTCAAGATGTCCGTGCGCGAAGACGCCGGAGACTTCGTTCGAGTGCGCACCGTCCCGGCCTCGTCTTCGTCGCCCCGCGCGTAAGTCCACTCGTAGGTCGCGTCGCGCACAGAGGTCACGCGATTCTTCCCGCCGAGCGCCTTGACGTACTCGCCGACCACCTTATCCGGCGAAGGCAGTTTCGCCGCGCGCTTCTTCTGTTGCGCCGCGACGTGCGGGGAGACGAAGGCGAGGCCGAGCACGAGGGAGAAGAAGAGGCCGAGGACTTTCGGCACGAGCGCAAACGACGGAGTTGAGAAGAAGCGGTTTGCGTGGACGGGAGAAGTCGCGCGCGTTTGTGGGCGAACGGAGGATAGATTTTTCATTACTTCATTTCGGACGGGCAAGTTTGAGGGGCGCGAGCGCCCGTCGTGGCTCGACGCGGCGGCGCAAAAAAAGAAGGGCGAGTCGGAATCGTTCGTCTTCGTCGCCCTTCGGGTCTGGAACTTACGTTTGATGGAGAAAGTTTGTTTCAGGATGGCTGGCCCTCGGTGGTTTCCGAAGCGCCGGGCGGCTGCGGCACGTCCGCGTCCATCGCCGCCGCCGACTCCTCCTCGGCCTCCAACTCGTGCTCCTCGTTGTCGCGCGCGTCCTCGCCCGCCCCGCCCTCTCGATTCGCCCTCGTGTCCGACATTGTTTCTCGCTCCTTTTAGTCTTCCGAAGCCCCCTCGACGTTCAGACGGCCTCTCGATTTTCGCGCGGCCACGACGCCGACCTCTCCCCGGACGCCGCCGTGACCGCGAAAGCTTTCACCGGCACGACTCAGGCCGCTCTCATCTCCTCGGCCTCGCGCCCTTCTTCGCCGCGCCCTT
>DASTQX010000040.1:0-1492 GCA_035761505.1 Pyrinomonadaceae bacterium
GCTACCCGTCGTGGGTAGCGCGCCCCTTCCTCTTTGGTCTTGTTAGAAACCGCGTCGGCTTAGACGCTCAGAATCTCCTGCTCCTTCGTCTTCGCCAGCTCGTCCACCTTGCCGATGTAGGTGTTGGTGAGCTTCTGCACCTCTTCGAGCGCGTCGCGCTCGGCGTCCTCCGAGATGGTCTTGTCCTTGAGCATCTTCTTGAGGCGGTCGTTGGCGTCTCGCCGGACGTTGCGGATCGCCGTGCGGTGCTCTTCGGCGATCTCGTGCACCTGCTTGGCGAGCTGCTTGCGGCGCTCCTCGGTCAGCGGCGGCACGGGCACCCTCACGAGCTTCCCGTCGTTCGACGGGTTCAGTCCGAGGTCAGCCGAGCGGATGGCCTTCTCAATCGGGCCGAGCTGCGTCTGATCCCACGGCTGCACCGTCAAAAGGTTCGCCTCCGGCGCGTGCACCGAAGCCATCTGACTGAGCGGCGTCGGCGTCCCGTAATACTCGACCACCACCGAGTCCAAAAGGCTCACCGCCGCCCGCCCCGTGCGGATGGTCGCCATCTTCCGCCGCAAGTCCTCGACCGCGCCCTCCATCCTCGGACGCGTATCTTTGATGACATCCTTCTCGCTCATGTCTCTCTCCTTAAAACAGTGATCGGTGATGAGTGATGAGTGATAAGAGAAAAGACAAATTCTGTCTCATCGCTTATCACTCATCGCTCATCACTGCTTTTCAGGTCTGTTCTTGCACACGCGCGTGCCGACGCCTTCGTCGCCCATGACGACGCGCATGATGTTGCCGGGCGTGCGCATGTTGAAGACGATGATCGGCAGGTCGTTGTCCATGCACAGAGAGATGGCCGAGGCGTCCATCACCTTCAACTGCTGTTCGAGCACTTCCTGATAGGTGATGCAATCGTAGCGCGTCGCCAGAGGGTCTTTCACCGGGTCGGCGTTGTAAACGCCCTCGACCTTCGTCGCCTTTAAAATCGCGTCGGCCTTGATTTCGAGCGCGCGCAAAGCCGCCGCCGAGTCGGTCGTGAAGTACGGGTTGCCCGTCCCGCCCGCGAAGATGACGACCCGGCCCTTCTCCAAGTGCCGGATGGCGCGGCGGCGGATGAAGGGCTCGGCCACCTGCGGGATGTTGATGGCCGAGAGCACGCGCGTGTGGACGCCCGTCTTCTCCAAAGCGTCCTGCAAGACGACCGCGTTCATCACGGTCGCGAGCATCCCGATGTAGTCGGCGGAGGAGCGATCCATGTCGCCCGCGCTCTCCGAGACGCCGCGGAAGATGTTACCGCCGCCGACGACGACCGCGACCTCGACGCCCGTGGCGCGCACGGCCTTAATCTCTTCGGCGATGGCGCGCGCCACGCCCACGTCCACGCCGTAGTTCTGCGCGCCCATCAGAGCCTCGCCCGAAGCCTTCAGGAGGATGCGGTGGAAGGCCGGAACCTTCGCCGAACCCGCCGCCGCCGCGCTGTTGTCGCTGTTCGTCATTCGAT
>DASTQX010000041.1:0-11585 GCA_035761505.1 Pyrinomonadaceae bacterium
GCGCAGAACAACAAGGGCGCGATTGTGGGGACGGTCAGAGACCCGAACGGCGCGGTGGTGAACGGCGCGAAGGTGACGGCCACGAACGTCGCCACCAACGAGACGCGCTCGGACAACACGAACGACGAGGGAACCTACAACATCCCCGCGCTCGACCCCGGCATCTATAACGTGACCATCGAGGCCAGCGGCTTTCAGACGACGATCATCGAAGCGGTCAAGCTCGACACCAACGACCGGCAGGCCGTGGACGCGAACCTCACGCTCGGCTCCGTGGGCGGCGACACGGTTGTCGTCACCGCCGAAGCGCCGCTCGCCGAGACCGAGACGAGCGTGCGCGGCGACGTGATTACGGGAAGGCAGGTCACAGACCTCCCCATCCCGCAGCGCAACTTCACGCTGCTGGCGGCGCTCTCGCCGGGCGTCACGCGCCCGAACTTGGGGCTCCTCGGCGGCGGCGGCAACTTCACCACCGGCCCTCCGGGAGTCGGCCTCAACAACACGGAGTCCACGCGCTTCCGCGAGTCGGGCGGCTCCGTCCTCGTCGTCAACGGCGCGCGGGCCACCAACAATAACTTCACGCTCGACGGCGTGGACAACAACGAGTCGCAGTTCGGACAGATCGCCATCTACCCGAACCCGGACGCCATCGCCGAGTTCAAGGTCGAGACGAGCGTGCCTTCCGCCGAGTCGGGCCGCGCGGGCGGCGGCATCATCTCCGCGACCTTCAAGTCGGGCGGCAACGCTATCCACGGGACTCTCTTCGAGGAGTATCAAGGCCGCTTCCTGAGCGCCGCCGCCGGGCAGTTCGACGACCCGACCTCGCCCGACCCGCCCAACTACGTCACGCACAACTACGGCGGGACGGTCGGCGGCCCCGTCTTCCTCCCGCGCTTCGGCGAGGGTGGCTCGCCCATCTGGGACGGGCGCGACCGCACCTTCTTCTTCGTCTCGGTCGCGGGCCAGCGCCGCGCGACGCCCATCTTTGGCGGCGGCGAAGGCATCTCGTCCGTCCCCGTCCCGACGGCCCGGCAGCGCGTCGGCGACTTCGGCGAGTTGCTCAGCCCCGGCACGATTGTCAACTACCAGATTCGCAACCCCGACGGCTCGACGCGCGTCGTCGCCGCGCCGCGCGGCACGCTCTTCGACCCGAACGGGAATCCGATTCCGGGCAACGACCTCCGCCTCTGCGCGGCGTGCGGCCCGCTCTCGCAGTTCGGGCTGAACTTCCTGAATGCGTTCCCGCTCCCCACGGACGCAGGGATAGGGCGGAACTTCCGCACCAACCGCTCCGAGTCGGCCAACGTCGACAGCTACGACGTGAAGATTGACCATCGCATCTCGAACTCGAACAGCTTGTTCGCGCGTTACAGCTCCTCGAAGTCGGCGCGCTCGCGCGACAACTTCTTCCCGCTCGGCTCTTCGCCGACGAACAACGACCTGCCCGCCGGGCCTTCCGCCGGCGACGAGTTCGGCGACTCGAAGGGCTTCACGATTGGCGACACGCACACCTTCTCGTCGTCGGTCGTCAACGACGCGCGCTTCGGCGCGACGCGGGTCGAGATCGGCATCTTCAACACTGGCGTCAACGGCACGGGCGGCTTCGAGAGCGACATCACCTCGCAGCTCGGCGCGCCGAACATCAACCTTGACCCGAACAGCAGCGGCATCATCCTGCTCGGCATCGTGGATAACATCGGGCGGCAGGACAGGGCGGTCGAGTTCGTCGGCGACGGCGGCCCCTTCTACTTCACCTCGAACAACTTCAACTTCGCCGACACCGTGACCGTCATCAAGGGCAACTCGGCCTTCAAGTTCGGCGGCGACCTGCGCGTGCGCCAGAACAGCAACTTCGACGGCGGGCGCAACGGCGGCATCAAGGGGCAGTTGCAGTACGGCACGACCGACAACGGGAGCGTCAACCCGAACAACGGCGACAACGCCGTCAACGGCGGCTTCGTCTCCGGCAACTACAACGGCATCGGCGCGAACGACGCGGGCTCCGCGCTCGCCAACATCCTGCTCGGCTACCGCCCGGCCTTCGTGAGCCGCGGCACTCCGGGCGGCCCCTACTTCCAATCGAGCAAGGAGATTGCCTTCTTCGTCGCCGACGACTGGAAGGCGACGCCGAACCTGACCTTGAACCTCGGCCTCCGCTACGACATCTTCACCGCGCCGACCGAGCGCTTCGACCGCCAGAGCAACTTCGACCCGGCGACAAGCACCATCATCGTCGCGGGCGAAGGAGCGCCGGGCGGGCGTGACCTCGCCGAAACCGACATGAACAACTTTGGCCCGCGCCTCGGCTTCGCCTACAGCGGCTTCCGCGAAGACAAGCGGATGGTCTTGCGCGGCGGCTACGGCGTCCTCTACTCGACCGACATCAGCGCCGTTCAGCCTTTGACGGCGAACCCCGGCACGGGCGCTTCGAGCTACAGTTGCAACCCGATCATCAACCCCGGCGGCTGCCCCTCGGCGCTGCTCGCGCGCAACGCGCTCGACAACGGCCTGCCCGTCCCCGTGCAAATCGTCGCCGCGCCGGGTTCGCGTTTCGCCGCGCCGACCGACCGCACCATCCTCTTCAACGACCCGAACCGCCGCGACGCGCTCTATCATCAGTACAACCTGACGGGCCAGTTCGAGTTTGCGACCAACTGGCTGGCCGAAATCGGCTACGTCGGCTCGCTGGGGCGGAACCTGCTGGTCGTGCAGAACATCGGCAACGCGGGCGATCAGGGCGGCCCCGGCTCGCGCCAGATACCGAACATCAATCAGGTCATCTTCACGACCTACACCGGCTCTTCGCGTTACGACTCTTTGCAGACCAAGCTCGAACGCCGCTTCTCGCGCGGGCTCTCGGTTCTTTCGAGCTACACCTGGTCGCACGCCATTGACGACTCGCCGGGCGGCATCTGCTCGACGGGCGCGAGCGCGCGCGACTGTGGCCCCGACGACCCGCTGCGGCCCGAACTCGAACGCGGCAACTCCGACACCGACGTGCGCCACCGCTTCACGTTCTCGAACGTCTGGGACTTGCCCTTCGGTCGCGGGCGCAGCTTCGGCTCCGACATGCCGCGCGCCGTGGACTTCTTCCTCGGCGGCTTCCAGCTCAACAACATCATCACGGCGCAGAGCGGGCCGGTCTATACCGTGACGATTGACGGCGGGCGCGTGGACTTGATCGGCGACCCGACGCCGACCGCCGCCGACGAGGCGCAGGGGAGGGAACTCAACCGCCTCGCCTTCCGCCGCGCCGTGACGCCCGTCTTCTCGAACGACCCGAACGGGCCGAAGATCGGCACGCTCGGTCGCAACGTCTTCCGGGGCCGACCGCAGTTCTACTGGGACGCCTCGCTCTTTAAGAACTTCCCGATGACCTTCATCAGCGAAGAGTTCCGCGCGCAGTTCCGCTTCTCGGTCTTCAACGTGCTGAACCGCGTCAACCGCTCGCGGCCCAACGCCGACCTCAACAACGCGACCGACTTCGGGCGCGACACGAGCGAGCAGCGCCGCCGACAGGTCGAGTTCGCCTTCAAGCTGATTTTCTAGCAGGGGGAACTGACGAACCCTTCGGTTTACCTTGAGTGGCGGGCACGCGTTTCTTGCTCGCCACTCAATTTGTTTAAGCGCCCGTCACTTCTGACGAGGCGCTTCGGGGCCGTCTCCTGACGGCGGAGAAGGGCCGCGCGGCGGGATGAACTTCGCGCTCTCAACTGCTATAACAGCCTCCATGAGCTTCCGGCGTCGCCGCACGGCTTTCCGTCTCGCCGCGTCAGTCTTGCTGCTGGCGTGCGCCGCGTCGCCCGCCGCCGCACAGGCGCGACGCGGAAGGACGAACGCGCCCCGGACACCGGTCAGCCAAGCGACCGTCAAAGCCGAACAGCCCGCGCAACTCCGAGAGGCCGCCGAGCTTTTGCAGGCGGGCCGTCTGGAAGAGGCCGAAGTGCTGGCCCGCCGGGCCGTCGCCGCCGCGCCCCGTTCCGCCGACGCGCGGACTCTGCTCGGAGTGATTCTCGACCGTCGCGGCCAAGTCGCCGAGGCCGAGCGCGAGTACCGCGAGGCCGTCCGCCTCGACTCGAAATCCGCCGCCCCGCTCGCTAACCTCGGCGTCCTCCTCGCGCGGACGAACCGCGCCGACGAAGCTGTCCAATCCTTCGAGGCCGCTTTGCGCATCCGGCCCGAACACGAGCAAGCAATCTTCAACCTCGGCGCGCTCTACGCCGCGCGCGGCGACTACGCGCGGGCCGTCCCCTTCCTCGAACGCGCGGCGGGAGTCAAGCCAAACGAGCCTCCATCAATCTCCGCCGATGCCGACCCGGCGCTTCTCCTGACGCTCATCAACGCCTACGCCCACGCCGGAAGGGGCAAGGACGCGGGCGCGCTCGCCGACAAGATTGAGCAACTCTCGAACGACGACCCGCGCGTCCTCTTCACGCTCGCCCTCAGTCTCGCCGAGGCGCGCGAGTACGAACGCGCCGTCCGCCTCTTCCGGCGCACCGACGCGCTCCGACCCGGCACGCCCGAAGTCCTCTACAACCTCGGCGTCGCGCTCTACAACCTCGACCGTCTCGCGGACGCGCAAGGCGTCTTGGAAAAACTCGTCGCGCTTCAGCCGACTCAGGCCGAGCCGTACTATCGCCTCGGCCTCATCGCTTCGGCCAGAGGCGACGGCGGCGCGGCCACTCGCTACTGGCTCAAAGCTCTGGAACTCCGTCCCGCTTACGCCGAGGCGAGCTTCATGGTCGGCGAGGAGCTTTTCAAGAAGCACGCCTTCGAGCAGGCCGTGCCGCTCTACGAACGCGCCGTCGCCGACGACCCCTCGAAGCTCCTCTACCACATCCGCCTCGGCGTCGCGCACTTCCGCGGCCAGCAGTACGAGGCGGCGCGCGCGGTCTTCAACCGCGCGCTCGAACGCTTCCCCGGCAACGCCACCCTGTTCTATCTCGTCGGCTACGCCGCGCGCGCCGACGGCCTCTACGACGAGGCGGTCGCGGCGCTCCGCCGCTCGCTCGAACTGCAACCCGACAACCCGGATGTCATCACGAGCCTCGGCTACATCGCCAGCCAGCGCGGGCAGCACGAAGAGGCCGAGCGGCTCCTGCGCCGCGCCATCGCGCTCGACCCGCAGAACTTCCCCGCGTACCACGACCTCGGTCGGATGCTCGTCAAGCTCAAGCGCTTCGACGACGCGCTGCCGGTGCTCGAACGCGGGGCCGCCTTGAACAAGGACGACCCCGGCATCCATTACCAACTCTTCATCACCTACTCACGGCTCAAGCGCAAGGACGAGGCCGAGCGCGCGCTCGCCGTCTTCAAGCGTTTCGAGGAGGAGCGCAAGCACGCCCCCACGCCGCTCGGACGCGCCGCGACGAACGCCGCGCCCGAAGACTCGACGCCCGCGCCGCTCCCCAAAGTCCTGTCGAACGAACCGGGCAGCGCCCCCAAACCGCGCTGACGGTTTCGAGCGCGCCGGAGCGTCGCGGAAGATTTTTCAAGCAGTACTAAAACACCGACGGGCAGAAGTCTGCCCGCAGCGCTCTCAGGCGGTCGGCGAGACTCGCCGCGCGTCTCGGATGCGTCGGCGACCGGGCGAGCGTTCACGGACGAGATGACATCAAGAGCGTCGAACCTTCTACGGAACACTTTGGCGGCGGGCCTCCTTCTGCTCTGCGCCGCCTCAGCCGCGCGCGCGCAAACCGCCGCGCCGCAAGTCCTCAAAGTCGAGCCGCCTTCGTGGTGGGCCGCTCATTCTCTTAACCCCGTGCGGCTGCTCGTGCGCGGAGTCGGGCTCCACGGCGCGCGCGTCACGCCGACGCGGGAGGGGACTGAAACTTCCGGCGTCCTCGTCAACACTGCGGGGACGTATCTCTTCGTCAACGTCCACGTCGCGCCCACGGCCCGCCCCGGCGACTACCCTCTGACCGTCGAGACGCCGCGAGGCCGCGCCACCATCCCTTTCAAAATCGAAGAGCGTCACCCGCGCGAGCAGGGCTTCCGCGCCGTCACGACCGACGACGTGATTTACCTCGTCATGCCCGACCGCTTCGCCGACGGCGACGCGTCGAACAACTCGCCCACGGGCAGCACGCCCGAAGCGCGCGACCGCTCGAACCCGCGCTCTTATCACGGCGGCGACCTCCGAGGCATCATCCAGCGCCTCCCGTATCTCAAAGCGCTCGGCGTCACCGCCGTCTGGCTGACGCCGTGGTACGACAACTGGAACGGCGTCAATCGCTGCGACAAGCCGTGGTGCCCGAACACTTATTATCACGGCTATCACGCGGTTGATTACTACGGCGTCGAAGACCACTTCGGCGACCTTCGGACGCTCCGCGAGTTCGTCGCGCGCGCGCACGCGCTCGGCCTCAAGGTCGTACAGGATCAGGTCGCCAATCACGTCGGCTCGCAGCACCCGTGGGTCAAAGACCCGCCGATGGATAACTGGTTCCACGGCACGCTCCAAAATCACGTCAACAACCCCTTCCGCTCAGACCTCCTGCTCTCGCCCCACGCGCACGAAAGCGCGCGCCGCCCGACGCTCGACGGCTGGTTCTCCGACGACCTGCCCGACATGAATCAGGACGAGCCGGAAGTCGCGCGCTACGAGATTCAGAACGCGCTCTGGTGGGTCGAGACGACGGGGATTGACGGCATCCGTCAGGACACCATCCAGTACATGCCGCGCGCCTTCATCCGCGATCTCGCGCGCGCGCTCGACCGCGAGTACGGCGAGTTCTGGATGGTCGGCGAAGTCTTCGACCGCGACCCCGCGCACACGAGTTTCTTCATGGGCGGGCGCGCGGGCTGGGACGGCATTGACACCGAACTCGACGCCGTCTTCGACTTTCCACTCTGGCAAACTTCGCTCGACGTGTTCACCGGCAAGCGACCCGCGCGCCACTTGCGCGACGCCTTGAAGTACGACGCGCTGTACCCCGACGCGTCGCGCCTCGTGACGATTCAGAACAACCACGACACGCGCCGCTTTATGTCTCTGGAAGGCGCGACGCTCGAAGGCGCGATGCTCCACATGGCCTTTACGCTCTCCGTCCGGGGCACGCCGCAAATCTACTACGGCGAGGAGTTCGCGCTCGAAGGCGGCGAAGACCCCGACAACCGCCGAGACCTTCCCGGCGGCTTCCCCGGCGACCGGCGCGACATCCTCAACCCCTCGCAGCAGACGGCGAGCGAGCGCCGCATGTTCGAGTGGACGCGCGACTGGCTGCGGCTGCGCCGCGAGCACGCGTCCGTCCGGCGCGGCGCGACCGTCGACCTCTTCTTCGACGACGACGCTTACGCCTTCGCCCGCCGCGACCACACGGAGACGGTCGTCATCGCCTTCAACCGCGCCCCCGCGCCGAAGGAGATAAGTTTCCCCGCCCGGTACCTCGACGCCCGCGACGGCGCGCGCCTTGAGCCGCTCCTTGCGGCCAAAGACCGCCCCCTCGCCGCGTCCGGCACACTGAAGCTGACCGTGCCCGCGAGAGCGGCGGTGGCATATAGATTAAGTGATGAGTGATGAGTGATAAGTGATAAGAGAAGACAAATTCTTTCTTATCACTTATCACTCATCACTTATCACTTCTTTGAGGAGACAGACGTGAGCTTTCCGAGAGCAAGTGGGATTCTTCTGCACCCGACTTCTTTGCCGGGGCGGTACGGCGTGGGCGATTTGGGGCGCGAGGCTTACGCGTTCGTGGACTTTCTGGCGGCGGCGGGGCAGACGTTGTGGCAGGTCTTGCCGTTGGGGCCGACGGGCTACGGCAACTCGCCGTATCAATGCTTCTCGGCCTTCGCCGGGAACACTCTGCTCGTCAGTCCTGAGTTGTTAGTCGAGCAGGGCTTGCTTGTTGATGAAGACCTCGCCGGTGCGCCTCCGTTCGACGACGCGCGGGTCGAGTACGGGAGCGCCATCGAGTTCAAGGACTCTCTGCTCGCGCGCGCTTACGAAAATTTTAAGCGCGGGGGCGACGCGGCGACGCTCGACGAGTTCGAGGAGTTCAGGCGGCAGGAGGCGGACTGGCTCGAAGACTACGCGCTCTACCGCGCTTTGAAGACCGAGCGCGGCGAGGTGGCTTGGACGGAGTGGGAGCCGGAGTTAATCAGGCGCGAGCCTCCGGCGCTCGACGCGGCGCGCGCGCGGCTCGCCGCCGAGGTCGAGGCCGTCGAGTTCTCGCAGTATCTCTTCTTCCGCCAGTGGGCGCGGCTGCGCGCTTACTGCCGCGAGAAGGGCATCAAGATCATCGGCGACATCCCCATCTTTGTCGCGCACGACTCGGCGGACGTGTGGTCGCATCCAGACCTCTTCAAGCTGGACGAGTTGGGCCGCCCCGTCGTCGTCGCCGGAGTGCCGCCCGACTACTTCAGCCGCACGGGACAACTCTGGGGCAACCCGATTTACGATTGGGAGAGGATGCGCGCCGACGATTTCAAGTGGTGGGTCGAACGCGTGCGCGCCACTCTGCGCTTCGTGGACATCATCCGCGTTGACCACTTCCGGGGCTTCGCCGCCTTCTGGGAGATACCGGGCGGCGACGAGACCGCCGAGCGCGGGCGGTGGGTCTTCGCGCCCGGCTCGGAACTCTTTCATGCAATCAAAGAGGCGCTCGGACGCCTCCCCATCATCGCCGAAGACCTCGGCTTCATCACGCCCGACGTAATCACCTTGCGCGACGAGTTCGACTTTCCGGGGATGCGAATTTTTCAGTTCGCCTTCAGCAGCGACCTGACGAACAAAGACCTGCCGCACAACTACGTCCGCAACGCCGTGGCCTACACGGGGACGCACGACAACGACACGGCGGTCGGCTGGTACAGGAGCGAGCCCGGCGGCGCTTCCTCCGTCCGCAGCGCCGCGCAGATCGAGCGCGAGCGGCAGTTCTGCCTCGACTACCTCCACACGGACGGGGCGGAGATTCACTGGGACTTCATCCGCGCCGTCCTCTCGTCGGTCGCCGACACGGCGCTCGTGCCCTTGCAGGACGTGCTCGGCCTCGGCCCGGAGGCGCGCATGAACACGCCCGCCACGATGTCCGGCAACTGGTCTTGGCGCTTTCGCACAGGGGACTTGACGGAAGCGCTGAGCGCGCGCCTGCGGCGCATGGCCGAGCTTTACGGTCGCTACCCCGCCATCACCGAGAGGCCGGAGCACACGGCTGAGAGCTACGAGTCGAAGCAGAACTGGGGCTGAGAGCCCCCGGCTGAAATCATATGGGAAACAACTTCAAAGCGACTCCCGACAAGAACGCGCCCGCCTCGCTCGGACGACTCGCGCTCGCGCTGTCGTTCGTCCTCTGCGCCGCCGCGCTCTGCGCCGCGCAAGGGAATCCGGAGGTGTTCAAGGTTGACCCGCCGAACTGGTGGGCCGGTCATTCCATCAACCCGGTGCGCTTGCTCGTTCGCGGTCGGGGGCTCGAAGGCGCGCGCGTGGAGGCCGTGGCCTTCCACCCGACGAACGCGAGGCAGGCGGGGCGGCCCGGCGAGGTCGGCCTTCGCACCGGCCTTCTGCGCGTCAACGAGCGCGGCACTTATCTCTTCCTCGACGTGCACGTCGAGCCGGGCGCGATGCCGGGCCGCCGCACCATCCGCCTCCGCACGCCGGGCGGCGTGACCGAGTTCGACTTCCACCTCTCCGAGCCGCTCCCGCGCGCGGGCCGCTTTCAGGGCTTTACGACCGACGACGTGATTTACTTCATCATGCCCGACCGCTTCGCCGACGGCGACGCGTCGAACAACAACCCCGCGAAGTCGCCCGGCCTCCTCGACCGCTCCAAAGGCCGCTACTACCACGGCGGCGACTTTCAGGGCATCATCAACCGCCTCCCGTATCTTAAAGACCTCGGCGTGACGGCCATCTGGATCAACCCCGTCTACGACAACACAGACCGGCTCGACGAGCGCGAGATGTACCCGGAAGTCGAGGGCGGGCCGAAGCGACCGACGACCGCTTACCACGGCTACGGCGCGATTGACTTCTACGGCGTCGAGGAGCATTACGGCGACCTCGGCAAGTTGAAAGAGTTGGTGGACAAGGCGCACGCGCTCGGCCTCAAGGTGATTCAAGACCAGATTGCGAATCACACGAGCCCTTATCACCCGTGGGCGACCGACAGGCCGACGCCGACTTGGTTCTACGGCACGGTCGAGAATCACCTCTCGAACAACTGGCAGAAGTGGACGACGATGGACCCGAACGCCTCCGAAGCGACGCGCCGTCGCAACCTCGAAGGCTGGTTCATAGACATCCTCCCAGACCTCAATCAGGACGACGAGGAAGTCCGCCGCTATCTCATCCAGAATACGCTCTGGTGGCTCGGCACGGTCGGCTTCGACGCCATCCGCATGGACACTCTGCCGCACGTCCCGCGCCACTTCTGGCGCGACTGGTCGCGGGCGATTAAGCGCGAATACGGCTCGGTCAACATCCTCGGCGAACTCTTCGACGGAGACCCCGCGCTCCTCGCTTACTTCCAGACGGGCCGCGCCGGTCACGACGGCATTGACACGGGGATTGACACGCTCTACGACTTCGCGCTCTTCTACGCCGTCCGCGACGCCTTCGCCAAAGGCCAGTCCGTGCGCAAGCTCGCGCAGGTGCTCGCGCACGACCACCTCTACCCGAACCCGCGCGTCCTCGTGCCCTTCATCGGCGTCCACGATATGGAGCGCTTTATGAACGAGCGGGGCGCAACCGTCGAGGGCTTGAAGCTCGCGCAGACTTTTATGATGACGGCGCGGGGCACGCCCCTGCTCTACTACGGCGACGAGATCGCCATGCCCGGCGGTGGCGACCCCGACAACCGGAGGGACTTCCCCGGCGGCTTCGACGGCGACGCGCGCAACGCCTTCGAGGCGCGCGGGCGCACGGCGACCGAGAACGAGGTCTTCAACCACCTCCGCCGCCTCGCGCGCCTGCGCGCCGAACTTCCGGCGCTGCGCCACGGCTCGACGCTTCACGTCTTCGACGAAGAGCAACAGGCCGTCTTCGCGCGCGTGCTCGGAGACCAGACCGTCCTCGTCGCTTTCAACAACGACACGAAGCCCGCGACCTTCCAACTCGACGCGGGCGAAGCGGGCTTGAGCGAGGGCGCGCGACTCACAGACCGCCTCGAAGTCCTGAGCGGCGAAATACGAGTCGCGGGCGGCGTGGCGCGCGTGACTCTGCCCGCGCGCTCGGCGTCAGTCTTGGTGGCGCGCGCGGGACGTTAAGATTCATGTGCCGGAAGACACCAGCATTTGTGAAGGCGGTTGCTGTGAGCCAAACAAATGCCGCGCCCGATTCGAGTGAGTCGAACTCATCAACGTTCGCAAGAGGCAAAAGCTGATAGCTAACAGCTTCTCCGAAGGAGACAACTGATGCGCGAGAAACCACGCCT
The DNA here is from genome assembly GCA_035761505.1 of Pyrinomonadaceae bacterium. Classification (GTDB taxonomy): domain Bacteria; phylum Acidobacteriota; class Blastocatellia; order Pyrinomonadales; family Pyrinomonadaceae; genus JAIVJM01. The sequence continues at coordinate 11,376 of DASTQX010000041.1, forward strand.
GAGCTTCTGGCAAATCTGGAACATGAGCTTCGGGTTCATGGGCATTCAGTTCGGTTGGGGGCTCCAGCAGGCGAACATGAGCCCGATCTACAAGTACCTCGGGGCGGAGGAGAGCAACCTTCCGTATCTCTGGCTCGCCGGGCCTATCACGGGGCTCGTCATCCAGCCGCTCATCGGCGCGATGAGCGACCGGACGTGGAACCGCCTCGG
>DASTQX010000042.1:0-3614 GCA_035761505.1 Pyrinomonadaceae bacterium
AGCGCGCGCCGACCGGCCCTCGAAGCGGCACGCCCCAGAGGGTCTGCGCCGTCCCGCGCCGGATGTTGTTCTAAAGTCAAAGCACCCGCCGCCGCTTCGTCCGAAGCGTTCTCCTCGGCGAAGACATCCAGCTCGTACTTCTCCAACCTCGACAGCACGTCGCGCGCGCGCGCCAGCACCGACGGCGGAAGCCCCGCGAGCCGCGCCACCTCGATGCCGTAAGACTTCGACGCGCGCCCGCGCTCAAGGCGATAAAGAAAGATGACTTCGCCCTCGCGCTCGGCGACGCGTATCTGATAGTTCTGCGCGCCGGGCAGACGCTCGGCCAACTCGGTCAACTCGTGATAGTGCGTCGCAAACAGAGTCTTCGCGGCGTGCTCCGCCGAGTCGTGCAGGTGTTCGGCCACGGCCCAGGCGATGGAGAGCCCGTCGAAGGTCGCCGTCCCGCGCCCGATCTCGTCGAGCAGGACGAGCGAGCGAGGGCTGGCGTTGTGGAGGATGGCGGCGGTCTCCGTCATCTCGACCATGAAGGTCGAGCGCCCGCGCGAGAGGTCGTCCGAAGCGCCGACGCGCGTCCAGATGCGGTCGAGCACGGGGAGGCGCGCGCGCTCCGCCGGGACGAAAGAGCCCATCTGCGCCATCAGAGCGATGAGCGCCGTCTGCCGGAGGATCGTGCTCTTGCCGCCCATGTTCGGGCCGGTGATGATGAGCAGCCGCTCCGTCGAGTTGTTCATGTAGAGGTCGTTCGGCACGAACGGCGTCTCGCCGATGGCCTCGATGACCGGGTGACGACCGCCGACGATCTCCAACTCGTCGCCGTCGTGCAGAACGGGGCGGCGGTAGCGCCTGCGGACGGCGACCTCGGAGAGCGCGGCCAGCACGTCGAGCACGGAGAGCGCGCGGGCCGTCGCCTGCAACCGTCGCGTCTCCTCGGCGACGCGAGCGCGGATCTCCGTGAAGATGCGCGTCTCGATTTCGAGGATGCGCCCCTCCGCGCCGAGGACGCGCTGCTCCCACTCCTTCAACTCCGGCGTCGTGTACCGCTCGGCGTTCGAGAGCGTCTGCCGCCTCTCGTAGTCGGAGGGGACGCGCGCCGAGTTCGCCTTCGAGACTTCGATGAAGTAGCCGAAGACGTTGTTAAAGCGGACGCGCAAAGTGTTGATGCCGGAGCGCGCGCGCTCGCGCGACTCAATCGCGGCGATGGTCTGCTTGGCGTCGCGGCTCACGGAGCGCAACTCGTCCAACTCGGCGTCGAAGCCTTCGCGGACGACGCCGCCCTCCGCGAAGCTCAACGGCGGCTCGTCGCAGATGGCTCCCGTGATCAACGCCCGCACGTCCGCCAACTCGTCGGCGCTCTCGCGCAGGACTTGCAGCAGCGACGCCTGAGAGTCCGATAAAGCCTGACGGATGTCGGGGACTTGATCGAGGGAGCGGCGGAGCGCGCAGAGGTCGCGGGGCGTGGCCGTGCCCATGTTGATGCGGCCCGTCAGGCGTTCGAGGTCGGAGACTTCCCGGAGCAGTGTGCGCAGGCGGTCGCGCTTCATCTGCGAGGCGTGGAGGTCTTCGATGGCCGAGTGGCGGGCCTCAATCTCGCCGCGTTTGATCGAGGGCCGCAAGACCCAGGAGCGGAGCAGCCGCGCACCCATCCCCGTGACGGTCGCGTCGAGGACGCCGAAGAGCGTCGCCGTGCGGCCCGCGCCGCCCTGCGATTCGGTGAGTTCGAGGTTGCGGCAGGTCACGGCGTCGAGGACGAGGTGGTCGTGCGTCTCGAAGAAGTTAAGGTCGGTGACGTGCGCGGCGGCTGCTCTCTGCGTCTCGCGCGCGTAGCGCAGGCAAGCCCCGGCGGCGCTCACGGCCTCGGTCTTACCGCTCAGGCCGTAGCCTTCGAGCGTGCGGACGCCGAACTGTTCGAGCAGCAGCGTGGCGCAAGAGACCGGTTCCCAGAGCCAGTCGTCCAGAGGCGTGAGGGCGAGATGCCCTTCGGCGGGCGCGGCGTGCGCGGCGGGCGTGATGCGCGCGAGCGGGGCGTGTTGCTCTTCTTCCTGCGGGCGCGGCGCGAGCGGGAGCGGCGCGGTGCGCGGCCCCGTCCCCGCGTAAGAATCCTCGACGAGCAGCGTGAGCGATTCGGGGAAGAGCAACTCGCGCGGCGCGTAGGATTCGATGTCGGCGCGGACGCGCGCCCAAGCGTCGGGGCCGCTCTCTTCGGTGGCGCGGAACTCGCCGGTCGAGAGGTCGAGGAAGGCCGCGCCGTAGGTGTCGCCCGCGCCGCAGACGGCGGCGAGATAGACGGTCTCACCGGCCTCGACGAAGTTCGGGTCAAAGGCCGTCCCCGGCGTGATGACGCGGACGACCTCGCGGCGGACGAGCTTCTTGGCCTTCGAGGGGTCTTCGGTCTGCTCGCAGATGGCGACGCGGAAGCCTTTGCGGATGAGTCGCGCGACGTAGCCCGCGAGGGCGTGGTGCGGGACGCCGCACATCGGGATGGGCGTGCCGCGCTCCTTATGGCGCGCGGTGAGCGTAATCTCCAACTCGCGCGCGCCCGTCACGGCGTCGTCGAAGAAGAGTTCGTAGAAGTCGCCGAGGCGGAAGAAGAGGAGCGTGCCCGGATGCTGCCGCTTCAACTCCTGATACTGCCGCAGCATGGGCGTGAGCGGTACGTTCGTCGTCATGTAAGCTTCGTGGCGAAGGCGCGCGAGGCGGAAAATTCTGGCGCGCGCGCTCGCCGGACAAAACTAACACAGACGGAATGGAAAGGCACGGGAGAGTAGAAATGAAGAAGGAGTCAGGAGTCGGAATCCGGAATCCGGAATGAAGAGGCGGCGGCCCCTTTCTTCTGACTACTGGATTCTGTCTCCTGACTCCTCCTTCATCGTTTCTTTAAAGCTTTCTTTCGAGTGTGAAACCTCGGATGGCGGCTTCGAGTTCGGCGAGGAGGCGGGCGCGCTCCTCTTGGAGTTTGCGCCGCTCGGCGACGAGTTGTTCGAGGCGGGTCTCCTGCTCTCCGGCCTTCTGGACGTAGCGCGCGATGAGCTGGCGGGCCTCCGCCGTTTCGTTGAGCGCCTTGATGTTCTCGCGCAGGCGTTGTTGGTCTTCGCCGATCTCTCTGGACTCGCTCTCTATCTCCGAGAGGCGGGCATCGGCGGCGGCGAGGCGGGACTTGATGCCGACGAGTTTCTCCAACTCGGCGCGGCTCGCGGCATCCACGTAGTTGCGCGAGACGAAGAGCGCGAGGTCTTTCGACGAAAGGTTGTTGAGCGCGTAGGTGTCCATCAGCGCGCGCTGCTCGGCGACTTCCAGTTCGGCGGTCGCGCGCGGGGCCAGCTCGACGCGGAAGCGGTAGGTGTTTTGCGTCTTCTCGAAGGGCTGCGGCGTGTCTGTCGAGAGCTTCCAGCCTTCGCGCAGAGGGTGCTCGACGAAGACGACGCGCGGGCGCTCGGTCTGGTTCGTGAGCGTGTAGGTCTTGCGCTCGGACTCGTAGAAGTGCGCCTGAAAGACGCCGCTCACGACGCGGACGAGGAAGACGGGCTCGCGGCCACCCTTCGAGCGCGTGTTGACGAGCGTGCCGAGGTCGAGGGCAAAGGAGATGAAGCGGTCTTCGCCGGGCTTGAGCCGTT
>DASTQX010000043.1:0-8251 GCA_035761505.1 Pyrinomonadaceae bacterium
CGACCGCCGCCGACCGTGCCGCCGAGGTAAAACTTGGCGAGCCGCGCGAGGGTTTCGAGCGCGCCGCCGTCGCGCCCCAGCGCGAAGCCGATGCGGAGCAGCACTTTCTTCGTCGCCGGAAGCTCGAACGAGTCGAAAGCCTCTTCCCAGCGCACGCACGTCTCGGCTGAGAAGCCTCGCCCGGCGGGCGCGCTCTCGTCGCAGACGCGCGCGCTCTCGTCGCAGACGCGCGCGCCCGCGTCGCCGTAGATGGCGAGCGAGGCGGCCTGCACTAAGACCTTCGGCGGCTGCGCGCATCGTCGAATGGCTTGGCCGACGGCGTTCACCGAGTTGACGCGCGACTCGACAATCTCGCGCCGGTTGGCGCGCGTGTAACGGCAGTTGACGCTCCGGCCCGCGAGGTTCACGACCGCCTCCGCGCCTTCCAGATGACGCGCCCACTCGCCGACGCTCTCGCCGTCCCACTCGACTTCGCGCACGAGACCCGAACCTCGCCCCGGCGTGCGCGAAAGCACGACGACCTCTCGCCCCTGCCGCACCAACTCTTCCGCCAGCGTGCGCCCCAGAAAACCGCTCCCGCCCGCCAGCACGACTCGACCTCTCGGCATCAACATCTTAAGCACCTCCCGCCGAAGACAGCTTCGGACTCTCCGCAACAGGTGCTTCTTCAATCGTCGTGCCGCGCGCGGGCGAGCGAACGCCGCCGCGTTTTTACCGTCGGGGACTGAAACCGGGTTGCAAAAGGCGAGCGGAAGATGAGTGCCTTAGCAGTTTGCGAACGCGCATCGCCGTTGGTGAGGACGCGCGCGCGAGTTCGACTTTAGGCGTCTTCCTTCAAAGGCCGCAGGCTCTCGGAGAGCGCCCAGAGGCAGAGCAGGAAGCCCGCGCCGATGAGCGCCGTCAGCCACTCATGCGGGATGGGCGCGGGGTCTGAGGCGTGGAACTCGCGCAGGTGTCCGAAGAAGCTCGCGTACCCGAAGGCCGCGGCGAAGCCCCACGCGGCAGCCAAATATCGCTGCCCCTCGCGCGCGTCGCGGCCCGCACGCCACGCGCCGTAGAACAGAAACGCCCCGATCAAGTAGTCGTCAAAAAACGACGGCGGCCACTCGCGCCAAGTGCTCCAACGCCGCACCGTCTCGCCCAAGACGCAGAACGCCCCGACGAAGACCGCGAGCCGGCGGTTGAAGGAAGGAGACATAAGAGAAAGCGGTGATAAGAGATGAGTGATAAGTGATAAGAAAGAAGTGGTGTTCTCTTATCACTTATCACTCATCACTCATCACTTATCACTTATCACCTGCCTTTCAGATTGTCGTGCTCGGCCTCTCGACCGGGTAGCCGGCGGCGACCCATGCTTGGGTTCCGCCTTCGACGTTGAAGAGTTGATGGAAGCCGAGGCGCTTTAAGATGCTGGTGGCGGCGCTCGAACGGTAGCCGCCCGCGCAGATGACGGCGAGCGGAAGCTCGCGCCGGAGGTCGGCGATGTCGGCGGCCAGACGCGGCGAGAGAGGCGCGCTCGCGGCGCGCGGCGCGTGGCCGAGCGCGTACTCGGCGGGGCGGCGCACGTCGAGCACCTGAAGCGCGGGCTCTTCGTCGAGCATCCGGCGCAACTCGCCGACGTTGATTTGCGGGACGGTCGCCTCCTCCATCCCGTGCGCGCGCCAAGCCTCCATGCCGCCACGCAGGTAGCCGCGCACGCTCTCGTGACCGACGCGCGCGAGGCGGACGAGCGCTTCGTCCACCTGCTCGCCCGTCGAGGCGACTAAGACGATGGGCGTGCGCAGTGCGACAAGGCTCCCGGCCCAAGAGGCGAACTGCCCGCCGAGCCCGACGTTGATCGCGCCGGGGACGTGGCCCGCGCCGAACTCCGCCGCCGTCCGCACGTCCAAGACGATGTGCCCTTGATTGGCGAGCGAGGCGAGCGCGTGCGGCGTGAGCGCGGCGGGACGCGGCAGCGCGTCCAGAGGGTCTGCGCCCGCACGGTTGATTTCGGCGTCGAAGGAGAAGTAGGCGGGCTGTTCCGGCAAGTCGGTCGTCATCAGGCGGACGAACTCGTCGCGCGCCATCGGCTGCAAGGCGTAGTTCACGCGCCGCTGCTCGCCGATGGTCGAAAAGGTCTCTTTCGAGATGTTGCGCCCGCACATGCTCCCCGCGCCGTGCGCCGGATAGACCTCCACTCCGTCCGGCAGGCGCAGGAGCTTGCCGTGCAGACTCTCGTAGAGCATGTCGGCCATCATCTCGGTCGTGTAGCCGCGCGCGCCCGCGAGGTCGGGCCTTCCTACGTCGCCGACGAAGAGCGTGTCGCCCGTCAAGACCATCCTCGGCTCCGGCGAGGTTTCATTATCAATGACGAGGACGGAGATGCTTTCGGGCGTGTGGCCCGGCGTCTCGATGACGCGGAGCGTGACGCGGCCCACGTTGAGTTCGTCGCCGTCTCCGACGGCGCGGTGCGGGAACGTCGCCCCGGCGCGCGCGCCGAAGACGATCTCCGCGCCGGTGCGCGCGGCCAGTTCGCGGTGGCCGCTCACGAAGTCGGCGTGGAGGTGCGTCTCGACGACGTACTTGATCTTCAAGCCTTCGGCCTCGGCCTCAGAGACGTACTGCCCCACGTCGCGCTGTGGGTCGACGACCGCGGCCTCGCCGTCCGAGCCGATCAGGTAAGAGGCGTGTGCGAGACACCCCAGATAGAACTGTTTGAAGTACATCGTCTCTCACAACCTCCCTCGCGGGTTATCAGTTAAGTGCTTGGAGGAGTCGGGCGGCCTCGCGCGGTCGGCGAGCCGCTCAGGGCTTTCGTGTAGGTCGAAAGGCCAAGCCGTGTTCGGTTCGGCGTCGGAGATTTTATTCCGCTTCCCCGTTTTAAACAATGTGCTGACGGCCAGACTCCTTTCCGCTACAATGCCCCGGCCTCGAAAATTTTCGTCAACGACATAGACTCGTAAGGGGGACGGACGATGTTCAGTTCATACTCGCGGAAGTTTTTCCGGTCGCTGCTGCTCCTCTCGACGCTCTCACTCGGCGCGGGGGCCGCGCGCGCGCAGGAAGAAGCGAAGCAGCAGCAGCAGGGCGAAGAGCCCTCCGCCCCGGCTCAAGTTTCGCCCGCGCGCGCGGACGCGACGGAGTTGGCTTCGGCGGGCAGGGAGGCGGCCACGGCGGACGACTTGGCGGCGGCGCGGTTCGGTTCGCCGAACACGCGGCTCGACTACTCGAACCCGGTCGCCATCGCCCTCCAGAGGGGCTTCCGGTTCGAGAGCGGCGATTCGGTCGCGCGCTTCGGCGTGCCCTCTGTTCAGTCCCCCGGCACGTCTTCCGCCCTCTCTCATTTGCACGCCGACGCGACGTGGCAAGACCCGCAGGGCTCCCCGCCGCCGCAGCAGCAGCAACAGCCGAACGTGCCGATGCCGCTCACGGCGGGCCAGAAGATGGAGCGCGCCTTTAAGCGCGCCTTCCTCAGTCCCGTCCCTTACGCGACGAGCGCCTTCAGCGCCATCATCACGCAGCTCGGCGAGGACGACCTGCCGCACAAGACGACCGGCGACAAGGTGGCCGACGGCCTGTCGCGGATGGCGATCAACTTCGGGCGGAGCGCGACGCGCACCATCTTTACCGGCGGCATCTATGCCTCGCTCTTCAAGCAAGACCCGCGTTACGACCGCTCGCAAGGCAAGAGCATCGGCGGCAAGGTGCTCCATGCCGTGAGCCGCGTCTTCGTGACGCGCGACGACGACTGGAACCTTGAGCCGAACTACTCGCGCTTCGCCGGGAACTTCACGGCCAGCGGCCTCTCGAACGCGTGGGAGCGCAGCACGCCCGGCCACGACCGCATCGGCTGGGACGCCACCTTCCGCCGCTTCGGCAGGATGTTTCTCAACGACGCCATCACCAACATCCTCTTCCGAGAGCTTTTGCCGGACATCTTCTGAACGGCGAAGTCCTGAAAGGGCGTCAGACCAGAGCCGGAGGCGAAGCAAACGAAATTTGCTTCGCCCCCGGCTCTGGTCTTTATTCCCTTCGGGGCTTCACGCCCGTCCTAAACTTAGCGACTCCGAATCATTTCCTGGCATCTACGATGCGGCTGCCGCGTTCGGAGGCGAGCGCGTAGTTGGGGAGGACGCGGAAGGCGTTGAGGCCGACGGCCACGCGGTCGCCGGGCTTGAGCGGCACGGCGTTGGCTTCGGGCTTCGAGCGCGTGACGAAGATGGGGACGCCGAGCCGCTTCTCCGCCGTGTTGACGGTCACGTCGTAGAGCGGCGGCAGGCTCTCCTCGGCGCGGCGCGAGCCGAGGTCGAGCCGTCCCGCGTTCAAGACCGCGATGCGGTCGCCGAGTTCGAGCGCCTCCTCTTGATCGTGTGTGATGAAGACGGCGGGGACGTTGACTTCGCGGAGCAGCGCGCGGATTTCGCGCCGGAGGTGAACGCGCTTCCGTGCCTCCGTGGTTAAATCTTTGCCCGCCGCGCCGCTTCCACACGGCCCGCGTTCTGTGCGATGCTATGGCGGCGCGAGGTTCCCGGCCATGGCTGGCGACCTCGCGGAAGAAGACCACAGGAATAATAGACGGAGACTTGAAAGGGATGCGAAAGCTTTACACATTGACGGCGCTCGCGCTCGTCTGCGCGGCGGCCATCATTCTTAACGCGGCGTGCAAGGCGGGCGATCAGGCGGGGGCCGAGCGCGCCTCGTCCTCGACCAGCGCCTCGCAGACTTCCACGCCCTCGAAGACGACGGACGCTTCGGCGACGCCGCACCCGACCTCGACGCCCGGCGACAACGTGCGCCGCATCTCGGTGGCCGACGCGCGGCTGGCCGCCTCGAAGAACGAGGCCGTCATCGTAGATGTGCGCCCGAAGTCGCAGTACGACCAGAGCCACATCAAGGGCTCGCTCTCGATTCCGAAGAGCGAGTTGCCGAACCGTCTCGGCGAGTTGCCGAAGGACAAGCTCATCATCTTTTACTGTGCTTGACCGACCGAACACTTAAGCGCCGGTGCGGCGCTCGACATCAAGCCCAGAGGTTACGAAAACACGGCGGCCCTGCTCGGCGGCTGGGCCGCCTGGACGAGCCAGAACCTCCCGACCGAACCCGCGCAATAAAGACGGAGGGTCAGAGGTTAAAAGGGGAAAGGGGAAAGGGGAAAGGAAGAAAGGCGTTCTTCCCTTCCCCCTTCCCGTTTACCCTTTTTCCCTTTTAACCTTTCCCCCTTCTTTCTTTCCCTTCCTTCTTCCCTCCTCCGGCGCAAAAGATTTGTTGCTTACTCCCTCGCGCTATGACAAACTCCGGCGCATCAACACCAGCCGCGCGCGCAGTTTTGGGCGGCGACCAGTCTTACCGCAAGCACAGGACGAATCTTGTCGGCTCTGGAGGCACAACTTGCTTCGAGGACTCTTTCGCACCAAAAAACTCGACGACATCCTCGCCGCGGCGGGCGGCCCGCAGTTCTCTTTAAGGCGCACGCTCGGCGCGTTCAACGTCACGCTCCTCGGCATCGGCGCGATCATCGGCGCGGGGATTTTCGCCACCGTCGGCACTGCCGCCGCCGGGGCCGACGGGCGCGCGGGCGCGGGGCCTTCGTTGATGCTCTCGTTCGCCATCACGGCAATCGTCTGCGGCTTCACCGCGCTCTGCTACGCGGAGTTGGCCTCGATGGTGCCGATTTCGGGCTCGGCCTACACCTACTCTTACGCGACGATGGGCGAGCTGGTGGCGTGGATCATCGGCTGGGACTTGATTATCGAGTACGCCATCGGCAACGTCGCCGTGGCGATTAGCTGGGCCGAGTTCTTTAATAGACTTTTAAGGAACCTCGGCATCGGGTTCCCCGACTGGCTGGCGACCAACTACCGGGGCGCGACGCCGGAAGTGCTCGCCAACGCGCCGCACATCTTCGGCATCCCCATTGTCTTCAACATCCTCGCCTTCGGCATCGTCGCGCTCATCACCGCCGTCCTCGTGTGGGGCATCCGCGAGTCGGCGGGCTTCAACGCGATCATGGTCGCCATCAAGATCATGGTGCTCCTGTTCTTCATCACGGTCGCGCTCTACTACGTCTCGCCCGCGACGATGGTCGAGAACTGGAAGCCCTTCCAGCCGATGGGGTGGACGGGGACGTTCACCGGCGCGGCGGTCGTCTTCTTCGCCTACATCGGCTTCGACGCCGTTTCGACCGTCGCCGAGGAGACCAAAAATCCGGGGCGCGATCTGCCCATCGGCATCATCGCGTCGCTCATCATCTGCACGGTCTTTTACGTCGTCGTCGCCGCCGTCTTCACGGGCATCGTGCCTTACGGCCAGTTGACGCAGTGGACTCCGGCGCAGCAGGGCGAGGCTTTGACGATGGCGCTCGAAACGGTCGCGCCGGAGGCTCGCTGGCAGAACACGGTGGTGGCGCTCGGCTCGGTCATCGCGCACACGGCGGTCTTGCTCGTCTTCCAACTCGGACAGCCGCGCATCTTCTTCTCGATGGCGAGGGACGGGCTGCTCCCTTCGGTCTTCGCCAGCGTCCACCCGAAGTTCAAGACGCCGCACGTGACGACGATCCTGACGGGCCTCATCGTCGGCGGCATCGCCGCCTTCGCCAACGTGGATGAGATGGTCTCTCTGACGAACATCGGGACGCTCTTCGCCTTCGTGCTGGTCTGTATCGGCATCCCGATTTTGCGGATGAAAGACCCGGCGCGCGCGCGACCGTTCCGCGTCCCCGGAGGCGCTTGGTTTCTGCCTCTGCTCGGCGCGGCGTCGTGCATCTTTTTGATGTACTACCTGCCGGGCGGCTCGTGGTGGCGCTTCATCGGCTGGCTCGCATTGGGGCTCGCCATCTACCTCTCTTACGGCTACACGCGGAGCGGCGTCGGGCAGGCGCTCGGTCGGCCCGCGCGCACGCCGCTCATCCTGAAGGTGGCGGCGCTCGGCTTCTTTTTGCTGGCCGTCGGGCTCTTCGCCATCCCGCACGACCTCGGCCCCACGGAGTTGCTCGCCACGGCTTCGGACTCCGCCGCCGACCGTCACGGGCGCGCGCTCTACGGCTTGATACTGATCGTCGTCGGGCTTCTGGTCGGGCTCGCCGGTTCGTTCGTCGGCGCTTCGCGCGAGAAGGGCGGCGAGGCGGGCAACGGCTGATGGCCGGTCGCAGGGAGGGACGCGGATGAGAATCCTCGTACTCGGCGCGGGGCGGATGGGCTTGGGCGCGGCCTTCGACCTCGCGCACAACTCGGAAGGCGTGGAGGCCGTGACCGTCGCCGACCTCGACGCAGGCCGCGCGCGCGCCGTGGCCGAGACGGTCGGGGGCGCGGGAGTCCGCGCCGCGCAGGTGGACGTGGCCGACACGGCGCGCGTCGTCGAGTTGATGCGCGGCCACGATTCGGTCATCAGTTGCGTGACCTACTTCCACAACCTCGCGCTCGCGCGCGCGGCCATCGAGGCGGGCGCGAACTTCTGCGACCTCGGCGGCAACAACGCGGTCGTGGATGCGGAACTCGCGCTCGACGCGGAGGCCCGCGCCGCCGGAGTCCGCCTCACGCCCGATTGCGGGCTCGCGCCCGGCATGGTCTCCGTCCTCGTCGCGCACGGCGCGGAGCGCTTCCAGAGTCTCGAAGAGATTCACATCCGCGTCGGCGGCCTCCCGCAGAACCCGAAGCCGCCGCTCGACTACCAACTCGTCTTCTCCGTCGAGGGCTTGATTAACGAGTACGTCGAGCGCGCGCGCGTCATCCGCGAAGGCCGCATCGTCGAAGTCGAATCCATGACCGAGATTGAAGCGCTCGACTTCCCCGAACCCTTCGGGCGGATGGAGGCGTTCCAGACTTCGGGCGGCACTTCGACGCTGCCGGAAACCTTCGCGGGCCGCGTCCGCGAACTCGACTACAAGACCATCCGTTACCCCGGCCACTGCGAGCGCTTCAAGCTCCTCTTAGACCTCGGCCTCGCGTCGAGCGTCGAAGTCGAACTCGACGGCGCGCGCGTCTCGCCGCGCCGCCTGCTCGGCGAGCTGCTCACGCGACACCTCCCGGCGGACGAGCCCGACCTCGTCTTCGTCCGCGTCGAGTTCAAAGGCCGGATGACGAATGACGAGGCGACCGCGCGCACGCTCCGCTACGACATCATTGACCGGCAGGACGAGCGCACCGGCCTCAGCGCGATGATGCGCACCACCGCCTTCCCCGCCTCCATCATCGCCCAAATGATGGCGCGCGGAGATGTTTTGGAACGCGGAGCGACGCCCCAGGAAAAGGCGATCGATCCGGACCGTTTCGTTGCG
>DASTQX010000044.1:0-15020 GCA_035761505.1 Pyrinomonadaceae bacterium
TCCTCTACGCTCCGGTCGCGCGGCGCGACGCGCCGCTCTCGCAGCACACGCCCGGCTTCGACACTTACTTCAACTCCGTGCCGAACAAGGGCGCGCTCGTCTGGCGGCTGCTGATGAACGCTCTGGGGCGCGAGCAGTTCACGGCTTTGCTGCGCAGGGAGTTCGACCCTTCGCGCGAAGGCGCGGTCTCGCTCGCGCGCCTGCGCGCCGCGATGGCCGAGGCGGGCGGCGAGCGGCTGACGCGCCTCATGTCCACGCTCTTCGACCAGCCGACCGACACGGACTTGCTCGTCGGCCTGCCGCAGCAAAGAGCGGGCGGCTGGGTCTCGGCGCTCCGCAACATGGGCTCGACCGACGTGGAAGTGACCGTGCAGGCCACGACCGAGCGCGGCGAGCGCCTGAACGTGGTCGCGCGCGTCCCGGCGAAGGACTTCGGCGAGGCCGTCTTCCAGACGGCGGCGAAGATCGTCCGCGTCGAGGTTGACCCGGAGAAGCTCTACCCGCAGCTCGACTACTCGAACGACGTGGTGCCGAAGACCCCGGATGCCGAACAGTCCATCGCCGACGCGCGGACGCAACTCGGCGCGCAGCAGCCCGCGCGCGCCGAGGCTCTGGCCCGCGAAGTCCTCGCGCGCGTCCCCGGCAAGGAAGAGGCGCGCGTCGTTTTGGGTCGCGCCCTGCTCGAACAGAACAAGCTCGACGAGGCCGAGAAGGAGTTCCGCGCCGCGCTCGCGCTGCCGCTGCCGACGCCCGCCACGCTCGCGTGGTCGAACATCGGGCTCGGCGAAGTCGCCCTGCGCCGCAACCGCGCTGCCGAGGCCGCCAAGCACTTCGACGAGGCGGTGCGCGTGGACGCCGAATATGCCTCGACGCTCGCCGCGCGCGCGGCGCGTCTCAAGGCCGAGGCGGCCACCAACTCCGCGCCCGCCGTGGACGAGCAGGTCAAGGCCGCCGTCACGGCGCTCGACGCCGCCATCCGCGGCGGCAAGAAGACCGACATCGAAGCGCTCATCGTGCCGGGCGAACTGCTCAGCTTCTCGAAGGGCATCGTCGGCACGCAGCCCGAAGTCTGGCAGACGCGCGTGCTCCGCACCGAACAGGTCGGCGGCAACCGCGTCGCCGCCGACGTGTCGCTCACCGCGCGGACGCTCGGCAAAGACCAATCGGGGACGGCGGTGCTCGTCTTCGCCCGCACGCCCGGCGGCCTCAAGCTCTCCGACATTCAATTCTTTGAGGTGAGGTGAGGAAGGAGTCAGGAGTCAGAAGTCAGAAGTTAGAATGAAGAGTCGCCGCCCCTTCATTCTAACTTCTGACTTCTGGATTCTGACTCCTGACTCCTGACCACTTGAGTTTATGCTTGAGCCTGACGAAATCGAGCGCCGCGCCGCGCGAGTGAAACTGTTGCTGCTCGATTGCGACGGCGTGCTGACGGACGGACGCATCACGCTCGTCGGCGACGCGGACGAGCAGAAGAGCTTCCACACGCGCGACGGCCACGGCCTCGTGCTCCTGCATCGCGCGGGCCTCCGCTCCGGCATCATCTCCGGTCGCACGTCGAGCGCCGTCGTCCGTCGCGCCCAAGACCTCGGCATCGCCTACGTCCGGCAGGGCGCGCTCAACAAAATCGAAGTCTTCGACGAACTCCTCTCGGCGGAAGGCTTCGACGCGAGCGAAGTCGCCTTCGTCGGCGACGACGTGACCGACATCCCCCTCATGCGCCGCTCCGGCCTCGCCGTCGCCGTCGCCGACGCCACCCCCGACACTCTCGCCGCCGCGCACTACGTCACCACCCTCAACGGCGGCTCCGGCGCGGTGCGCGAAGTCTGCGAACTCATCCTCAAAGCGCAAGGGCTCTGGGCCGGGCTGATGAAAAGCTATCTCGACTGAGGCGACTCTTTCTTAATTCAAACCGTGAATCAAACGCTCTTCGGCGCGCGAAGGGTGAATCAACTCGAAGAAGAGTTCGGGGCGGCCTTCGGGGCGTGGAACTCCTTCGGCGTGGAGCCGGTCTTCGAGGGCATTGAGGGCGTCGCCGAGCTGCGAAGGGTCGCCCGTGCGGAGTGCTTCGAGAAGATAGCGGGCGGCCTCTTCATTTTCACTCAGAGTCCGCACTTCGGGTTCGAGCCAGTGGTCGAGGGGAACCCAACGCCATTCCAGCGCGAAGAGGATGCGCGTGAGGGCTTTCGCCGCGCGTGCGAGGAGGAGGCGGGACGCGGCGTCCATGCCGCGCCGCTTCGTCTTGGCGGCACGCCTCGTGGCGACGCCCGCGTCAATCGTCGCGTGAAGAAGACGCGCGCGGCGGAATTCCGCGTTCATCCGCGCGGCAGCCGCGACCGCCGGGGCGATGCGGCCCTCTCGGTCGTAGAGGACGGGCGAGGACTCGTAAGGCCAGTGGTCGAGGTCGCGCGTCGAGCGGGCCTTCCGCTCAAGCTCGCCGAGCGGGACGTACTGCGCGTCGTAGATAATCTTGCGCGCCTCGCCTTCGCCCTCGATGAGATATTCGAGGCACTGAGAGGGGCCGAGGCGCGCGTGCGCTTCATCGTCCAGAATCACTTCGAGGTCGTCGTCTGATAGTTGGTCGCCGTGACCCCGGCTCTTCGACCCGACGAGCAGGACGCCCGCCACTTCGGGCCGCGCCCTCCACTCTTCGAGCCGCGCGGCGGTCTGCGGAAAAATCCTCTGCGCCGTAGTTGCGTCCCTCTCCGTCTCAAAGCTCATCGCCGACAACTTTCCTAACGACGCGTCTTCGCGCCTGACTTCGCCGCGCCTTTGCCCTTCGACGTTTTCTTCGCCGAGCCCTTGCGGCGCGGAGCCTTCGGGCCGTCCGTCGCGCCCGCCTCGGCGGAGAAATGCTCGCGGCAGAGGTTGAGGAAAGTCTGGCAGACGGGCGAGAGGTAGCCGCCGCTCAGGCGCGCGACGCCCAGTTCCCAGTTGATGCGCGCGCCCTCAATCCACCAGCGCACGAGGCGGCCCTGCTCCACGTCCTCGCGCGCCGTGCTGAAGGGCACGATGCCGACGCCCATGTCCGCCGAGACCATGTTCTTGATGGCGGCCTGACGGCTCAACTCCATCACGACCGACGGCTTCAAACCGGCCTCGGAGAAGAACTCGTCAATCAGCCTCCGCGTGTTCCCGCCGCGCTCGCCGAGGATGAGCCGCTCGCCCGCGAGCGCGAACGCACTGACGACGCGCTTGTCCGAGAGCGGGTGCTTCGGGCTCGCGATGGCGACGAGCTGGTCGCGGCTCAGGACTTCGGTCTCGACGTTGCGCGCCTCGACGGGCAGAGAGACGAACGCCATGTCGAGGTCGCCTGACAGGAGGCACTTCACCAACTCCTCACTCGTCCCGGAGGTGACGGAAATCTCCGCCTGTGGGTGCAGCTCTTTGAGCCGCCCTAAAATCAGAGGGAGCGGGTCGGCGCTGACCATCCCCGATGCGCTGCCGAGCCGCAGGCGACCGTGCTCGGCCCCGGCCAGCTCCGACAACTCGGCGAGCGCCGCGTCGTGGTCGCGCAAGATCGAGTGCGCGCGGTCGAGCAGCTTCTCGCCCGCCTCGGTCAGGACGACGCGGCGCGGCGTGCGGATGAAGAGCGGGAGGCCGATCTCCCGTTCGAGCTGCCTGATTTGCATGCTGATGGCGGCCTGCGTGATGTGGACGCGCAGGGCCGCCGCCGTGAACGTGCGCGTCTCGGCGATTGCGACAAATGCCCTCAGTTGACGAATCTCCATCGTTTACTCCGATATCAGTGATGTTTATCGCGGAAATAAATTCTTTTAGTTATCATTATACGCAAAGTCCCGATACACTTGCACCATAATTTTCCGGTCGCCCGCGCGCGTCCGAAGTTCCCGCGCCGGACGCGACCGCCGCTGCCCCCGATGAAGGCGAAACGCTCGACAGTCAAAATGCGGCCCGCCCCCGCCCCGCCCCTCCGACCGAGGCAACTCCTGCTCGGCGTTGACGGCGGGGGGACGAAGACGCGCGCGGTCGTCGTGAACGGGAATCTGAAGACTCTGGGCGAGGGGACGGCGGGGCCGTCGAACCCCTTGCGCGTGGGCGTGAGCGACGCGTCGAGCGCCGTCCGCGAGGCGGTTGACCGCGCGTGCGCCGCCGCGCGCGTCCGCCGCGCCGACATCTCCGCCGCCGAAATAGGGCTCGCGGGCGTCAAGCGCTTAGACCTCCGCGAGCGCATGCGCGAGGCGCTCGAAGCGCTCAGCATCAAGTCGTTCGAGGTCGTGACCGACGCGGACATCGCGCTCTTTGGCGCGACCGAGGGGAAGGCGGGCCTCGTCATCATCGCCGGGACGGGCTCAATCTGCTGCGGCGTGAACGAGCGCGGGCGGCACGCGTGCGCGGGCGGCTGGGGGCCTCTGGCGGGCGACGAGGGGAGCGGCTCTTGGATCGCGCGGCGCGGCTTGCAGGCGGTGGCGCGCGCCACCGACGGGCGCGGCGCGAAGACGCCTCTGGTCGAAACGGCCTGCGAATACTTCAACGTCGGCCAAGCCACAGACCTCTCCACGGCCATCTACTCGCCGAACGTGACGCACAACCGCATCGCGGGCTTCGCTCGTCTGGTCATCGAGGCGGCGAAGAAGCGCGACGGCGTGGCCCGCGAAATCGTCGCCGACGCGGGGAGGGAACTGGGGGTGGCGGCGGGCGCGGTCATCCGCAAGCTGAAGATGGAACGCGGGAGATTTCACATCGGCTACGTCGGCGGCGTGTTCAAGGCGGGCGAGCTGATACTGGCCTCGATCCGCGAAGAGGTCGCGCTGGTCGCGCCGCGCGCGAAACTCTCGGCACCGCTCCTCGCGCCCGCCGAGGCCGCCGCGCGCATGGCGCGTGAGCAAGTCCAACTCGCGCTCGCGGGTTAAAGTTCGGAGAGCGTATCCGGCCTGAGATGACTTCCGAGAAGCAGGAACAAGTTCCCGTCACCGAGCAGGAGAACCCACGGACGCGCGACATCGGCTCGCTGCCCGTGGCGGAAGTCCTGCGCCTGATGAACGAGGAGGACGCGCTCGTCGCGGGGGCGGTGGGGCGCGTCCTGCCGGACGTGACGCGCGCGGTCGAAGGCATCGTCGCGCGGCTCGAAGCAGGCGGGCGGCTCTTCTACACGGGGACGGGGACTTCGGGGCGTCTGGGCGTTTTGGACGCGTCCGAGTGCCCGCCGACTTTCGGCGTCCCGCCGGAGTTGGTGCAGGCCGTCATCGCGGGCGGCTTCGACGCCTGCCACCGCGCGGTCGAAGCCTCGGAAGACGACCGCGCGGCGGGCGCGAGAGATTTAGAAGCGCGAGGCTTCACGAAGGCTGACGCGCTCGTCGGCATCGCCGCTTCGGGGCGCACGCCGTACACGCTCGGCGCGGTCGAGCACGCGCGCGCCACAGGTGCTTTCACCGTCGCTTTGACGTGCGCGCCGGGCTCGCCGATCACGGAGGCGGCGGAAGTCTCTATCGTTCCGGTCGTCGGCCCCGAAGTCATCGCGGGCTCGACGCGTCTGAAGGCGGGGACGGCGCAGAAGCTCGTCTTAAACATGATTTCGACGGCGACGCTCGCGCGCCTCGGCTACGTCACGGGCAACCGGATGACGAACCTCCTGCCGCGCAACGAAAAGCTGCGCGCGCGCTCGGTGCGGATTTTCGTCGCCGAGACGGGCGCGGACGAGGAGGCGGCGCGCGCCGCCATCGAAGGCGCGGGCGGCGACCTCCGCGTGGCGCTCGTGATGTTCAAGACGGGGGCCGCGCGCGCAGAAGCGGAAAGAGCGCTCGCCTCCTCGCGCGGCGTCGTCGCGCGCGCCGTCGAGTCGCTTTCGCGTTAGAGGGCCGCAGCGTTTATACTGCCCGTGAGCTTTTTATCTTCTCTCCCTTTTTAACTTGCACCGATGTTGCATCCTTCTCTGAGCGGCGCGCGCGCCTGCATCTTCGACGCGGGCGGGACACTCGTCCACCCGGATTGGCCGCGCCTCGCAGGCTTCGCGGCGGAAGTGGCCGGGCGCGAGTTCGACGCGCGCGAGCTTGAGCGTTCGCTCAAAGAGACGCTGAAGACGGTCGGCGCGGAGATGCAACGCGAGGGCTACGTGACGCCGCCCGAACACCAAAAGCCGCACTGGGTCTTCCGGCGGATGTACGGCTCGCTCGGCCTCGACGAAGCGCAGTGCGGGCGCGTCATCGAGCGCGCCTCCGAGTCGCACGACGAGCGCCATCTCTGGTGCGGGCTCGACCCCGAAGCCCCGCGCGTGATTGAAGAGTTGAGGCGCGCGGGCCTGCTCGTCGCTGTCATCTCCAACACCGAGGACGGGCGGCTGAACGACTCGCTCGGCGCGACGGAGATCGCCGACCGCTTCGACCTGCTCATAGACTCGCACCTCGTCGGCTGCCGCAAGCCCGACGCGCAAATCTTCCACCTCGCGCTCGGAAGGCTCGGACTCGAACCGGCGGAGGCCGCTTACGTCGGCGACTCCTACGCGCACGACGCGCTCGCGGCCCGCGCCGTCGGCATGCGAGGCATCCTCCTCGACCCGCTCGACCTGCACCCGGAGAGCCTCTGCCCGCGCATCCGCTCTCTAGGAGAGTTAGTTGACGGCGCGGCTTGAAAAAGATTCCGTGCCCAAGGCACTTTGATTTTCATCCCGAACATAACGGGCCGGCAATTAACCGGAGGGATACAGCTCTTCGATTCTGACTCCTGACCGCCGCTTCCAACGATGCGCCCCTTAGACCTTGTCATCATCTTCGGATACTTGCTCGGCATCACGCTGTTCGGCGTCTGGTTCTCGCGCAAGCAGAAGACGACGCGCGACTATTTTCTCGGCGACCGCACCGTGCCGTGGTGGGCCATCGCGGCGTCAATCGTCGCCACCGAGACTTCGACCATCACCTTCATCAGCGTGCCCGGCATCGCGTTCGCGCGCGGCGGTAACTTCCAGTTCCTCCAACTCGTCGTCGGCTACATGCTGGGCCGCGTCGTGATTTCGCTCCTCTTCATCCCTTCGTACTTCCGGGGCGAGCTGTTGACGGTCTATCAACTGCTCGAACGCCGCTTCGGCAACCGCATCAAGATGCTGGCCGCCGCGCTCTTCGTCGTGATGCGGAACATCGCCGACGGCATTCGCCTGCTGCTGACGGCCATCGTGCTGGCCGCCGTCTATGCGGCCTTCGTGCCGGGCGCGAATAACGAGACGGTCATCGTCGCTTCCATCATTCTGCTCGGCGCGGTGATGATCGTCTTCACCTACTACGGCGGGATGGAGGCGGTGATCTGGGTCGAAGTGGTGCAGCTCGGAATCTATCTGGCGGGCGCGCTCGCCGCCGCTATTGTGCTGGCGTCGGCCATCGGCGGCGGGTTCGAGGGCGCGATGTCGCTCGGCGAGCAGTACGGCAAGTTCAGCTTCGTGGATTGGGGCGTGAGGCCGACGAACTACCTCTTCAAGTTCCCGTTCACGGAGGGCGGCTTCGAGTTCTCGCTGCCGTTCGACCTGGCGAAGAATTACACGTTCTGGGCGGGGCTCGTCGGCGGCTGCTTCCTGACGATGAGCACGCACGGGACTGACCAGTACCTCGTCCAGCGATACCTCTGCACCGACCGACCGAGGCGGGCGGCGGCGGCTTTGCTGTCGAGCGGCTTGGTCGTCTTCGCGCAGTTCGTCGGCTTCCTCTTCATCGGCGTTTTGCTCTTCGCCTTCTACCAGCCCTTCGCCGACCCGGCCTACGCGCAGGCGGCGAGCGCGACGCACCCGTTCGCGGGCGGCGATAGAGTCTTCCCTGACTTCATCACGAAGCACATGCCTTCGGGGCTTTCGGGGCTGGTGGTGGCGGCCATCTTCGCGGCGGCGCTCTCTTCGTCTCTGAACGCGATTGCGGCGACCGCCGTCAACGACCTCTACAAGCCCTTCGCGCCGCGCCGCGACGACCGGCACTACCTGAAAGTCTCGCACTGGCTGACGCTGCTCTGGGGCGTCGTGCAGATCGGCGTGGCGCTCGCCGTGATGCGGAAGCAGCGCTCGGCGCTCGACCAGGCGCTGTCCATCGCCTCGCTCATCAACGGCCCCGTGCTCGGCGTCTTCCTCGTCGGGACTTTTCTGCGCCGCGTGAGCGAGCCGCCCGCGCTCGTCGGGATGCTGTCGAGCATCACCGTGATGCTCTACATCTACACTTGTACCAACATCGCTTGGCCGTGGTATGCGCTCATCGGGAGCGTGACGACGTTCTCGGTCGCATGGCTCGCGGGCTTCGCCTTCAAGGACGCGCCCGTCGAGAAGCAGGACGAACTCGCGCCCGGTGCCGCTGCCGACTAAAGGCCCGCCGGGACGGAAAGAAAGAGATGATGCGGATAAGAGAAATAACGCGGGCGGCGCTGGCGCTCCTGCTCCTGTGCGGCCCGTCGTTCGGGCAGCTTGACGCGCGCGGCCCCGCGCCGGAACGTTACGAGACGAAGGGGCGGGACGGGCGCTCGCACGCCAACAGACCGCCGAACGTCGCGCCGAGCGCGCTCGCGCCGCAGCCGGGTGCGGAGCCGTATTCGCGCCGCGCGTCGCAGGACGCGCTCAAGTGGGCCGACGGCGAACTTAAAAAGATGTCGCTTGAAGAGAAGATCGGGCAGCTCATCTCGGTCGGCGTCAACGCGCGTTTCCTCAATCAGGAGAGCGAGGAGTACAAGTCTCTGCGGCGGCAGGTCGAGCAGAACCACGTCGGCGGCATCATCCTCTTCCGCGGCCCCGTCTATGAGTCGGTGCATCTCGTCAACCGGATGCAGCAGCACGCGCGGAGGCCGCTCCTCATCAGCGCCGACCTCGAAGCGGGCGCGGGGATGCGTTTTGAAGACACGGTCAATTTTCCGTGGAACATGGCGGTCGGCGCGACCGGCAACCCGGAGTTCGCGCGACGGCAAGGCGAGATTACGGCGAAGGAGGCGCGCGCTCTCGGCGTGCAGCAGATATTCGCGCCCGTCGTGGATGTGAACAACAACGCCGCCAACCCCGTCATCAACGTCCGCTCCTACGGCGAAGACCCGGCGGAGGTGGCGAAGTTCGCCGCCGCCTTCACCGGGGGCGCGCAAGGCGCGGGCGTCATCGCCACCGCGAAACATTTTCCGGGGCACGGCGATACGAGCGTTGACTCGCATCGGGGCTTGCCCGTCATCAAGGTCAGCCGCGCGCGGCTCGACCAGATCGAGTTGATACCTTTTCGCGCGGCCATCGGGGCGGGCGTCGGGGCCGTGATGTCGGCGCACATCGGGCTGCCGGAGATTGACCCGACGACCGTCAAGCCGCTCCCGCGCGAAGACGCCATCCGGCCCGCCTACGTGGACGAGGGCGGCGAGATCGTGGACGAGAGCGCGTACCTTCCGGGCACGCTCTCGCCGACAGTCCTCGGCGGGATTCTGAAGAAAGACCTCGGCTTCGACGGGATGGTCGTGACCGACGCGCTCGACATGAGCGGACTCACCATCTACTTCAAGCAGGACGAGGCGGCGGTGCGCGCCGTGCTCGCGGGCGCGGACATGCTCTTGAAGCCCGCCGACCCGGACGCGGCCACGCGCGGCCTGCGCGAGGCCGTCAAGAGCGGGCGCTTGACCGAGCGACGCATCGAGGAATCGGCGCGCAAAATCCTCGCCTCCAAGTACGACCTCGGACTCGTCAAGCAGCGCGTCACGCCGCTTGAAGCGATAGACCAACTCGTCTCCGCCCCCGAAGCCTTGAGGCTCGCCGAAGAGATCGCGGGCCGCGCCGTCACGCTCGTCCGCGACGAAGCGAAACTGCTCCAACCCGAAGGCGGCTCAGGGCTCCGCTCCGGCGCGCGCGTCTTCAACCTCGCCATCACGAACGGCGAAGACCGCTTCTGGATCGCCAACTCCTTCGCCTCGCAACTGGCGCGGCTCGGAAGGCGCGCGGAGACGGTCGTCCTCGACTCGCGCTCGACCGAGGCGGAAGTGGCCGAGGCGATAGCGCGCGCGCAGAAAGCGGATGTGGTCGTCGCCTCGATGTATGGGCGCGTGCGCTCCGGCGCGTCGAACAGCGTGGGGCTCCCCGAACAGGGCGCGCGCGCTCTTAACACGCTGCTCGAACGCAAAGTGCCGGTCGTCGGCGTGAGCTTCGGCAACCCGTACCTGCTGCAAAATTTCCCCGCGCTCGGAACTTACGTCGTTGCCTACGGCGACATGCCGAGCCTCCAACGCGCCGCCGCCCGCGCCCTCGCCGGTCAGGCGGACATCACGGGCCGCCTGCCCATCTCGCTCCCCGGCCTCTACCCGCGCGGCACGGGGATACAGTTGAAAGCGACGACCGCCAGAGCGGCGGAAGCCCGACCGTAAGGAAGGGCAATTTTTCGAGCTATGAGAACACAACAGCGACAGCACACGCGGCCTCGTTCAAAGTCGGGCTTCCGCCTCTTTGCGGCCCTCTGCCTGACACTCTCGTTTTTGTCTCAGACCTTCGCGGTGGCGCTGCCCTCGGTCGCGCCGGAAAAGGTCGGGATGTCCGGGGAGCGTCTGGCGTACATTGACGCGGCGGTGACGGAAGCAGTGGCGCGGAAGGAGTTGCCGGGCGCGGTCGTGCTGGTGGCGCGGCGCGGCGGCGTGGTCTGGCGCAAGGCTTACGGCGCGCGCGCGCTCGTCCCCCGGCGCGAGGAGATGACGGCGGACACGATCTTCGACGTGGCGAGTCTGACGAAGGTCTTGGCGACGGCGACGAGCACGATGATTCTGGTCGAGCGCGGCAGGCTGCGTCTGAGCGACCCGGTTTCCAAACACATCCCGGAGTTGAAGGGCGAGGACAGGGAGAAGATGACGGTCGAGCACCTGCTCACGCACCGTTCGGGCTACGCGCCGGACTTCGACCTGCGCGAGCAGTGGTCGGGCCACGAAGAGATGCTGAAGCGGCTCTACGTCGAGCCTCTGCGAAACGCGCCCGGCTCGCGCTTCATCTACAGCGACATCGGGATGATTGCTCTGGCCGAAGTCGTCAAGAGGGTTTCCGGCCAGCCGCTCGACGTGTTCGCCAAGGAGAACATCTTCGAGCCGCTCGGCATGAAGGACACCGGCTTCCGCCCGCGCGCCGAGCTTCTGTCGAGGGTCGCGCCGACCGAGACGGTGCGCGGGATGCGGAGCTACCTCGGCGGGACGGGCGAGACGGGCACGGAGGGCGAGCGGATGCTGCGTGGGGAGGTGCACGACCCGACCTCGAATCGCATGGGCGGCGTCGCCGGTCACGCCGGGCTCTTCTCGACCGCCGACGACCTCGCCATCTATTGCCAGATGATCTTGCGCGGCGGCGAGTACAACGGCGCGCGCATCCTCAGCCCGCTCGGCGTCGAGGAGATGACGCGCCCGCGTCAGGTCACGGAAGAGGGCGGCGCGCGCGGGCTCGGCTGGGACATCAACACGAGTTTTTCCGTCAACCGGGGCGAACTTTTTCCGGTCGGCTCTTTCGGCCACACGGGCTTTACGGGAACGTCTGTGTGGATTGACCCGGCGACCGAATCGCTCGTCGTTTTCTTGAGCAACCGCGTCCATCCGGACGGCAAGGGCGACGTGTCATCGTTGCGCGCGCGCGTGGCGACGATTACCGCCGGGGCCGTCACCGACTTGGGGAGCGTCCTCAAGGCGCGGCTCGAACAGCAGGACTACCTGCGCGAGATGATGGCGGGCTTCGTGCGCTTTCAAGTCTCTCTGAACGACGCGCGCACGCGCGACGCGGAGAGGCCGCCCGCGCCCACGGACGCCGAGGTGCTGAACGGCGTGGACGTGCTCCAGCGCGACGGCTTCAAGCAACTCGCCGGGATGCGCGTCGGGCTCATCACGAACCACACGGGGCGCGACCGCAAGGGGCGGCAGACGATTGACGTTCTGCGCGAAGCGCCGGGCGTCAAACTCGTCGCGCTCTTCTCGCCGGAGCATGGCATCCGCGGCGCGCTCGATGAAAAAGTCTCTGACTCGACCGACGAGAAGACGGGCCTCCCGATCTATTCGCTCTACGGCGATTCAAGAAGGCCGCGCGCGGAGCACTTGAAAGGTTTGGACGCGCTCGTCTTCGACATCCAAGACATCGGCGCGCGTTTCTACACCTACATCTCGACGCTCGGCTACGCGATGGAGGAGGCGGCGAAAGTGAAGTTGCCGGTCTTCGTGCTCGACCGCCCGAACCCGATTAACGGCGTCGAAGTCGAAGGGCCGGTCGGCGACGCGGACAAGCTCTCCTTCATCGCTTATCACACGATTCCCGTGCGCCACGGGATGACCGTGGGCGAACTGGCGCAACTCTTCAACGAGCAACGCGGGATAGGCTGCGACCTGCGCGTGGTCAAGATGGAGAACTGGCGGCGCGGGATGTGGTTCGACGCGACGGGGCAGACGTGGGTCAACCCCTCGCCGAACATGCGGAGTCTGACCGAGGCGACGCTCTATCCGGGCGTCGGCCTGCTTGAGACGACGAACCTCTCGGTCGGGCGCGGAACCGACACGCCGTTCGAGGTCTTCGGCGCGCCGTGGCTCGACGGTCAGAGGCTCGCCTCGTACCTCAACGCGCGCGACCTGCCCGGCGTGCGCTTCGTGCCCGTGCGCTTCACGCCGAGGGCTTCGGTCTTCAAGGGCGAAGAGTGCGGCGGCGTCAACCTCTTCATCACCGACCGCGCGCGCTTCCGGCCCGTGCGGACGGGCATCGAAATCGCCGTCGCCCTCAGGCGTCTCCACCCCGCCGACTGGAAGGTGCAGGACTACCTGCGCCTCCTCGTCAACGCCGACACGCTCGAACGCGTCCGGCGAGCCGACGCGCCCGAAGAGATTACGCGCTCGTGGGGCGAGCGGCTCGAAGAGTTCCGCCGGGCGCGCGCGCGCGCGTTGTTGTATCGTTAAGAGCTTCGGTCGCCGCCCTAGTTTCGAGATTTGTTCCGGAGGAGCATGAAGATGATGAAAGTCACCCGCCTTTTAATACTCACCCTTTTCTTCGTGGCCGCGCCGCAGAGCACCCTCGCGTGGCACGACACGGGCCACATGATCGTCGCGCAGGTCGCGTACCTGAAGCTCTCCCCGGCGGCGAAGGCGCGCGTGGATAAGCTTCTCATACCGGCGCAGGGGAGGCGTCCGCTGATTCACCTCTGCGCGGGCTACTACACGCCCGCGACGTGCGAGAAGATTTACGACCCCG
Source organism: Pyrinomonadaceae bacterium (assembly GCA_035761505.1). GTDB lineage: Bacteria > Acidobacteriota > Blastocatellia > Pyrinomonadales > Pyrinomonadaceae > JAIVJM01. The sequence continues at coordinate 13,133 of DASTQX010000044.1, forward strand.
TGACCATCGCCGTCTGGATGGACGACTTCCGAGGCGACTCCATCAACGACGAGTACGACCCGTGGCACTACATCAATCACAAGCCCTTCTTCGACGGCGTGCCCGAACGCGGGAGCGTCGGGCCGGAGCCGGTCAACGTCCTCGACCGCATCAACTGGTCAATGAACTCTCTGCGCAAGGGCACGGGGCGCGACAAGACGGACGCCGAAGTGCTCGGCTTCCTCTATCACCTCGTCGGCGACGTGCACCAGCCCTTGCACGCGACGACGCGTTACACGGCGGCGCAGAAGGACGGCGACGCGGGCGGCAACGGCTTCCCCCTCAAGATGCCCGAAGAGGCGGGCATCCGAAACCTCCACTCCTTCTGGGACGCGGCGGGCGGGGCCTTCGGCTTCCAGTCGCCGAAGCGACCGCTCGACGACGCGGGCAAGGCGCGGCTCCTCGCGCTCGCCGAGGAAGTGATGAAGGCTTATCCTTTGGAAGCGAACGCCGCCGCCGCGAACGACCTTGAGCCGCTCCACTGGGTCGAGGAGAGCAACGCGCTCGGTCGCGCGGTCGTTTACAAGAACATCAAGGAAGGCGACACGCCGTCGAAGGCGTACACCGACGAGGCGCAGCGCATCGCACGGATGCGTCTCGCGCTCGCGGGCTACCGCCTCGCCGGAGTGCTCAACAAGATGTTCGCCGCGTCGTAAACCGCCGCCAAAGAGGGAAGGGGCGAGCCCGTCCGACTCGCCCCTTCAAACTCTCCGCCGCCGACCTCAAGCGCCTCACTCCGCCCGCGCGCCGCACCCGGCCCGAAAACGCAGCATCCAAAAAATCGGCGGGTTAATCCATTTTTTTAGACGTGCGGCTGTCGCCCGCGCCGCCCGCCGCCCGATTTCCGGCGTTGTTGAAAGTCCCGCCTGTTGGAATATAAGTTGCTACTTCAAAGACCAACCTTTTCTCGCCGAGGAAAGAGACTGTCCCCGGTCGAAATTTGAAAGCCGAAAAATCTTGTCCCGCGAGCGCCTCACGCCTTCAGTTCAGAGCACGGAGGAGCGCGCGCGCGGGCCTCTCGGCGTGCGGAGAACCTTCGGGGCCGCCGGATGAGGGGCGGCCCGGCCATTACGAATGGTTATCAAGGTGATAAGAATATTTCGCTTCCCTTATTGATACATTAGTCAATAGAATGAGCGCATCTTCGAGCAAGCGGTACGCCCAGCCTTTCTTGACGTAAGCTGTAAGTCTTCTCGCGCGCAACCCGGACGCTCTCTCGTTGCGTTGAAAAGTACACATGCCGGAAGGGGATGAGTTGCAGCGATGTAGCCCGGACGCCGTGCGCCGTCGGGCCGCTCGGTCTTGGCGAACCCCTTCGGCCTGCTTTGTCTCAGAACTTCCGAACAGGAGCCCTTTATGAATAGACGAAGCCTACTTTCCCTCGTCTTGTGCCTCGGCCTGCTGTCGAGCCTCGCCGGGCCTGCCTTCGCGCAGGGGACGACTTCGCGCGTCACCGGGACGGTCTTGGACGCGTCGGGCGCGGTCGTCCCCGACGCGACCGTGACGCTCACCCACGAGGCGACGAGCGTCTCCTTCACGACCCAGACGACCGGCACGGGGACTTACGCCTTCGACTCGGTGCAGGTCGGAACCTACACGGTCGCGGTCGAGAAGGCCGGGTTCAAGAAGTTCGTCTCGACGGCCAACCCGGTCAACATCAACCAGCCGGCGACCGTGGATGTAATCCTTGAGACCGGGAACATCGCCGAGGTCGTGACGGTCGAGGCGTCCGCCGAACTCGTCCAGACGAGCACCTCCGGCAACTTCGGCAACACGATTGAGGAGCGACCGCTCGAAGCGCTCCCCATCGTCGGCAACCGCGGGCGCAATCCTCTGGAGTTCGTCAACT
>DASTQX010000045.1:0-7579 GCA_035761505.1 Pyrinomonadaceae bacterium
CGCACCGCTTCGCGCGCGGCGGCCACGCGCAGACGCTCGTCTCCGGTCTGCGGGGCAAGACCAACACGCGGCTCAACGACGAGATTCGCGGCTACGAGCCGCGCACCTTCGAGGTCGAGCCGCGCGCCAGCATCCTCGCGCACTGTCGCTGGCAGACGGAGCGCGAGGCGGCCCCGACGCTCCTGCTCGTCCACGGGCTCGAAGGCTCAAGCCGCTCGCACTACATGCGCGGCACGGGCCGCAAGGCGTTCGCCGAAGGCTTTAACGTCGTCTCGCTCAACCTCCGCAACTGCGGCGACACCGAGCACCTCGCCGAGACTCTCTATCACAGTGGGATGAGCGGCGACATCCGCCGCGTCGTCGAAGAGCTGGCGACGCGCGACGGGTTCGACTCGATCTTCCTTGCCGGATTCTCGATGGGCGGCAACATCGTCCTCAAGCTCGCGGGCGAGTACGGCGCGGACTTCCCTTCGGCGCTCAAGGGCGTCTGCGCCGTCTCGCCCTCGCTCGACTTGAGCGCCTGCGCCGATCAGATCGAGCGGCGCGAGAACATGATTTACATGTCGAGCTTCATGCGCAGCCTCCGCCGACGCATCCGCCGCAAGCAGCGCCTCCACCCAAACGTCTATGACGTTCGGGACTTGCGGCGCGTCCGCACCGTCCGCCAGTTCGACGAGCGCTTCACCGCGCCGCACGCGGGCTTCCGCGACGCCGCCGACTACTACGCGCAAAGCAGCGCGCTTCCGCTCGTCGCGCGCATCCGCGTCCCGACGCTCGTCCTGCACGCGCAGGACGACCCCATCATCCCGGCCTCGTCGTTCTTCGACCCCTCGCTCGCGGAGAACCCCTCGGTGCTGCTCGTGCTGCCGGAGCACGGCGGCCACGTCGCCTTCGTCGCCGGGGCGGGGACGGGAACCGAAGACCGCTTCTGGGCCGAGAACCGCGTCGTGGAATTCTGCCGCCTGCTCGCCGCAAACGCGCGGGGGGCTTGTCCCTCGGCGGCTGGACAGGCATGATGCTTCCGCCCATGATGCTTTCAAGATGATTACTTTCATCAAACTCTTTTCCGTCCTGCTGCTGGTCTTGCTCAACGGCTTTTTCGTGGCGGCTGAGTTCGCCTTCGTCGGCGTCCGCCGCTCGCGCATCGAGACTCTGGCCGAGAGCGGCGACCGGCGCGCCAAGCGCTTGATGGAGTTGCTGAGCAACCTCAACGCCTACCTCTCGGCGGCGCAGCTCGGCATCACGCTGGCCTCGCTCGGCCTCGGTTATCTGGGCGAACCGGCGGTCGCGCACCTCCTCGAAGGGCCGCTCACGCGCGCCGGGATGTCCGAGACGGGCGTCCACGTCGTCGCCTTCGTCATCGCTTTCAGCATCATCACGGCGCTCCACATCGTCATCGGCGAGCAGGCTCCGAAGCTCTTGGGGCTCGAACGCGCCGAGAAGGTGGCGCTCGCCTCGGCGCTCCCGATGAGGATGTTCTTTCTGGTGGGCAAGCCTCTGGTCTTCGCCCTCGACTGGGCGAGCGCGTGGGTGGTGCGCCTCTTCGGGCTCCACGCGTCGAGCGAGCACGCCTCGATCTACACGCAGGAGGAGTTGCGGCAAGTCATCGAGATGTCGCGCAAAGGCGGGCACATTGACCCCGAAGAGCAGGTGCTCATCAACCGCGTCTTCGACTTCGCCGACGCCGAGGTGCGCGAGGCGCTAATCCCGCGCACGGCGGTCACGGCGCTGCCCCTGACGGCGACGCTCGAAGAGGCCGAGGCGGCCTTCTGCGAGCACGGCTACTCGCGCCTCCCGGTCTTCCGCGCGCGCCTCGACGACATCGTCGGCGTGCTGTTCATGAAAGACCTGATGCCGTGCCTCCGCACGGTCAGCCCCTCGACGTTCGACCTTGAAAAGATGCTGCATCCGCCGCTCTTCGTCCCGGCGACGGCGCGGCTCGGCGCGGTGCTCTCGCAGATGCAGGAGGCGCAGACGCACCTCGCCTGCGTCGTGGATGAGCACGGCGGGCTCGAAGGCATCGTCACTCTGGAAGACTTGCTCGAAGAGATTGTCGGCGAGATTAACGACGAGTACGACGACGAGGTGCGCGCGCAAATCGTCGAGGGGCCGGACGGGACTTTCCTTCTGGACGGGATGCTCGCCGTGCGCGACGCCAACCGCCGCTTCGACTTGAAGCTCCCCGAAGAGGCGGGCTACACGACGATGGCCGGATTCCTCCTCGCCAAAGCGGGCCGCATCCTCCGCCCCGGCGAAGAGGTCGAGCACGAGGGCGCGAGCTTCCTCGTCGAGCAGGTCGAGCGACGGCGCATCCGCCGCATCCGCTACAAACCCGCGCCCGCCCCCACGCCGGAGTCGGAGGAGCAGGCCGCTTAAAGTTCGATTGTCTTGAGAATGAAGGACTGAAGACCGATGACCGACGGCGCGACCAGAGAACTCATTTTCGTGCTCTCCGTGATGGCGGTGCTGCTCCTCTTCGCCATCACGGCGGTCGTCATCTTCGTCCGCACGTGGCGCAAAGAGAGAAAGAAGTAGCCGGACTCCGGAAGGCTTTTGATTCCCCGCCCTTACTTCCCCGCCTTCTCCAACTTCTTCAAGGTGCGTGCAATCTGGTTGCGACCGACGAGGGGGATGCGTTCGTCCGTGGAGAGTTCGCGGAGGAGCGGGACGAGTTGCTGTGGGTCGGAGAGGCGCGTGCCGTCAACGAGCGTGTCAATGCGGCTGAGGAGCTTGGGCGTTTCGAGCGGCTGGCTCTCGACGGCGACCTTCAGCTCGAAGACGAGGACGGCCTGGTCGGCGGCGCGGCGATATTCGTCGGCGAGGGCGAAGGCGTCCGGGTCGCTCGCGTAGTTGAACTCGGCGGTGCGCTGGCGTCCTCCCTGCTTCATCAAGAGGCGCGTCTTGCCGTAGCTCGGATAGGTGCGCTCGTGCTGGTAGTTCGCCGTCGAGTCGAGGAACTTCAGCGCCGCCCAGCGCGCGGCGACGCGCTCCAAAGCAGCGGGCGAGAGTTGGAAGGGCTCGGTCGTCTGCTCGGCGTCGGAGCGTCGCTCGAAGCGGATGAGGCCGCGCCCCGCGTCGTCGTGCTCGATGTGGATGAAATAGACGAAGAAGTCGGGCTGCTCGAACTCGTAGGTGTAGCGCGCGGCGTTCGGGTCTTCCTTCGCGCTCGTGGGCGCGGCGGTCGTCCCGCTCTGCCGCTCTTCTTCCGGCCTCTGCGTCGTCTTCTTCGGCGCGGCTTGCTCGTCGGGCCTCTGCGTCGTCTTCTTCGGCCCGGACTGTTCGGCGGCGGCGCTTCGGCCCTTCGCCCGGCTCTGCGCCGAAGCGCCGAGGGCCGCGCCCGTAAACAAGAGCGCGGCCAACGTGAAGAGCAACGGGACTCTGTTTTTGGCTTTCACTCGAACCTGACCGAGACCAGCTTGGAGATGCCGACCTCTTCCATCGTCACGCCGTAGAGGGCGCGCGCCGACTCCATCGTCCGCTTGTTGTGCGTGATGACGAGGAACTGCGTGTCGGCGCTCATCTCGACGATCTTGCCGGTGAAGCGCCCGACGTTGGCTTCGTCGAGCGGCGCGTCCACTTCGTCCAAAAGACAGAAGGGCGACGGGCGGTACTTGAAGATGGCGAGGACGAGCGAGATCGCGGCCATCGCCTTCTCGCCGCCTGAGAGGAGCAGGACGTTCTGCAAGCGCTTGCCCGGCGGCTGCGCGACGATATCAATGCCGGATTCCAGAACGTCGTCCGAGTCGAGCAAACTCATCTCGCCGCGACCGCCGCCGAAGAGTTCGAGGAAGAACTGGCCGAAGTTGCGGTTGATCTCTTCAAAGGCGTGGCGGAAGCGGTCACGCGAGCGCCGCTTGATTTCGCGCAACGCCTCTTCGGTCGAGGCGATGCCGTCGGTGATGTCCTTGCGCTGCTCGGTGAGGAACGTCAGGCGCTCCTCATTCTCGGCCAGCTCTTCGAGCGCCATCATGTTGACCGCGCCGAAGCCCTCGACGCGCGCGCGCAACTCTTCGAGTCTGGCGCGCGAGGCTTCGAGGTCGAAGTCCTCGTCCGGCGGGAAGAGCGCGGCGATCTCTTCGAGCGTCTGGTTGAGTTCGCTCAGGCAGGACTCGCGGACGTAGTTCAGACGCGCCGCCGTCTCGGCCCGGCGGACTTCGAGCGCGGCGCGCGAATCCCTCGCCGTGGCCGCGCGCTGGTGCAGTTCCGTCACGTCCGCCGAGAGCGAGTCGGCGTTGACGCGCGAGGTGGCGAGGCGCGCGGTGGCCTCCTCGACCCTGCTTTCGAGCGCGATGCGTTCGCTCTCGACCTGACCGGAACTCTCGCTCAACTCGGCGAGCGAGTGGCGCAGAGTTTCGAGCCGTTCGCCGGTCGAAGTCAGTTCCGCCTCGTGCCGTTCGAGCCGCGCGCGAAGTTCGCCCGTCTCGCCCTCCATGCGCCGCAACTCGGCGGCTGTCGCGCGGCGGCGCTCGGCGGCGGTCGCCGCGACGGCGCGCTGGCGGCCAAGATGTTCGCTCTCGGCCTCGGCGGCGCGGCGCGCTTCGGCCAGTTTCTCGGCGGCCCCGGCGACCGCTTGCGTGGCGGCGACGCGCGCGGCCTCGGCGGCTTCGGCCTCGGCGAGTTGACGCGCGCGGCGCTCGCGCAGCTCTTCTTCTTCGGCGGCGAGGCGCGCGGCATCGTCGGCGACGACCCGCATGTGACGACCGGCGCGCTCAATCTCCTGCTTGAGCTGTTCGGCGTTGACCTCGCGCGCGATGTGCTCGCGCTCCTCGCGCCCGATTGAATCATTCAGGAGGAGGAAGGCGTCTTCCAACTCGACGAGTCGCGCGCGGGCGCGCGAGGCGGCCTCGTCGGCGAAGACGAGATCGGCTTCGAGCCCGACCATCCCGGCCTCAAGCTCGCGCATCTCGCGTTTGAAGGCGAGGAGCCCCGCGCCCTCTTCCGAGACGCGCGGGCCACCCGCCGAAAGCAACTGCCCGCCGATAACCCACTCGCCCGCCTGCGTCACGCACATCTCGCCGGTCGGGAGCGTGGCGAGCATCGCCTCTTCAAGATTCTCGACGACGCGCGCGCCCATCTCGCGCGCGAGCGTGCGCCTGAGCACCGCGCCGATCTCACGCGGAGCGCCGAGCAGGTTGGCGACCCTCAAATCGGCTTCGCGGTAGTCGGCGACGGTCGCGGGGAACTCTTCGCCCGTGTCGGTCGTCTCCGCGCCGCCGTGGAGACCGGCGACGAGGAAGTTGGCGCGGCCCGCGCCCGTCGAGTGAAGCCAAGCCGAGGCGCGCACGGCGTCGTCGGGCGTCGGCACGATGACCGATTGGAGGTAGGGGCCGAGCACGCTCTCGACGGCGCGCTCCCAGTGCGGTTCGACGCGCAAAACGTCGGCGAGCGTGCCGATGGTGTGGAAGTCTTTGGGCCTGTCCCCGGCTTCGGGTGTGAAGATGCGCTGGACGGCCTGCGAGTAGAGCGAGCGCTGCGAATCAATCTCGGCGAGCGTGTCGAGGCGGTGACGAACCCTCGCGGCCTCGTCGCGCTTGTGCGCGTGCGCGGCGGCGGTCTCTTCGACCTCGGCGCGCGCCACCGTCAACTCCCGCGCGCGGTGCTCGCGCTCGGCAAGCAGCGCGTCAATCCGCGCCCGCGCCGTCTTAATCTCTTCCTGAAGCTTCGCCGACTCGGCCTCGGCCTGCGCGTGGATGGAGGCCGCGCGCTCGCCCTCGCGCGCCAAGCCTTCGGCCTGAAGAGCGAGCCTTTCGAGCGAGGCGGCGAGCTGCCGCCCGATTTCAAACAGACGCTCGGAGACGCCCGTGTGCGTCAGGAGTTCGGCGCGCGCGCTCTCAATCGCGCGCTCGGCTTCGAGGACTTCGGCGACGCGGCGCGCGTAAGACTCCTCGGCCTCTTCGAGTTGGCGAGCACTCTGCTCGCTCGCCTCGCGCATCTGCACGTCGGTCATGACGAGCGTTTCGCTCTCGCTCAAGACGGACGACAAACGCGCCTCGACCGCGCCCATCTCGCGGCGGACTTCGGAGAGGCGATTCTCCAAGGCGGCAATCTGCTCTTCCTGATAAGCGCGCTCGCGCTCGCGCCGGTCGCGCCGGAGCGCCGACTCCGAGACGGCGGCGCGCGCCTCGGCCAACTCCTCTTCGCGCGCGCGGGCCTCGGTCGTCGCCTGCCTCGCCTCCTCCTCGCGTAGCTCCAGTTCTTCGGCGAGCTGTTCGACCTCTTCGTTCGCGGCGTCGAGGTGCGCGCGCAGCTCCGCGAGGTGCGAGGTCAGCGCCCGCTCGTCGGCGGCATAGACGCGGCGCAGGAGTTCTCGAAGCTCTTCGCGCGCCTGCTGGTAGCGGCGGGCCTTCGCCGCCTGACGGCGGAGGCTGCCGACCTGCCGCTCGATTTCGGAGATGATGTCAGAGACGCGGTTGAGGTTCGAGCGCGCGCCGTCCAAACGCGCCTCGGCGGCTCGCTGGCGGACGCGGAACTTCGTGATTCCGGCGGCCTCTTCGATGAGCGTGCGGCGATCCATCGGCTTCGCCGAAAGGATTTGGCCGATGCGCCCCTGCTCGATGATGGCGTAGTGCGCGCCCGAAAGGCCCGTGCCGGAGAAGAGGTCTTGAATGTCGCGCAGGCGGCAGAGGCGACCGTTGAGAAGATATTCGCTCTCGCCGTCGCGGTAGAGGCGACGCGTCACGGAGACGGTCTCGCCGGGCGCGAAGTCGAGTTCCATGCGGCGCGGACGCCAGTGCCGCTTGTGCGCGGGGCGCGGCTTCGGCGCGGCTGCTTCGACGAGCGCCGCCTCGCCGGAGGCGGAAGAGTTAGTTTCGTCGGCGGGCGCGGCGTCGGGCGTTTCCAAGAGTTCGGAAGAGGGGGCGGCGACGCCCGTCTCTTCGATGATTCCGCCCGGCATGGCGAGGTCGGCGGTGTCGCCGGGGGCGGTGACTTCGGCCTCGGCGTCCGGCGTCGCCGCCGGGGCGGGCTCGGAGTCTATGGCGGGGGCGAGCTTTACTTCAATCGCCTCGGTCTGCTCGTCAATGACTTCGAGCGTGGCGTCAATGTCGTCAATGTCGGGCTCTTCCAGAATCGTCTCGTCGGCGACCATGTGGAGGACGACTTCGGCCATCCCGCTCGGCGCGCGGTTACGCGAGCCCTGAAAGATAACGTCCTTCATCTCGCCGCCGCGCAGGGACTTGGCGCGCTGCTCGCCGAGCACCCACGCAATCGCGTCGGCGACGTTCGACTTGCCGCAGCCGTTCGGGCCGACGATGGCCGTGATGCCGTTACCGGTGAAAACCAGCTCCGTGTAGTCGGCGAAGGATTTGAAGCCGGTGATTTCTATTCTTTGAAGCTTGAACATGTGTCGGTTTTTCCACTACGGGAACTCAGGGGACGCAAACGACGCCAAGCACAGTCCCTAGAGCACGGTGCGGGAGAGGCACACTATATGTTGGAGCGGCGGGCCGTGTCAAACCTAAACTTTAAGTCAAAAGCGCTTACTATTGGCAGGCAGTAATTTACGGATGAGCCGACGGCCCGACCATGAGAGGTGCGTGATGAAGGTGAAGACAAAAGCCGTGGGCGAGCAGACTCAGTC
>DASTQX010000046.1:0-9169 GCA_035761505.1 Pyrinomonadaceae bacterium
TCACCTTCCAGTCGTCCTGCGCGAAGGCGTAGTACTTCTGCTGGTTCCCGGTGAAGGCCGACGAGCCGACGCCGCGCAAATCAACGACCGTCGGCGCGCGGTCGAGCAACAGTTCGTCGAGGTTCGCGTAAACGTAGTCGCCGCGCCCGCGCGGGAGGAAGAAGCTGGTGAAGATGAGGAAGCGGGCCTCGCCGCCGAACTTGAAGGCGTGCGCGCCGCGCGAGAGGCTCACGGCGTCATAGAGTTGATACGAGTTGTCGAAGCCGCCCTGCGGGAGGTTTCCGTTCGGGCCGAGTCCGAGGTTCAAGTCCGGCACGGTCAGGTTCGGGAAAGTCTCGAAGGCCGGGTCGTCGAGCACAAAGTCCTGCTTGAAGCGCTTGTAGGAGAGGCGCAGCTCGTTGACCACGTTCGGCGTGAAGAGCCGAATCCAACCGGCGGAGAAGAGCTTCACGGGCTGCGTCACCGTGTTGTTGAATTTGACGTTGCCGTTACCGGGCTGCTGCTGCGTCTGCCCGTCCTGCGAGTAGCGGAAGCGGAACTGGTCTTTCTCGCCGCGCAGGTAATCTATGTTGAGTTGGAACTGCGTCTGCAAGAGGTCGTTGGGCGTGACGATGGAGACTTGCCCGAACGGGATGCCCGCGACGCCGAGCACCTCGCGCGTCTCGGAGGCCGAGGCGGCGAGCGTCAGGTTGTCGCGCAGGAGCCCGGCGACGAAAGGGCTCACGCCCGGTATCGCCGCGATGCGCGTCAAGCCCTCGCTCGTCGGCGCGGAGTAAGAGACGCCTGAGCCCTGCTGCTTCAAGTCCGTCCGTTGGTACGCGCCGAAGAAGAAGAGCTTGTTCTTGAGAATCGGCCCGCCGAACGTTCCGCCGTAGCGCGGCTGCCGGAGTTGCGGCTTCTCCAACAAGTCGCCGCGTTGGATGGCGGCCTCTTCGCCCGTCGTCGCCGCGTTCAACTTCTGGCTCTGGAAGTAGAGGAAGCCGGAGCCGTGGTACTCGTTCGTGCCGGACTTCGTGACGGTGTTAAACTGGCCGCCCGCGCCCGTCCCGAACTCGGCGTTGAAGTTGTTGGTGAGGATGGCGACTTCCGAGATGGCGTCCTGAATGATTTCGAGCTGGCGGCCCGTGACGCTGGGGTCGTTGTTGTCCACGCCATCCACGTTGAAGGTGTTCGAGCGCGGGCGCGTGCCGCCGACCGAGCCGCCGTCGCCCGTCACGCCCGCGCCCTGCGCGACGACGTTCGGCGAGAGCAGCGCGAGCGAGCGCGGGTCGTTGAAGATGGGCAGGTCTTGGACTTGCCGCTCCTCGAAGTTGCGGCTGAGCTGCGAGTTCTCGGTCTGCACGAGTGCCTCGCCGCCGCCCGACACCTCGACCGTCTCCGCGCCGAGCCCGGCGACCTGCAAGACCGTGTTGACGCTCGACTCGTTGCTCAGCGAGACGGGGACGTTCTGCGTGGCCTTCTGAAAACCGTTGGCCTCGACCGTCACGGTGTAGTTGCCGACGAGGACGTTGGGGAAGTTGTAAGCGCCGGACTCCGAGGTCTGCGCCGTCAAGGTCTGCCCGTTGGCCTCGTTGCGCAGCGTGACGGTCGCGTTCGGAACCGCCGCGCCGTTCGCGTCCAGAACCTGCCCCGCGATGGAGCCTCCGGTCGCCTGCGCGCGCGCCGCGCCGGGGAGCAGGAAGATGAGCGCGAGGGCCATGAGCGTACCGACCATTAAACGTCTGTTCATAAACTTCGACCTCCAAACATTTCTTCTCAAGCAGTTTCGGCAGGTGCTTGCGGGGGAGACACTTCGACAGTCCTTCGCCCGCGTTCCGCAAGCGCGTCCGACGAGTTGGACGCGCTTGCCGGCGACGCGAACCGCCGCCGTCGAAGGATGCAACGCACATGCCCGATGCTCTCGCGCTGCCCGGTTGCTCGTTTAAAACGTGCCGCGCGTCGGCGAGTCGCGGCGAGGCGGAGAGCCCCGCCTTGACGAAAATGAATTTGGAAGGGAAGCGCCTTGCGGGATTTGGATAAAGGGCTCTGGCCGTCGTCCGAAGAACGGGACGGGCCGCCGCCTCACAGGTCTGCGCGGAAGGATAAAGTCCCGCGCGATAGACGGCAGCAGCCGCCGTCTCGACGAGTTGACTCGCCGCCGGTTGTCAACATCGTCGGCTGTTACATAAACTGAGATTGAAACGAAGGCCCGAAACTCAATGACACACACCGGAACAGAAACGAAACTCGTCGAGCCGTGCGGCGGGGAGTTGGTCAACCTGCACGTCGCCGAAGAGGAGCGCGAGGAGTTGCGCGCGCGCGCGTCGTCGCTTCCGCGCGTCCGCCTCTCGCCGCGCGCCCTCTGCGACCTTGAGCTGTTAGCCTGCGGCGCGTTCTCGCCGCTCGACAGCTTCATGCGCCGCGCCGACTACGAGCGCGTGCTCGGAGAGATGCGCCTTGCGAACGGCGCGCTCTTCCCGCTCCCTCTGACTCTGCCCGTCAGTCGAGACGAAGGTCTCTCGCTCGACGCGGAAATCGCGCTCGCCGACCAGCACAACAACGTGCTCGCCGTCCTCCGCGTCGAGGAGCTTTACGAGTGGGACAGGGAACGCGAAGGGCTGGATGCCTACGGCACGAACGACCTGCGCCATCCGCTCGTCGCCGAGATGCACTCGTGGGGCGAACTCTACGCCGCCGGTTCTCTGCGCGTCCTCCAGACGCCGCGCTACTACGACTTCAAACCCTTGCGCCTCACGCCCGCCGAGGTGCGCGCGCGCCTCTCGACGATGGGCCGCCCGAACGTCGTCGCCTTCCAGACGCGCAACCCCTTACACCGCGCGCACGAAGAGCTGACCGCCCGCGCCGCGCGAGAGATTGACGGCGCGCTTCTCTTGCACCCGGTCGTCGGCATGACGAAGCCCGGCGACATTGACCACTACACGCGCGTCCGCTCCTACAAGGCTCTGGCCGAGCGCTACTACGACCCGCGCCGGATGCTGCTCGCGCTCCTGCCTCTGGCGATGCGGATGGCGGGGCCGCGCGAGGCGCTCTGGCACGCGCTCATCCGGCGCAACTACGGCGCGAACCATCTCATCGTCGGGCGCGACCACGCGAGCCCCGGACTCGACTCCGAGGGCCGCCCCTTCTACGGCCCTTACGACGCGCAGGAGTTGGTCGCGCGCCACGCCGCGGAGACGGGCGTCAAGCCCCTGCCGTTCAAGGAACTCGTCTATCTGCCCGAAGAAGACCGCTACGAGGAGGCGGGGCGCATCCCCGAAGGCGCGCGCACGGCCTCGATCTCCGGCACCGAGGTACGCGAGCGATACCTGCGGCGCGGGCGGCAACTGCCCGCGTGGTTCACGCGCCCCGAAGTCGCTTCGATACTCGCCGAGGCGCACCCGCCCAGACATCAGCAGGGCTTCTGCGTCTGGCTCACGGGTCTTTCGGGCGCGGGCAAGTCCACGACCGCCGACATCCTCGCCGTCAAACTTCTCGAACACGGGCGACGCGTGACCGTGCTCGACGGCGACGTAGTGCGAACGCAACTCTCGAAGGGGCTCGGCTTCAGCAAGGAAGACCGCGACGTGAACATCCGCCGCATCGGGTTCGTCGCCTCGGAGATCGCGCGTCACGGCGGCGCGACCGTCTGCGCGGCGGTGAGCCCCTACCGCGCCACGCGCAACGAGTGCCGTGGGATGTTCGCGGGCGACGCCTTCGTCGAGGTCTTCGTGGACGCGCCGCTCGAAGTCTGCGAGGCGCGCGACGTGAAGGGCATGTACGCCCTCGCGCGCGCCGGGAAGCTCAAGAACTTCACCGGCGTTGACGACCCCTACGAGCCGCCGCTCCACCCCGAACTCGTCCTCGACACCGTCACCCGCACCGCCGAGGAGAACGCCGAGCACATCCTCGCCTACCTCGCCGCGCAAGGCTTCGTCGCCCCTTCAGCCGCCGCACAACCCGACAACGAAGGCGACGCGGTTCTGACGGCGACGGAGTGAGAAGAGAAAGACCGTCAATCGTCAATCGTCAACCGTGAATCGTAGTTGAGCGTCACTCGACTCGAAGCGCCGCCACCCCTTCTCACTTTTGCCTCCGTCAGTTCCGCGCACAGGTATTGACATCAAAGGCCGGAAGAAATATCGTGCGGGCGTTGCAGCCCCAGTTCCTTACGGCGAAAAAATCTTTCCTGTCAGCCTTCCGGCAACGCTCGCTCACTTGATGGCCGGAAGTAAGCAATCCACACAGCCCCGGCGTCGCGCGAACGCGACCTTTAACGTCAAACATAAATCGGGAGCGACGCCGGGCGGGGTTTTCGCAGACCTCGAATGACTTGAGTCCGAAACCCGTTTCGGACTCACCGCTTAAACAGAAGGAGGCGACAGCAGATGGCAACGAGCAAAAAGAGAGCGTCGAGCAAAAAGAGCGCGGCGGGCAAGAAGCGCACGACCGCGAGCAAGAAGTCCGCGAGCAAGAAGTCCGCGAGCAAGAAGTCCGCCCGCAAGGGCGCGAGCAAGAAGGCGGCGGCGGCGAGTGAGACGCGCGCCATCGGGGGCGCGGGGGTGTCGAGTAAATATTCCGAATGGTTCCGCTCGACGAGCCAGCCGCGCAAAGGCATCGTCGTCTTGGACAAGGGCGTGCCCGACGGGACGCTCAAGGCGGTCGAGTATTCGGCGATTGACGGCTGGGCCATCTTCGAGGGCGACATCCTGCTCGGCACGGTCGAGGAGATGGAGAAGAGGATTCAATCCCTCAAGGTCGACCCGGACGCGCTGCCCACGGCGGGGATGCCTCTGCCCGGCGCGACGACCAGAGGGCTCATCAGGCCGAACATCAAGATTTTCGGGATCGTCATCCGGAACTTTCGCTGGCCGAACGGCGTCGTCCCTTACGAGATCGCCTCGAACCTCCCGAACCAGCAGCGCATCACGGACGCCATCGCCCACTGGCAGGCCAAGACCAAAATCCGCTTCGTCAAACGAACCTCCTCGCACAAGGATTACGTCAGGTTCGAGGATCAGGGCGGCTGCTTTTCGGCGGTCGGCAGGCAGGGCGGGAAGCAGATTATCTCCATCGCCCCCGGTTGCAGCACGGGCTCGACCATCCACGAGATCGGCCACGCCGTCGGCCTCTGGCACGAACAGAGCCGCGAGGACAGGACGAAGTTCGTGACCATCAACTTCCAGAACATCGAGGCGGGCAAGGAGCACAACTTCAACCAGCACATCTCCGACGGGGACGATGTCGGCATTTACGACTACGGCTCGATCATGCACTACGGCCCGACGGCCTTCAGCAAGAACGGCCAGCCGACGATTGTGCCGAAACAGTCCGGCGCGTCCATCGGCCAGCGCACAGGGCTCAGCGCCGGAGACATCGCCGCCGTCAAATTCATGTATGGTTGATTGCGCCCCGGCGGTTCCGACTCGACTCTCTTCTCGAAGGAGGGGCGGAAACGTCCCTCCATCCTTCCTTGAGGCCGCCGACATGAGCCAGAACGACGACAGCCAAGACGCGCCCGGCGCGGCGGACGCCGAACCGCTCGTCAGCGGCAGCATCAGCTTCGACGAGGATGCGCCCGCGTTCTCCGGCGCGACCATCTACGTGCGCCTCGAAGACGTGAGCTACGCGGACGCCTCCGCGAAACTGGTGGCCGAACAAATCATGCGCAAAGTCTCGCGCGGCGCGGGGAGCGGAGAGGAGCTTGAGTTTAAGCTTCACGGTCGGATTGCGGATGAGCACGCCAGCTACTCCGTCCGCGTTCACGTTGATGTGGACGGCGACGGCGAAGTGGGCCTGCACGACTACATCACCACGCAGAGTTATCCCGTCCTCACGCAAGGCCACCCGCGGAAACTTTCCGTGCGCGTGCACGAAGTAAAGTAAGGGCGCTCGCGCGCTCGTCTGAGACTTCCTGCTTCGACGCGCGCGGCCTTTTGAAAGTGACGAGCGGTCAAAAATCTCTTCGTTGACACCCCTTCGCGCGCGGGAATATATTCCCGGTGCGTATCGCCCGCACAACCCTTGCCCGTCCGTCTGTAGTCTCGCGCGGCTGCCGCCTCACCCCCTTTGATTGACGAGCCGCCGGAGACGACTTCCAGGCAAGGAGGACAGGAACCATGCGCGACCACGCACGGGCCACGGCTCAGCCCCGGCGCACGGACTCGCCCGGCCTCGCGCGTCCGAAGGCCACCGCCTCAACCGCGAGACTTTCGACCCTCACGAACGCGGATCATCGGCTGACGTTTGAAGGACGGGCGGCGCGGCGCGCGACGCCTTCGCACGCCTTTGACGGCGGAAGGAATCCCACAGACTCCGCTCCGCCGAACAGCTTCGCTCACGACTTCAGCCGGATACCGGTGTGCGCCACGCCGCCGGAGTCGCCGCACGAAGGCGCGGCGGGCTCGCCGCTCGAAGGCGGCCTCCGCTCCTCTCTGGAGAGCTACTTCAAGACCTCTCTCACCGGCGTCCGGGTGCACGCCGGCGCGGAGAGTCAGGCGACCGCCGAGCGCCTCGGAGCCAGCGCCTTCACCCTCGGCCAGAACATCCACCTCGGCCCCGAAGGCGTCCGTGCCGGTGGCGCGGCGCGCGCAGCCCTCCTCGCCCACGAGGTCGTTCACACTTTGCAGCAAGGCCCGGTCGTCCCGCGCGCCAAGCCGAAGGTCGGAGAGCGCGATGATGACTTCGAGCGGCAGGCCGACCGCCTCGCCGCGGGATTCTCCAGATTCAACCGCGACCCGCAAGATGCCATCGCGCTCAAGATTCGTGACTCGTTGAAGATCAGTCACGTCTCCGGCGGAGAGCCCGCCGTCCAGCGCCGTCGGCTCCCGACGCACTTCGGCGAGTTCGAGGACTTTCGATACGAAGACCTCCACGACGCCGCCGGGACGCAGGTCGGCGTCGAGATGCACCTGAAATTCCACCCCGGCGCGCGCGTCAGGGCCGACCTCATCGGGCTGACGCAGGTGGCGGAAGGCGTCGTCAACGGGGTTCAGGATACGTTAGCCATCAGGGGCGAGCGCAGCGCGACGCGCGGCGCGGGCGTCGGTCGCTTCGTTGACCGTTTGGCGGGCTACCGCAACCCGCTCTACGCGACCACGCGGGATGTCGTGCCGGGCGGCGACGCCGCCAACATGGGCGACTACGCGACCGCGCCCGTCGTCCCGCTCGACTCGGCGCAACAGGCCGATATGTCTAGGGTCAGAAGGGGCATCACCGGAATCCGTTCGATGGGCTTGGGCCGCCTCGGCTTCCGCAAAGTCATCAACGGGGCGTTCGTCACGCGGGCGGCGGAGTTGTACGACACCCCGACGTTACCCGGCGCGGGGCCGAACTCCGAGCAGGTCTTCGAGACGGCGGCCCTCGCCGTCTCCGGCCCGCAGAACGGAACCTACTACGGCTCGGTGGAATGGGGCTGGCGCAAGGATGCGGCGGGCGCGTTCAACTGCCTGCCGATGCATGTCGTTTCGCAGGGCGTGCCGAGCGCCGAGTTCCTGACGGCGGCGGACATCTGGAATCAGTCGGGCGCGTCTTTAGAAGTCACGACCATCGCCGGAACCCAGCTCGTTGATAGTCGCCTGAACGTCCTTGACTCCATCCCGATCAACACGCGGATGACGGCGGATGGCAACCCGGCCAGCCTCGGCAGCACCATCTACTACCCGGTCTCCTACCGCGGTCGA
This sequence comes from Pyrinomonadaceae bacterium, assembly GCA_035761505.1. GTDB lineage: Bacteria > Acidobacteriota > Blastocatellia > Pyrinomonadales > Pyrinomonadaceae > JAIVJM01. The sequence goes on from DASTQX010000046.1 coordinate 7,659, forward strand.
GAAGGCTACGTCATCGGCACGGCGGTTCAGCTCGGCACGGGCGGCGCGGATACCATTGACCTGCCCGTGCCGTTGAGTCACACCGTCTCCAACCCGGCGGGCACGAGGATGATTCTCAATAACGCCCCGACCGGCGGTACACCGTTGCCCCTCGGCAACACGCGCTTACTGCCCGCCGGGACGCGCGTCAGGACGACGCGCTGCATGGCCCGGCGCGGGATTCTGACGAACCACTACGAGGGCGAGGTCGTTGACGGCCCACACACCGGAGCCCACGGCTTCTTCTACGTGCCCGACCTGACGCTCGAAGCGAGGGGCACGCGTTGACGCCCTCGCTTCGAGCCTCGTGCACCTCTACCTCTGGCCGGTGGTGACGAGTGATTCCGCCGTGCCGGAAGTCACCGGCTCTTTCCGCAGGCGCTCCTCGCACTCGTCCCAGTCAATGTTGGAGAAGAACGCCTCGATGTACTTGGGCCGCTCTGACGGCTTGTAGTCCAGAAGGAAGGCGTGCTCCCACACGTCCATCACCAGCACGGGCGTGAAGCCCGCGACGTTGCCCGTCTCGTGGAGCGTAATCCAGTGGTTCGACAGACGACCGTTGGCCGGGTTCCGGTAGCAGATGGCCCAGCCGACGCCGCGCATCTTGCCGATGCCGAAGAAGTCCGCCTTCCAGATGTCGTAAGAGCCGAAACTGCTTGCGGCGGCCCGGTAGAAGCCGGAGGTCTTCTCAGGGTCGGTCGCGGTCGAGCCCTTCTTCATGTTCCCGAAGTAGTACTCGTGCAAGACCATGCCGTTGTACTCGAAGCCGAGGCGGCGCGTCAGTTCCGAGTAAGCGGGCATCTCTTCCTGATCCACCTTGCCGTGGAAGAGTAGTTCGGCGATCTTCTCGTTTAGCGTGTTGGTGTTCGAGACGTAGCCCTCGTAGAGCTTGAAGTGCATCTCCAGCGTCCGGTCGGAGATGCCGTTCAAGCCGCTCAGGTTGAACTCCTTCGCCCGGTACGATTCGTTGTTAATCATTCTCTCGTTCCTTTCATCTTTCTCTGGAAAGCTCTCCGAAGCCTGTCGCGGGCGGGCGGGCGTCGGCGCTCGTTCACCGTTGCGCGGTCGTCTCCGCAACCTTCAGGTGATAAGGGCAAACCCGGTTGCTCCTCCGCACGAGAAGAAGGGTCGTCACGATGGCTACAATGTTGACGCCCTGCACGACGGAGAGCATGGCCTCCCGGCGGAGGACGCAGTAAGTCAGGAGCAGCGCGCTGGCGGCGAGCCAGATGAGCCAAGTCAAAACGCTGATGCCCCACGCGCACCTTTCGGCGTAGAGGTGATGTATCTGCGGGTAGTACGCGACGATGACCAGCGCCGTCCCCGCCCAACCTAAGACTTCCATATTCAGCCCGGAGCAGACGGAGTTGTTCTTTCGGGAGAGAGCCTGCGTCGGGGCGGCTCACTCCCGAAAGAACGTCACAGAAGTTCACGCGGCGCGCTTCAGTTCGTCCGCCGCCTTCAGCGCCTCG
>DASTQX010000047.1:0-23498 GCA_035761505.1 Pyrinomonadaceae bacterium
CAGCTTTGTCAATCAACCAGTGCTTAACTTCCTGTCTCAATTAGGGGTTCACTCCACCTCGCGCCCACTTGCTCACCACAGAAGTGTTAATCGGTTGCACCTTGCCAAAGTTGCACGGGCCGCTGGACTGGTGAAGGAACAGGTAGTTCCGGTGTTCTTCAGACGCAAGCTTCACCAGCGGTTCGGTTAACTCCAAGATGGTCTTAACAGTTCTACTAATAACCTGAGACTGCCTTTGACGAAGCGCCATGAACTCGCCGTCTTCGGCTTTGTCATATAGCATCACGTGCAATTCCTTCTCACCGCCGCTTCGCGGCTTTACATATTCAAGATAAGGCAGCCCGGTCAGGGGGTGTGCTTCTCTGAAGCATTCGCGTTTCAGCGATAGCAGCGACTCGACGTTCAGTCCTGTCTCCGAGACCAGTTTGATTACTAACGGCATTATCACATCTTGATCGATAAACGAGGAGATACCCCATTTTCTGTAAAGATCATTCAGCACGCCAAATATGCTGCCCGCGCTAGTGAAGAACATGCCATGCTTTTTTATATTTTCTGGTGTTGCTGGCAGGGGGACGCAGTTCATTACATTCTCAAAGTACCAGCGCATATTGTCGTCGCAGGGGACAAGCCCGTCACCATTGAAAGTTCTGACCCAGCAGGTCCAACCCTGACCGAGTAGCTTGCTGCTGCGACCGAGACCCCGCCTTTCTCTTTTCCTCGGGTCACGACCCTTGCCCGTTCTACGGTATGGACGCAACAAGCCTTTGGAGAATTGAATCATGGGCGAGACGGCATTAAAGATAGCTGTATATTCCTCATTCGAATAAGCAGCACGTAATGACGTTTCGCGCACTGGTGCTGGCATGGAGGCGTTGATTACAGGCCGGTTAATATAGTTGTGCTCATAGGCATATTCCATCGTTTGCCGGATGGAGCTAACTATGTTGACGAGAGTATAAGAAGCTAAGTAATCCTCAGTACCCTCGATGTTAGTTGCCTCGATCCATTGCTTGACCTTATGCAATGCCATCACATCCCACTCGTCTTTAATATTAAAGCGCGGGTCGCCGTCTAGCAGCGGATTGTAGTTGTTGGTCTCTTGTAAGAACTTTTTGTAGAAAGCTAAGGCCGATCTGTAATTGGATTTACTCTCCTCGTTTTCGTAGAGGGACATCTTCTCTTTGAATATCCAATCCACCTGAGCGTAAGGATTCTCAAGTGTAGGCTCAGGCACAGGAAGGTGGAACTCAATTATTTTATTCTTGACTGATTTTTGCTGCATTGCATTATGCATCGTCCGATCATTAGACTTACAAGAATGCTAAATGTAGTTTATAGATGTCTTCAGAACGATGCTTACTGGCGGTGCCCCCTTCTTTCAATGTGTCTTTCGGGAGGAAGATAGGTTGCGTCCTTGATCCTTTTTGCTTCTTGATATTTGTCTTTGATGACATTATCACGATTCAACTTAGCTAGGATGGCCGGTGGAATAGCGGTATATATTTCGGTTGTCGTAATCTGCTTGTGTCCGAAGACCTGCTGCACAAGAAACAGCCTGTCAAAATAATCCTTACCCAATTCAGAGGCTAATATCGAGAAGGCCGCACCGTGCCTGAGCTTATGTGGGGAGAAAAATTTCGGATCTAGACTGACGCGGGCAGCCGCGCACTCCATCTGCTTCCCGACGTTCCTTCTGGATAACCTGTAGCCGTGGACTGATAGGAAAGCGGGCTTCTCAGGATTACTATTCCCGAAGTACGGGGAGAAACGATATTCAGGGCTGTTATGGTAGCGCCTAATTCTTGCTAGAACTGGGGCGGATATGATGGCGATTCTTTCTTTGATCTGACCGCCACGACCCTTCGACCCTCGCACGTATAGAGGAAAATACTTCAACCCATCAGGAAAGTTCCTGGGATCAGGCAGTTCGCGTTTGAGGAGGCGTTCGGCCTCTGATATACGCATCCCAGTGTCATACAAGGTATGCGCGAGGCAGCGTTCGCTTTCGTTATGAAAGCCATTAAGCAACCTGATTACGTCATCAGATGTAACGAAACGCGGCTTGCGCCCCTCCGGCGGCGGTGAGATCAGTTTGCCAGTTTTATAGGGCGTGTTCTCAAGAGTACGAACTCTACCTCCTTCCTCAGAAGTGAGCCAATCAAAAAGCATTTTCACACTCACCTCGCGGTTGCGCAGTGTGCTTGCTTCTATGCGTGCTGCTTTCCTATCTTTAATCCAGTGTTCAATGGCCCGACGATTAACTATTTTAAGGAGAGTATCCAGAGAGTGGTTAGAATACTGCCCCTCCTCAAGAAGCCATTTGAGGAAATCAGTCACGCTCCTGCCGTATTGATTAACGGTTAGATCAGAATATTTCGGTTTGCAGGAAAGAGAGTGGAGCCAACGGGTCGGTAACTCTACAATGATGCCATCATTAAAATACGTCAGGATAGTCTTACCGCTATTAACAGTGGCGAAGAGAATCAATGGGTTTTCATAAATGTACGCCATATTGCGTTACCCAAGCGGCGCAATATAGCAGAGGAAATTAAATGAAAACTACAAAATTTTTAGTCCACAAAAATACAGGCGGGCATTAACAAATTCGCCTTGATTTCAACGTATTACTCAATTGATTTTTAGTTCCTAAAAAGACTCTGTTGCATAAAAGAGGATGAGCAAAGCTGACCCTTCAACTGAACCTGCCCTACGCCGCGACCTTGTAGCTGTCGGGCATCCCGGTGTGCGTCATCCGGTTCAAGGCCGCGCACCGCACCAGCAGTTGATTGGCCTGGCCCTCGAAGCTGCGCGCACTGGCCCGCGCCCCGAAGACTATCTTGAGCCGGAAGACTGCCACCTCCGCCAGAGAGCGCCGGTGATACTCATACTCACGCTTCCACTTGGCGCGCCCGTGAGCGCGAAGGTAGCGCAAGTTCTCATCACGGTCGTGACGCTCGCCCCGCCTGTTCCCATGACGCCAGATGCGCGCCCCCTTCTGCGGCGGGATGACGGCCCGCGCCTTGCGCTCTCGAATAGCGTCGTAACATTGCCGGTCGTCGTAGCCGCCGTCGCCCGTCACCTGCCGCAACTCATCATCCACCTGCCCGAGCAGGTCAGCGAGCACTTGCCCGTCCCCGAAGTCATTCGTCGTCACGACAGCCGCCGCCAACTCGCCCGTCTGCTCGTCCACGCCCAAGTGCAACTTGCGCCATGTCCGCCGCTTCGACCAGCCGTAGCGGCGCACCTTCCACTCGCCCTCGCCGTAGATTTTCACCCCCGTCGAGTCCACCACCAGGTGCAGCGGCTCATCTCGGCGCAGGCGCGGCAAAGAGACTTCAAGCGTTCGCCTGCGCCGGCACAAGGTCGTATAGCAGGGGACGCTCAGCGAAAGTCCGAGCAGTCCCACCACACTGCTCATCAGCCCTTCGGTGGCGCGCAGCGGCAGGCCGTAAACCTCGCCGAGCGTCGCCACGCAGAGGATGGCCGTGTCCGAGTAGGTGGAAGGCTTCCCGCGCCGGCCTGTGCGCTGATGGTTCTGCCACTGTGTCAGGGTCTCATCTGTGACCCACAGCGTCAGACTTCCACGTCTGACAAGAGCTTTGTTATATTGGCTCCAGTTACGGAGACGGTACTGCCGTTTGGTTTTCTTGCGTTTCACACCTCAAGATTACCAGCACTGCCGTCTCCGTAGCCTTTTATGCAACAACGTCGTTTTGAGTTTTAAGTTTTGCCTTCGTGGATTTCGCCATCAACCCTCACCACCCGTCACTGCTTTGAAGGCTTCTTCTCCGGCGCTTTCTCTTCCGGCACTTCTTCGAGATCGTCTTCGTCGAGGATTTTGAGTTCGGTGCCGAACTTCTGATAGTTGCGGAAGCGGATGTCGTTGCGGTGCTGGGTGGTGCGGACGCCGTTGTTGACGGTCATCACGAGGATGGCGTGCGAGGGCAGGAGGTAGTCGCCCTGTCCGGCGATGTTGACCCACTCGTAGTCAATCGTGTTCGTCGAGGCGGTGATGGGGAAGTCCTGCGGGATGTCGTAGGCGGCGCTCTCGACGCGGAGCACGCGGAAGTCTTCGCGGTCAACCCAGACCTTGCCGCGATGCGCGACGACGACCGAGCGCTCGTTGTTGTAGGTGAGCACGCGGTTCGACTGAGGGCGCTTGATTTCGTACTCGAAGACGAGCGCGCGCCGCCCGCGCAAAGTGTCGGTGTCCACGGCCTTGAAGGTCGTCTTCGAGTCCGGCGCGAAGAGCGCCTTGAGGGCGGTGACGAACTCTCCCGTCGAACTCGTCCCGCCGATGGCCGAGTAGTCGCTCCGCTCCTGCGCGGCCTGCACGGGGCCGCTCGGAATCCCGTTGACGGCGAGCAGGCGATACTGCTCGCCGGTGGCGCGGTAGCTCACGCCGATGGTCAGGCGGTCGGTCGTAATCCAGTTGCGCGTCGTGCCCAGAGCGTAGGCGCGCGAGATGAGCTGGCGGACGACGAAGTCCGGCATCTGGTCGGCGGCTTCGAGCGTCGCGGCGCGCGACTTCTCAAGCGCCTCGGCGGCTTCGGCCTCGGAGGGCGGGGCCGAGGCCGCCGGGTTGAGCTTCCGCCGCTCGGCCTCTTCGAGCGCGCGCCGCAAGTCGGGGTCGTTGCCGCTCTTGGTCGCCACGAACGACTTGAGCCCGCTCGTCAAAGGGAACCCGATGCCGCGCCGCCGCACCTCGCTGATAATCTCTTCCTTCAAACCGGGCCGCTTCGGCAACTGCCGCACGAGCGCGAGGAACTCCTCGTTCGTCAAAGGCGTCGGCTGCTGCTGCCGCGCCGTCGCCGTCGCCGCGCCGAGCGTCAGGACGCACAGCAGCAGCGCGACGAGTCGAAACTTGAAAAGCAAATCTTTCATCGTGATTTAAAAAGGCGATTCCTTCATCAAGACTTATGATGCCCGCTCGTTCGTCGCTTCCCGAATGTTTCCGCGCGCGGCGGGGAATTGTGGCCGATAGTTTATTGATGTCCGGGCGCGCAGAAACGTTCGATGATGCGGCGCAAAATCGAGGCGGCCTCGCGCAACTCGGCGACGGGGACGAACTCGCCCGTGCGGTGCGCGACGCGGATGTTGCCGGGGCCGAAGACGACCGCCTCCGCGCCCAACTGCGCCAACTGCGGCGCTTCCGTGCCGAAAGAGATCGTCCCCGCCGCGCGCCCCGTCTCCTCTTCGAGCGCGCGCACGAGCGGCGCTGCGGCTGAAGTCTCGACGCCGCCGTCGAGCCGCGTCACCTGAATCTCGCAGACGAAATCCTCGTCCGCTTCGCGCAGGGCTTCGGCCTCGCGGCGCAACAACTCGACGACGCGCTCCGGCGGCTGACCCGGCACGGGCCGCCATTCGAGCGTGAAGCGGCACTCGCCCGCGATGATGTTCTTCGCCGTCCCGCCCTGAATGATGCCGACGTTGACGGTCGTGTGCGGCGGGTCGAACGCGGCGTGCGCTTCGCCTTTCAGTTCTTCGGCGACGCGCTCGACGCGCGTCAGGAGCCGCGCCGCGTGCGTGATGGCCGAAGCGCCCAAGTGCGGGTACGCGCTGTGCCCTTCGCGCCCGCGCAAGGTGACTTCCGCGAGGCAGTAGCCCTTGCCCGCGCGCATCGGCTGAAGCCCGGTCGGCTCGCCGACGACGGCGTGACGCGCCCGAAACGGCCTCGCCTCAACCAACCTCTTCGCGCCGAGACAGCCGACCTCCTCGTCCGCCGTCAGGACGAGCGCGAGCGGGCGCGTGAGCCGCGACAAGTCCGTCTCCTCGATGGCCGAGAGCGCCGCCGCGATAAAGCCCTTCGTGTCGCACGCCCCGCGCCCGTAAAGATTCTCCCCACGCTGTTCGAGCCGGAGCGCCTCGCCCCACGCCGGGTCAAACGGCACCGTGTCCGTGTGCCCGACGAGCGCGAGTTCGACTTCCTCGCCGTCCTCGAACGTCTGCGGATGGACGGCGACGAGTTGAAACTTCTTCACGACCTGCTCGTCCGTGTACGGGTAGATGCGCGCGCGGAAGCCCACGGCTTCGAGGCGCGGGGCCGCGTACTCGACGACGGCGAGGTTCGAGACCGAAGAGCGCGAATCAATGCGGACTAGTTCGGCGAGTGTCTGTTCGACGTTCATGTTGTTCCTGTGCGCGTCGCTCATCCCCAGAGCTTTCGTTGAAGCGCGGCGAAGCGGCGGACTGTCTCAACTTGCGCGCGGTGTCTGCCTTCTTCGACGACGAGCCGCCCGCCGACCGCGACCTCAAGGACGGCGGCGCGCGAGAGCGAGAAGACGATGGAGGCGAGCAGGTCTTCCTCGGACGCCCCGGCGATGGACGGGTCTTCGAGGTCAACGGTGAAGAAGTCCGCGGGCCGCCCCGCTTCGAGCGCGCCGCCTGAAGCGCCGATGCTTTGCGCGCCGTGCTCGGTCGCGCACGCGAAGAGGCGAGCGGCGAGCGCCGAGGTCGCACTTGCCGAATCCTGCTGCGGCTGCGGCGCAAGCACGTTGCGTTCGAGGCGACGGAGGCGGAGATGATATTCCAACTCGCGCGCGTCTTCGAGGAGGTCTATCTGCGCGTGGCTGTCGGTTCCGAGCGAGACGCGGACGCCCGCGTCGAAGAGCGCGTCCGCCGGGACGATGCCGTCACCGAGGTTGCGCTCGGTCGTCGGGCAGGCGCAGACCATCGCGCGCGCCTCGCGCATCAAAGCAATCTCTTCGGCGGTGACGTGAATCGCGTGGACGCCCGTGAAGCGCGAATCCAGAAGCCCTTCGTCCGCGAGGAGCGCGACGGGCGTGCGGCCCGTCTCTGCGACGCAGGCGGAGAGTTCGGCGGGCTGCTCGGCGACGTGCATGTGGACGGGCAACTCGCGCGCGCGGGCGAAGTCGCGCACCTCGCGCAAGTATTCCAGAGGCACGGCGCGGACGCTGTGCGGCGCGACACCGGCCCACGCCAGAGGCGGCTCGCCGTCGCTCTCTTCACTCGCAAGCGCGCTCCGCAAATCTTCGGCGTGGCGGAGAAAGACTTCCGCTTCGGGCTCGATGAAGCGCCTTTGTCTTTCGTTCGGGGGCGTGCGGAAGCCCGCGCGCGCGTAGGCCACGCGCAGCAGAGCGACGCGCAGGCCAGAGTCGCGCGCCGCGCGGACGACCTGCTTCGACAGAAGGTTCGGGTCGGAATATTCCGAGCCCTCCGGCGTCCGGTGGAGGTAATGAAACTCGCCGACGGCGGTGATGCCCGTGAGCAGCATCTCCGTGAAGGCCATCCGCGAGGCGTCATAGATGTCTTCGGGCGTGAGACGTTCGGCGGCGCTGTACATCATCTCGCGCCAAGTCCAGAAGGAGTCCTTCGGCTCCGCCGTGCGATACTCGGTGCGGCCACGGATGACGCGCTGGAAGGCGTGCGAGTGCGCGTTGACCATGCCGGGCAGCAGCGCGCGCCCGCGCAGGCGGACGAGACGAGCGGCGTCGGCGCTCGCGTCCTGAGCGCCCTCGACGCGCGTGACGGCGACGACGCGCCCGTCGGCGTCGCACGTCAGTCCGAGGCCGCGCTCGAAGCGCCCGCCCGTGAAGAGCAGGTCGGGAACCCAAGTCGTCGTGCCGATGTTCGGCTCTCCGGCGTCCATTTAAATCTCACTCAATCTTTTGCGCCTTTGCGTCCCGGCGAGAAAGTTAAGCTCTCGCCAAGACGCAAAGGCGCAAAGTAAAGCGACCGACTCTCTCTCTGCTATTGCGTGCCCGCGCGCGGGTTGGGGCGGGCCTTCTGCGTCTTAATCCAGGCATCTACGTTCCGCTCCAACACGTCGAGCGGAACCGCGCCGGAGCCGAGCACTACGTCGTGGTATTCGCGGATGTCGAACCGTTCGCCGAGTTCGCGCGCGGCGCGGGCGCGGAGTTCTTTGAGCTTCAGCTCGCCGATTTTGTAGGCGAGCGCCTGACCGGGGTTGGTGATGTAGCGGTCAATCTCGTTAACGATGTCCTGCTCGGTCTTGGCGGCGTTGTCGAGGAAATAGTCAATCGCGCGCTGGCGCTCCCACTTCATCTGGTGCATCCCCGTATCCACGACGAGGCGCACGGCACGCCACATCTCATAGGTGAGCTGGCCGAACTTCGAGTAGGGGTCGTCGTAGAGGCCCATGTCTTCGCCGAGAGATTCGGCGTAGAGTCCCCAGCCCTCGACGAAGGCGGTGTAGCCGCCGAAGCGCCGGAACTTCGGTATCTCTCCGAGTTCCATCGCGCGCGCGATCTGCAAGTGATGGCCGGGCACGGCCTCGTGCAGAGAGAGCGCCATCATCTCGTACTTGGGGCGCGTCTCCGGCTTGTAGAGGTTGACGTAATAGAGGCCGGGACGCGAGCCGTCGGCGGCGGGCTGGTTGTAGTAAGCGGTCGTCGTGTCGGGCGCGGTCTCGGCGGGGATGGGCACGACGCCGTAGGGCATGCGCGGGATGGTCTTGAAGACCTTTACTAAGTGCGGGTCAATCTTCTTGGAGATGGCGCGGTAGGCGTCGAGCAGTTCTTCGGGCTTCTTGTAGTAGAACTCGTCGCCGGTGCGGAGCTTCTTGAAGAACTCTTTGTGCGTGCCCCGGAAGCCGACCTGCGTCATCACCTTCTGCATCTCGGCGCGGATGCGCGCGACCTCGCTCAAGCCCTTCTCGTGAATCTGCTGCGGCGTGAGGTTGGTCGTCGTGTAGCGGCGGGCCTGAAAGGCGTAAGCCGCCTCGCCGTCGGGCCACTGCCAGATGCCGACCTCATCATAAGAGGCCGGGAGATATTCGTTGACGAAATACTCGCGGAGCTGTTTGTAGGCCGGGATGACCGATTGTGTGATGGCCTCGCGCGCCGACTGGCGGAGCCGCCCCTGTTCGGCGGCGGGGATGTCGGCGGGGAATTTTTTGAAGGGGTTATAGAACGGACTGTCTTCGGCGCGCGCGACGATTTGATTATCTATCTGCCCGGTGACGCGCCGCTGCGTCACCTTCGGCCAGAGGATTTTGGCGCGGACGCCTTCGCGCATCAGCGCGATGGTCTGCTCCATCAGGCGCGGCAGCGCGCGCATGCGCGCCGTCCAGTCCTCGTAGTCCTTGACGGACTGGAAGCGGAGGAGTTCCGACAACTCGTTCGCCGTCTGGATGCCGCCGCGCTGGTTGACGGGCAGGAGGTAGGTGCGCAACTTGTACTCTTCGATGTCGGATTCGAGGTCTTTGCGGAAGAGGTCGTAGTTGAGCTGGTCGGCGGTCGAGAGCCGCGCGCGGTCAATCGCCTGGAGGCGCTTCAAGGTGTCGAGCCGGTGCTGCTGCCGCGCCGCGAACGCTTCGAGGCTTGCGTCCTCCCAACGGTCGTTGTAGCGGCGGTCGCCGAGCGACGAAGCGAACGTCGGATTTTGCCTCATTGACCATTCCCACTCGTCGTCAAACAACTTGTGCAGCATCGCGCCTCCTGCTCCTCCTCTTTTAGCTGTTCCGGTTCGTTGCGCCGACGCGGCGGGCAACGCGTTGAAGACGAGCAGGGCGGCGAGCACGGCGAGCGTCAAGCTCTTCCACTTCGAGCGCATCGAGAGAGACCTCCGTTTTTCCGGGTGCGGGATGAATGAACTTTCGAGAGACGTGCGGAAGGATACAACACGGAAGCAAAGGGGTAAAAGGGGAAAGGGAGAAGAAGCGGCGCACTCGTTCGGCTCGCTCTTTCCCTTTGACCCTCTTCCCCTTTGACCCCTTTCCCCCTTCTCCGTTCCCGACACCCGGCCCGCGCTTTCGCGCATCTAAACTCCACGATGAGTGTTTCAGTTAAAGATTTGAAGACGTACACGAGTTTCGCGCGGCGGTTTGCGGGGCGGTTCGTGGCGGAGCGGGTGCGTGAGGCGAAAGTGCCGGTCGCGCCCGCGCCGCACCGCCCGCGCCCCGGCGAATGGAGCGACGAGCGTTTGACGGTCGCGTGGCTCGGTCACGCGACGGTGCTCGTCAATTTTTACGGGACTTGGCTTCTGACCGACCCGGCCCTGCGCACGCGCGTCGGTTTGCGCGTGGCGGGCGCGACTCTGGGGCCGCGCCGCCTCGTCCGGCCCGCGCTGACGCCCGGCGAACTGCCGCCGCTCGATGCCGTGCTCGTCTCGCACGCGCACATGGATCACTGCGACTTGGGGACGCTCAAACGCCTGCCACGGAGGACGCGCGCCGTCGTCCAGAAGGGTAACGGCGACCTCGTGCGCCGCTTCGCGCGCGCGGACGAATTGGCTTGGGGAGAGTCGGTCGAGGTCGGTGGCGCGCGCGTCGAGTCAATCGAGGTCAACCACTGGGGCGCGCGCACTCTGACGGACAGGCATCGGGGTTACGGCGGCTTCCTCGTCGAGAAGCGCGGGCGGGCGCTCGTCTTCGGCGGCGACACGGCCTACACCACAGCCTTCGCGCGCCTGCGTCGGCGCGGCGTCCGCGTTGACCTCGCCATCCTCCCCATCGGCGCATACGACCCTTACATCCACGCGCATGCCAACCCCGAACAGTCCTGGGCGATGCGGCGCGAGATGGGCGCGAAGTACATCCTGCCCATGCACCACTCGACTTTTCGCCTGAGCCGCGAGCCCGCCGGAGAGCCCGTCAGGCGCATCTTGGCCGCCGCGGGCGACGAGCGCTGGCGCGTGGCTCTGACCGAGATTGGCGAGACGTGGGTGCTGCCGGAGGAGGGTTAGAGGGTGGTCAGCCGGAGGCGTCCAAGTTTTAAGTCGTCTGCCTGATGTGCGCGCTGATTTCTTTGAAGTCGGCGCGCAGCGTCAGCATCTCGGCCCGCGTCTGATTCGTCATGCTCTCGATGCGGTCGAGGCGGATTTCGACCTCATTGCGAAAAGAGCTGAACCGGGTTTCAAAGTAATCCCTGAAACCGTCAATCTTTTCGCCCAGAGCGTTGACGCGCTCAAGGACGGTTTCAATCGTCGGCTTGGTCGTCGCGTCTTCTGACATCTTGGCTGTACCTCCCTGCCGGAAAGGTTACTGCCGATGCCTGCCCATAGTCAACGCAGGTCACTGCCCGCTTCCGCCGATGCGCGCGCGGCGGAGTTCGCGTTATGATGCTCCGCGTCAAACGCGCGGCAGGTCATCGCGGTAAAGGAAGGGATGAACGATGAGAGACGACTTCGACGAAGGCGAGGGGATGCAGACGAGGGCAGTGCATGCGGGCAAGGAGGTCAACCGGACGCACGCCGTCAACTCGCCCATCTGGATGACGACGACGTTCCGCGCCGACTCGTCCGAGCACTTCGCCGAGCTGGCGAAGGGCACGAGGCCGCAGGAGTTCTACACGCGCTACGGCAACCCGACGCACCGCGAGGCCGAGACCAATATCGCCGCGCTCGAAGGCGGCGAGGCGGCGCTGTTGACCTCTTCGGGGATGGGCGCGGTCTTCGTCGCCGTGATGGGCTCGCTCAGGCAGGGCGATCACGTCGTCGCGCAGCAGAGCCTCTACTCCGGCACGGCGACGCTGTTCTCGGAGTTCGCGCCGCGCTTCGGCGTCGAGGTCACGACCGTCGAGCAGACGCAAAGCCAGTCCTTCGCCGAGGCGCTCCGGCCCAACACGAAACTCATCTACACCGAGACGCCGACGAACCCCTTGATGCGGCTCACGGACTTGCGCGCCGTCGTTGAACTCGCGCGCCCGCGCGGCATCACGACCGTCACGGACAACACCTTCGCCACGCCCTTCAACCAGCGGCCCATCGAATTAGGGGTTGATGTGGTCATCCACAGCGCGACCAAGTACCTCGGCGGCCATCACGACATCACCGCCGGGTGCGTCGTCGCCTCGCGGAAGTTCATCGAAGACGTGTGGCGCTTCTCCATCGTCGCGGGCGCGACGATGAGTCCCTTCGATGCGTGGCTTCTGCTGCGCGGCCTGCGCACTCTGCCCTTGCGCGTCGAGCGGCACAACCGGAACGCTCTGGCGCTCGCCCGCTTCCTCGAAAGTCACCCGAAGGTCGAGCGCGTCCACTATCCCGGTCTGGAATCGCACCCGCAGCACGAGTTGGCGCGGCGGCAGATGGACGGCTTCACGGGGATGCTCGGCGTCGAGTTGCGCGGCGGCTACGAGGCGGCGGAGAGCTGTCTCAAGTCTCTGCGGCTGGCGACCTACGCGGCGAGCCTCGGCGGCTACGAGACGCTCGTCGTTCACCCGGCGGCGATGTGGGGCCTCCAACTCTCGCCCGCGCAGCGCGCCGCGATGGGCGTCAGCGACAGCCTGCTGCGCGTCTCCCTCGGCCTCGAAGACGAGCGCGACCTCATCAGAGACTTCGCCCGCGCCCTCGACGCTTGAGCGAGGCGGGATGACGCAGGCGACGCCCCCTTAAATCAGCCACGATGAGCTTGACGACGACGATCCTGCTGGCCGTGCTCATCCTCTTCGTCTCGACGTTCGTGCGATCGGCGCTGGGGTTCGGGGACGCGTTGGTGGCGATGCCTCTGCTGGCGCTGCTCTTGGGGGTGCGGGTGGCGACGCCGGTGGTGGCGTTCGCGGCCTCGACGATTGCGGTGACGATCCTGCTCAGGCACTGGCGGAGCGTGGATGTGCGCGCGACGTGGAGGCTGGTGGTGGCGTCGCTCGTGGGGATTCCGTTCGGGCTGGTGCTGCTCAAGTACGCGCCGGAGGGGCGCGTGAAGTTGGTGCTCGGCGTGCTGCTCGTTCTCTACGGGCTGTACAGCCTGCTCGCGCCGAGGCTGCCCGTGGTGCGGGGCGAGGGGCTGGCTTACGCGTTCGGGTTCGTGGCGGGGGTGCTGGGCGGGGCTTACAACACGAACGGGCCGCCGGTGGTCGTCTATGGCGCGCTGAAAGGTTGGCCGCCGGAGTTCTTCCGCGCGACGTTGCAGGGCTGCTTTCTTCTGACGGGGCTGATGATCTTAATCGGGCACGGCTTGGCCGGGCTCTGGACGCCGCAGGTCTTACAACTCTACGCCTTCGCGCTCCCGGCCATCATGCTGGCCGTCTTCGCCGGGGAACGTCTCAACCGGCGGCTCCCGCGCGAAGCCTTCAGCCGCGTCGTCTATGCCTTCCTCGTCGTCATGGGCGTGCTCTTCATGGTTTAAAGGATGAGAGATGAGGAAACTTCATTATCACCGCGTTGACGTTTTCACCGACCGGGCGTTCGGGGGAAATCCTCTGGCCGTGTTCACGAACGGGCGGGGGCTCTCGACGGAGTTGATGCAGGCGATTGCGAAGGAGTTCAATCTGTCGGAGACGACCTTCGTCATGCCGCCCGACGATGCGCGGTGCGACTGGCGCGTCCGCATCTTCACGCCGATGAACGAACTGCCGATGGCGGGCCACCCGACCGTGGGCACTTCCTTCGTGCTCGCGCGCGAGCGCCTGATAGAGCCCGCCGAGCCGGAGACGACCATCACGCTCGAAGAGGGCGTCGGCCCCGTGCCCGTCCGCGTCGAGTTTCGCGGAGGGCAGCCCATCTACGCCGAGATGACGCAGCCGCTCCCGACTTTCGGGCCGCGCCTCGAAGACCCGCGCGTCGTCGCCGAGATGCTCTCGCTCGCAGAGTCGGACATCAACACCGACTTGCCGGTTGAGGTCGTCTCGTGCGGCGTCCCTTTCCTCTACGTGCCCTTGCGCAACCTGAACGCCGCGCACCGCGCGAGGCCGCGCGCCGACTTGATGGAGAGCGCGTGCGCGGGCATCGTCCCGCCGCAAGTCTTCGTCTTCACGAGCGAGGTGGAGCACGAGGGCTCGACCGTCCACAGCCGGATGTTCGCGCCCGGCCTCGGCATCACCGAAGACCCGGCGACGGGCGCGGCGAGCGGGCCGCTCGGCTGCTATCTCGTGCGGTATGGAGTCGTCGAAAGCGACGGAGGGGCCGTCAACATCGTCAGCGAGCAGGGGTTGGAGATGGGCCGTCCGAGCTTCGTCAAAATCCGCATCGAGCACAGTGGCGGCGAGATGAGCGCCGTCAGAGTCGGCGGCCAGTGTCACTTCATGGGCGAAGGTTTTCTGGAGGTGGGGACGTAGAGGCCGTGGCTCAAGGCGCGGGCGCGGCCAAACTTTTATCTATTTCACCTCGATCTGGTTATCAACTTTCCGCACCCCTTTGACGGTCGAAGCAATCAGCTCCGCCGCGTCTCTGGCTCTGACCGACGAGACCGTACCCGTCAGCGTCACGACCCCGTCTTTGACCGACACCTTCACGGACTTCAACTCCTCATCTTTGGAAAAAGCCTGCTCGATGAGCCTCTGAGCCAGCAAAGAGCCCAGCCCCGGCAACCTTGGGCCCCCCGGCGAGGGTTGCACGGCGGGCGTCGTCGTCGCCGGAGTCGGCTGAGGCGTCGGGCTCGCGGGCGAAGGAGTCGGCTGGGGCGTCGGGTTCGCGGGCGTCGGCGTGGGCGTCGGCTGCGGCGTCTGATTCGTGTTCGCGGGCGTCGTCCGAGGCGTCGGAGTCGTGCTCGCGGGCGTGGGCGAAACGGAGACGATTTCGTTCGCGTTCCCGACGCGCGGCGGGTCGTCTTTCCCGTCCCGCGTGAGGACGAACGCGGCCACGGCGATGAGGCCAATCGCCACCAGCGCGCCGCCCACGGCCAGCATCAGCGTCCGCGACCTCGCGCCGCCCAGCAGCGTAACCCTCTCTCTCGCGTCTCTCGTTCCCGTGTGAGTCTCCCCGCCGCTCGCTCTCGGCCCCATGGGCATTATCACCGTCTGGACGGCGGTCGCCGCCGCCGGTCTGTCCCCGCGCGGGAGAGCCGAGCGCACGTACTCGACGAGGCGTTGGAGATGATTCTCAAGGGGCGGCGTCGAGGCGTCGAGCCACTGCGTCGAGCTGAGGTAGTAGCGCAGCGACTTGCTGTACTGGATGTTGTCTATCCGCACCGGGATGATGCGGGTCGGCGAGCCTTCGGAGCAGGCGTTCTGTATCTCGCGCTCGACGTGCGGCGAGGCGTTCGAGTGCGTCGAGAGGACGAGGATGAGCAAGGGGCTGGTGGCGATGCCGTCCAAGATGGCTTCCTCGTACTTCGAGCCGTAGGGCACGTCGCGCGGCGCGATCCAGCACTTGATGCCTTGCTCTTCGAGCGCCTGCCGGACTCGGTCGGCGACCTGAAAGTCTTCGCTGGCGTAGCTGATGAAAACGTCGTGGGCCATTGAGGAAGACTCCTGTCCGCTTCGGGAGGTTCGAGACTGAAGACCGTGAGACGGGGCGAACTTTATCAGAACGGCGCGCGCCGGGATAGGGAATTTTCGCCGCCCGCGCGAACCTTTTTCGCCGCGCGAATCGGCCCGAAATCCTTAAAAATCGGCGGTTCGGCCCCGCGCCGAGCGCCCCGCGTTCAACATCTCAAGGATTCCTCAAGTCACTTCTTCTAAATTCGGCACAGGTTCGGGGCTGAAAAAAGATTCCGGCCCCGCGCCTCGGACAAGTCGAGTGGACGGCCCCGGAGAGAGGCTTTTGACGCGCCTCACCTGTGCGAGGAACAGAGAGACTCACAATGTCGCAATTCATCTCGGACAAGATTAACCCCCCTTCGGAACTGCCGCGCGTCGCGCGCGAGCGCCTCTTCTCGACGCTCCGAGAGAGCCTCGCCGGTTGCAACTCGACCATCATCCACGGTCGCGCCGGTTCGGGGAAGACGATGCTCGCCACCGACTTCGCGCGCCGCGCCGGACGCCGCGTCGCATGGTACAAGCTCGACGCGCCCGACTCCGAGCTGGCCGTCTTCTTCCAGTACCTCTGCGCGTGCGTCGCCGCCGAGCGGCCCGGCTTCGGGCAGAAGACGTTGGAGCGCGTCGGCGGGCAACTCGTGGAAGGCGACGTGCCGCTCCTCGTCGAATACTTCGTCTATGAGCTACTCGAATCCGCCGAGCCGCTTTTGATTGTCGTGGATGACCTTCATCTCGTCTATGACGCCGAGTGGATGGTTCCTTTCTTCCGCCGCCTGCTGCCGCTTCTGCCGCCGGAGGTGCACGTCCAACTAATCGGGCGGAGCTTGCCGCCGACGCCGCTCTGGCGGATGCGCTCGAAGCAGACCTTGTGCGTCGTGGACGAGGCGGCGCTCGCCTTCACGCTCGCCGAGGCGCGCAAGCTCTTCGGCAGTTACGGCCTCGACCCCGCGCACGCCGAAGAGGCGCTTATCCGCACGCGCGGTCGCGCCGCCACGCTCGACGCGCAGGCCCGCGCCGCGAGCGTCTGCGCCGAAGCGCAACGGCTCGCCGCCGCGCGCGAGGGACGCGCCTCGGCGCGCAACTCCCTGCGCCTCGTCAAAGGCTTCCACAAGTCCTCGCTCGGCACGGCCTGAAGGGCGCGCGGCCTCGCCCCAGTCCTCGCAAAATCGTGCCCGCTTACGCTAATGTAGCGGCCACGCCGAACAACAGTCCGGGCGGGGAAGTCCCCGCAGAGTTTCCGCCGACCGAACTTAAAACAGAGCGCCGCTCCGAACCCCGATGACGAACATACCCCATCGTCAGGCAGGAAGTCCGCACGACACGAAGCCGCTCGCGCCGCCCCCCGGCACGACCGGCCAACTGCCGACCTTCTTCCTGCGGACGAAGCTTCTGCCGCCGCGCCCCGCGCCCTCGCTTCTGCCGCGCCCAAGACTCTCGGAGCGACTCCAACAGAACCTCGCGCACGCCGTCACGCTCGTCACCGCGCCCGCCGGTTCGGGCAAGACCACGCTCGTCGCCGACTTCATCCGCACGCGTGACCGGGGCTTCGTCTGGTATCAACTCGACCACACCGACTCTGACCCGCTCGTCTTCCTCGGCTACGTCACGCACGGCATCAAGCAACTCATCCCCGGCTTCGGCGAAGCGACCTTCGCCTACCTCAAAGAGTCGGCGAAGGAGCTGGCGCAAGCGCCGGAGCGGGCCGTGGACGTGCTCTTAAACGAAGTGCTCGACCGCGTGGAGCAGCAGTTCATTCTCGTCCTCGACGACTATCATCACCTCGGAACCGACACGCCCGTCCACCGCGTCGTGGATCGCCTGCTCTCGTACCTGCCGGACGTGATGCACGTCGTCATCGTCTCGCGCGACATGCCGCCGCTCGCGCTCTCGCGGATGAGGACGCAGGCGAGCCTCGCCGTCATTGACCGGCAGGAGCTTCTCTTCACCGACGAGGAGACGCGCGAGCTGTTCCGCAAGGTCTTCGACTTGGAGCTGACGCCCGAACAACTCGCCGAGTACCGCGAGCGGACGCACGGTTGGATCACGGCGCTGCAACTCATCCGGCAGGTGGCGCAGAGGCAGGCGCTCGCGCGCGGCCTGCCCGAAGGCGGCGCGGCGGCCTCCGCGCCCGACCTCGTGGAAATCCTCCGCCAGAGCGAGCGCGACATCTTCGACTACTTCGCCGAAGAGGTCTTCGCCGACGAGCCGGAAGACGTGCGCGGCTTCCTCCTCCGAGTCTCCCTGCTCGAACGCGTCGAGCCCGAAACGTGCAGCCGCCTCTTCCCCGCGGCGCATAACACCTCGATGCTGCAAACGCTCGTCCGCCGCAACGTCTTCATCTCGCTCGCCTCGGACGGGCGCGGCGAAGAGTACCGCCTCCACCCCCTCTTCCGCAGCTTCCTTCAACGTCGCCTGCGCATCGAGGCCGGACGCGCCGGAGTGGCCGCCGAACACTCGCGCATCGCCGACCACTTCCTCGCGCGTGAGCAGTGGGAGCAGGCGATACATCATCTCATCGCCGCCGAAGACTTCGACCGCGCCGCCCGCACCATCGCCGCGCGCGGCGACGCGTGGATCAGCGCCGGTGCTCTGGCCTCGCTCGCCGCCTTCGCCGACGCGCTGCCGGTCTCGGCTCTGGAAGCGCACCCGCGCGCGCTCGCGCACCGCGCCGAAGTCGCGCGCCTGAAGGACGAGTACGACGCGGCGCAAGGCTTATTCCATCGCGCGGCGGCGCTCCTGCACGAGCAGGGCGACCGCGAGGGCGAGGCCGAGGCGCTGCACTCGCTCGCCACCATCGCGCGGCGGCGCGGCGAGTGCGAGACGGCCTTCTCCTACCTCGACCGCGCCGCCGCCCTGACCGACGAACACTCCGTCGTGCGGACGAAGTGCGGGAACACGCGCGGCCTGTGCCTCGTCGCACTCGGTCAATGGACTGAGGCCGAAAGAGAGTTCCGCGCCGCGCTCCAATCGGCTGAGGAGCGCGGCGACCGCTACTACGCGCGGCTCATCTCGCACAACTTGGGGATGCCCGCCGGGATTCGCGGCGACTTCGGCGAGGCGCTGCGCTGGCTGCGCCGCATGACGCGCGACGAGCACGCGCCTGACGGGTCGGCCACCGCGCCGCCCGTCCCGCAGGAGTCGGCGGGGCATCTCAACCTCGCGCGCTGTTACTGGCACATGGGCGACTTCGCCGCCTGCGAGCAGCACCTCGACCGCGCTCTGGAAATCTGCCAGCTCTTCAACCTCATGGGCCTGCGCGGCGAGATTTTCGAGTGCTACGGCAACCTCTACCGCCAGCAGAACGACCTCGCGCACGCCGTCGAGTTCTACGAGCGCGCCGCCCGCGCCTACGACGAAGCCGGGATTGACCCGACGCGCACCGAGCTTCTGGAAGAACGCGGCCTGCTGGCGCTTCAGATGGGAGACTTGACGGAGGCGCGCTCCCTGCTCGACCGCCTCATCGAGGCGCGCGCGCGCGACGAGATGGGCCGCCAGCGCACGGTGCTCGCGCGCGGGCGCGTGCTGCTCGCGCAAGGCCGCGCCGAAGAGGCGCGCCGAGACCTCGACGCGGCTCTTTCCTACTTCCGCGCGCAGGGGCTCTACTACAACGAGGCGCAGGCGTGCGTCCTCCTCGCGCTCTGCGAACAGGCGGCGGGCGAGGAACAGTCGAGCGTCGGGCACCTGCGGCGCGCGCTCGATTTGGCGGCGCGCTACGACTACGAATACTGGCTCCAACGCGTCGTCGCGCAGTACCCGCAGCTCTTCGCGCAGGCGGAGGCCGCCGAGCTTCTGCCCGCCGACTTGCGCGAGCAGTTGCCGTCAGACCTCGCGGCGCGGTCTCTGAGTTCGACGACGGAGGCGCGGCCCCTTTCGGTCGTCATCGTCGCGCAGCCCGCCGCCGATTTGACCATCAACATGCTCGGCGCGGTCGAGATTTTCCGCGACCCCTCGCGCCCCTTCGCGGCGGACGCGTGGGTCACGCGGCGCTCGCGCGACATCCTCTGCTTTATCGCCTCGCGCCGCCACCGCCGCGTCTCGAAGGACACCATCAGCGACACCTTCTGGGGCGAGGCCGACTTCGCCGCCGTCGAGAAGAACTTCCACCCGACCATCTCGCACATCCGCAAGGCGCTCAACAGTAACCAGCCGTTGAAGCAGAACTTCCTGCTCTACCGGGACGGCGACTACCACCTCAACCCGGAGTTCTCTTACCGGATTGACACCGAAGAGTTTGACCGTCTCGTCGCCGAAGGCGACACCGCGCGCCGCTCGCGCGACGAGGCGAGCTTCGTCCGCTCCTACGAAGAAGCGGTCGCGCTCTATCGCGGCGAGTTCATGTCGGGCAGCTACGACGAGTGGGCCGAGGAGCAGCGCTCTTACTACCGCGAGCAATACCTGCGGCTGCTGGAAATCCTCGCCTCGGCGGCGCAAAAGTCGGATGACTGGTCGCGCGCACTCCAACTCGCGCAGCGCATCCTGCGCGAAGACCCCTTCCGCGAGGACGTGCACTGCACCGTGATGCGCGCGCACGCCGCGCAAGGCAACCGCGTGGCCGCGCGCGAGCAGTACGAGGCGCTGCGGAAATTGCTCCGCAAGGAACTCGGCGTCGAGCCCGCGCCGGAAACACGTAAAGTCTTCAAACAGTTAGTCGGCTAGGATTTAGCGACCTCGCGCGGGCAACCGAGCGAGAAGAAAAATACAACACTTCCACAACACAAGTGTTGGAAGGTCTGAGTTACAAGTTGAGGGTTGGACGAAGTCCAACAATCCTCGCAGTAACCTGTTCCCGACACAGGCCCTGCCCAACGTCTGGAACTCTACCCATTCAAATTTCAAACGCCCTGAAGATGAAGCACCACCACACCCTCCGCCGTCTCCAACAGGCTCTCTGCCTGTCGCTCGCGCTCTTGCTCACGACGCTTCCGGCGCTGGCCGGAATCCGCGTGCAGGGGACGCAGGGGCTCGTGCTGACGGGCGTGGACGGCATCTACTACGAGAACACGGAGGGGCTCGTGCTGACGGGTGTTGACGGCCTCCTCGGTTTGGGCGTCAACGGCATCTTCGGCACCGGCTCCGACGGCGCGACCGCTTACGGCACGAACGGTCTGGTGCTGACGGGCGTGGACGGCGTGACCTACACGGGCGCGAACATCTACACCGCGCCGCACGCCGACGGCGCGACGATGGCCTTCGCCGACGGCCTCACGATGACCGGCGTGGACGGCCTCACGATGACCGGCGTGGACGGGACGACGTGGCAGGTCAACTCCGTCATCATCCGGCAGGCCGACGGCCTCTCGATGACCGGCATGAACGGCCTCACGATGACCGGCGTCGACGGCCTCCAGCGGGTCGGCGAAGACGGCCTCACGATGACCGGCGTGGACGGCTTGACGATGACGGGCGTTGACAGCATCCGCCTCAACAGCGCCGCGCAGGTCATCGCGACGGGGACGGACGGCGTGCTCTTCTCCGCGCCGGCGAACGGCTTGACGATGACGGGCGTTGACGGCTTGACGATGACCGGCGTTGACGGCCTCACAATGACGGGCGTGGACGATTTGAAGGGCGTCAGTCTTGACGGCCTGACGATGACGGGCGTGGACGGCGACGGCCCGACCGAAGGCGGCGGCGGTCTTCAGAGTTTTGATCCACTGCTCGCGCTCGAACTCGACGCGCTGACCGACGACAGCAACGTCAACGCCGTCGTCGTCTATCACCGCCCCGTGACCGACGCCGACATCAACGACTTAAAGGCCGCAGGCGTGCTCGGCGGGACTCGATACCGCGCGCTGCCGATGGTGGCGCTGACGGCCACGAAGAGACAGATTGACGAGATCGGCGACCTGCCCGCCGTGCGCTCCATCTACGGGCAGCGCACCTTGCAGTGGAAAGCCGACGAGAGCCGCGAGAAGTCCGGCCTGACGAGGATGCGGGAGGACTCAGACCTGCTCGCGTTCCGTGGCGGGATGCCGCTCGAAGGTAACGGCGTCGGCGTCGCCGTGCTCGACACCGGCATTGACGCGACGCACGCCGACCTCGCGGGCCGCGTCGTCCGCAACGTCAAGCTCGTTGACCTGCAAGGCTTGAACCCGCTCGGCTTCGTCGCGCCGACGAACGTCGAGGGCTTAAACAACACCGACCTCGCTGGCGGCCACGGGACTTTCGTGAGCGGCGTCATCGCCGGGAGTGGCGCGCGCTCCGGCGGCAAGTTCAAAGGCTACGCGCCGAAGTCGCGGCTCGTCGGCTTGAGCGCGGGCGACGCCTCGCTCTTCAACGTGCTGGCGGGCTTCGACTATCTTCTCGCGCGGCATCAGGAACTCGGCGTCCGCGTCCTTAATTGCAGCTTCTCGGCCAACGCGCTCTACGACCCCAGCGACCCGGTTAACGTCGCCACGCGCCTGCTCACCGAGCAAGGCGTCAACGTCGTCTTCTCGGCGGGCAATTCCGGCCCCGGACTCCACTCTCTGAACCCTTACGCGGCGGCCCCGTGGGTCATCTCGGTCGGCGCGCTCGACGCGCGCGGACGCCTCGCCGACTTCTCCTCGCGCGGCGACTTCGGCAGCCGCAACTATCGCCCGACGCTCGTCGCCGCCGGGACGGAGATCGTTTCTCTGCGCGCGGGCGGCGTGAGCCTGACGGGCCTCAACGGGCTCCTGAGCGGCACGGACGGGAAGCTGCTCTCGCTCGCCGAACTGCCTTACTACACGACGGGGAGCGGGACGAGTTTCAGCGCGCCGCAGGTCGCGGGAACCATCGCGCTGATGCTCGAAGCTAATCCGAGCCTGACGCCCGCCGAGGTGCGAGACATCCTGCAACGGACGGCGACGCCGCTCCCGCCTTATTACCAGCACGAGGTCGGCGCGGGCGCGCTGAACACTTACGCGGCGGTGCTCGAAGCCGCCTTCCCCGAAAGACAGATCGGGCTCTTCCGCGCCGTCCTCAACCGCGAGCAGGTGCGCTTCGTCAAAGAGCCCGCGCAGTTCCTTAACGCCACGGTGTCGCCGGGCGGCCAGCACGAGTTCCGCGTCCAAGTCCCGGCTGACGCCGTGATGGCCTCGGCGCAGATCGCTTGGGGGCCGGTGCTGAGCGTGAACGATTTGTCGCTCGCCGTCTATGACCCGGCGGGCGTGAAGCGCGCCGAGTCGAACTACCTCAACCTGCCGGGGCTGACGGGGAGGCGCGAGCGGACGCTCTTGAACAATCCGGCGGCGGGCACTTGGCGCGTGCGCGTCCGGCACACGCTGGGCCTGGGCCTGACGGCGCAGACGTTCGCGGGCGTCTTCGAGACGGCGCGCGTCGAGCACGCCACCTTGCGCGACGCGAGCGGCTTCGACACGAACATTCAACAGGCCGTCCGCACCTTCTCGATGTGGCCCGACCGTGGCGGCTACTTCCGCCCGACGGCCCCTCTGACGCGGGCCGACCTCGCGGCCTCTCTGGTCGCCGCCGGGCTCGTCCCGCAGTACATGCCCGCGCAGCCGAGCTTCGCCGACGTGCGCGACGCGACGACGATGAACTTCGTCGAGAGCGCGCAGCACGCGCCGGGCGGGGCGCTCTTCCCCGGCGTCGCGCGCGGCGGGGCTTTCTCGCCCGACGGGAACGTCAGCCGACTCGTCGCCGCCATCGTCCTCGTCCGCGCCGCCGGACTCCAAACAGAGGCCGAGGCGAGCGCCAATACCTCCACGTTGTTCTTCCGCGACGGCGCGGACATCCCCGACGAGTGGCGCGGCTACGTCCACGTCGCCGTCATGCGCCAACTCGTCTCGTCGGACGAGACCTTCGAGCCGGGCGGCAACTTCACGCGCGCCGAACTGGCGCAAGCCCTCTCGGCCATCGCGAAACTACGGGCCCAACAATAACTAAGGCGGCGTTCCGGCTTTCGGAAGAGCGAATTTCGGGCGGAGAATTTGAGTGGCGCAAGCCCTCACAAACCCTCCGCCCGAAAATTTTTTATTCGGCCCCGGCGCTCGCTAAGTCTTTTAAAATCAACGCCCCTTCCGGCCTCTCAAAAAAATCTCGAAAAAAATATTCTTGGCTCAAGTTTTACTCAACCAGCTGCCTGTATCTTCTGTGCATGGTTTGAACGATTCAGGTGTCACTCGCTCGGCGGACGTTGTTGTCGGGACGGCAGAGGCCGAACGGGGGCAAGAGGTTCGGGGGGCGACTTGCCAGGCAGAGACAAGCCGCCCTCCGAGCCGGACAGGCCGGGGAGCGATTTTAAACAGGGAATTCGCTCCGGGGGCCGAGAGATTTTCGGTTTGCCGCGCTCATCCTCTCGCCGGGACATGACGGGAGGTACGCGGCGGGGGCGCGGGTTCGGAGCGGGGCGTTTTTTGGGGAAAGCCCCGCTCCGAACTCGCACAGTTTAAGAGAGCGAAG
>DASTQX010000048.1:0-1683 GCA_035761505.1 Pyrinomonadaceae bacterium
TGATGGCTCAGGCTCCGCTCCGGCTGCAACTCCTCGACCAACCTCTCGAACGGCACCTCCTGATGTGCGTAGGCTCCCAGCGTCACTTCCCGCACTCGCCCTAATAACTCGCGGAACGAAGGCTCTCCGGAGAGGTCTGTCCGAAGCGCCAGGGTGTTGACGAAGAAGCCGATGAGCCCTTCGGTCTCGACCCGCGTCCGGTTCGCAATCGGAGTCCCGACGACCACTTCTTCCTGATTGCTGTAGCGCGAGAGCAACGCCTGCCATCCGGCCAGCAGCGTCATGAAGAGCGTGCAGCCCTCCTCCTGCGAGAGGGCTGTGAGGTGGCTCGTCAGTTCCGCCGGGATGGTGAAGGAGTGGCGCGCCCCGCGATAGGTCTGGGCGGGCGGGCGTGGCCGATCGGTCGGCAACTCCAACAGCGCCGGAGCGCCGCCCAACTGCGTGCGCCAGTAGGAGAGTTGTGCGTCAAGCACTTCGCCGCTCAAGTACTGGCGCTGCCACGCCGCGTAGTCCGCATACTGGATGGATAATTCCTCTAGCGGCGACTCCTCTCCCGAAGTGAAGGCACTGTAGAGAGTCGTCATCTCGCGCACGAGCACGCCCATTGACCACCCGTCCGAGACGATGTGATGCATCGTCACCAGCAGGATGTGCTCCTCTTCGCTCAGCCGCAGTAACGCCGCACGCAACAGAGGCCCCGCCGCCAAGTCGAAGGGGCGGCGAGCCTCCTCTTGCGTCAGCCGCTGCGCCTCGGCCTCGCGCTCGCCTTCCGCCAGGTGGCCGAGGTCGGTCAGCGGTAGCGACACCTCCGAGGCGGGCGTGATGACCTGCACGGGCGAGTCGTCCACTTCGACGAAGCGGGTGCGCAAGACCTCGTGGCGCCGCACGATCTCGCCGAAAGTCCGCTCCATGGTCGGCACGTCGAGCCGCCCGGTGAGCCGCAGCGCCGTCGGCATGTTGTAGGCCACACTGCCCGGCTCCAACTGGTCGAGGAACCAGAGTCTCTGCTGCGCGAAGGAGAGCGGCGCCGCCTCGTCGCGTGCTGTTCGCGCGATCACCGGCCCCGCACTTTGTTCGCCTTCGGCCTGCCGGAGCGCCGCCGCCAGCCCGGCCACCGTCGGCGTCTCGAACATCTGGCGGAGCGGCACCTCGACGCCGAAGGCTTCGCGCACCCGCGCCACGACTCGCGTGGCGAGCAGCGAGTGGCCGCCCGACTCGAAAAAGTCGTCGTTGATCCCCATCCGACCGACCTTCAGCACCTCGGCCATCAGGCCCGCCACTATCTCCTCGGTCGGGTCGCGCGGCGCTTCGTACTCCCTCCCGCCGTCCACCCGCTCCGGCTCCGGCAGCGCGCGGCGGTCAACTTTGCCGTTCGCGCTCAACGGCAGCGCGTCGAGCGCCATGAACTGCGACGGCACCATGTACTCCGGCAGCCGCCCCAGCAGGTGCCCGCGCAGTTCGGCGGGCGTAGGCGCCGCCCCCTCGTCGCCCACCACGTATGCGACCAAGCGGCGACTCCCCCCGTCGCCCTCCTCGCGCGCGACGACCACCGCTTGCCGCACCCCCTCGCACTCCGCCAGCGCCGCCTCGACTTCGCCCATCTCGATGCGGAATCCACGCACCTTGACCTGCCCGTCCACCCGACCCAGAAACTCCACCTCCCCGCTCGCTCCCCACCGCACT
>DASTQX010000049.1:0-1142 GCA_035761505.1 Pyrinomonadaceae bacterium
AGTACGACATGGGCCGGATGCAGTTGGTCTTCCTGCACCGAGCGGCGGATTGGAAGCCATCGGACGAGGCCCACGCCGCGCGCCTGCGCGATGAGCACCGCGCGTTCGTCAACGGCCTCGTCGAGAGCGGGAGGCTGGCGCTCGGCGGGCCGGTGGCGGGCGCGGAAGGCGGGCTGCAAGAGATCATGGTCTTCAAGGTCGAGACGCTCGCCGAGGCGCTCGCCGCCGTCGCCGAATCGCCCGCCGTCAAGTCAGGGATGCTCAAACCGGACGGCCTCTCATGGTTCGCCGCGCGCAACTACATCACGCCGCCGAAGAAGCCTCTGGCGATGAAGGAATACGTCTTCGGCGTCCTCGTGCGCGGCCCGAAGTGGACGAAGGAAGTCACCGCGGAGACGAAGCAGCTTCAGGCGGGGCACATGGCGAACATCAACCGGCTCGCGCAGGCGGGCAAACTCGTCCTCGCCGGCCCCTTCGAGGGCGACGGCGAACGCCGCGGCGTCTTCATCTTCAAAGTCCCCACCATCGCCGAAGCGCAGACGCTCACCGACACAGACCCGGCGGTCGCCGCCGGTCGCCTGAAGATCGAGCTGCACCGCTGGTCTGTCCCGGAAGGCACGCTCAAGTGAAAACTACTTACCCAGCGTGAAGCGAAGTCTGCCTCGCCACTAAACGAGCCCCGCGCGTGTCGCCGACGCGCGAGCCTCGACGCACCCTGCCCGCCTTGATTGAAGCACGCCCTCGCTTCATAATCCGAGAACGGAGAAAGAATAATGAGCGAAGAGACGACACGAAACTTTCCCGGCGACGACTTGAAAGGCATCCACGCCCGTTTCGATTCCCTCGACGGGCGGCTGACGACTCTCGAAGACAAGGTTGACCGGAGGCTGCAAGAGACGCGCCCGATTTGGGAGCAGGTGCTTGCTAAACTGGACGGCTTGGAAACCGAGATGCGGCGCGGCTTCCGCAAACTCGACCGACAGATGAGTGAGCTTGCGGGAGACGTGATAGAAGTCCGCGTCGCCCAGCACGATTTGGAAAAGCGCATGGACAAGCTCGAAGACGAGCGCGAGCATCGGTAAGAGTTGTTCTAGAAAGAGAAAGGCGAGGCCGTTGAGTTCAACTCAACGGCCTCGCCTTCG
>DASTQX010000050.1:0-4921 GCA_035761505.1 Pyrinomonadaceae bacterium
GTTGGGAGCGCAGTTCTTCGACGCGCGCGAGCCAGAGGGCGGGGCGTTTCGGCGGCAGGAACTCGCCGAGCCGCGCGAGTCGTTCGCGCAAATCTTGATTGACGAGGAGCGCGCCTTCGGCCTTGAGCGTCGAGAGCCAGAGGTCGCGGACGAGCGTTTCCAGCACGTCGAGGCGGGGCTCGAAGTCCTCTTTGTTCTTGGCGTCGCTCAACTCTTCGGCGGCGCGGAGGAGGCGCGCGCGGTCGGCTTCGACGCCGGTCAGGGCTTCGACGATGCCGAGCGCCCATTCGCGCCGCGCGCGGTAGGCGTCCGCGTTGAACTCGACGGCTTGGCCGGGACGACCGCCCGCGAGCTGCGCCGCGAGCTTCGCCTCTTCGCCGGAGCGGAGGCCGCTCTTGACCATGAAGGCTTCGATCTCCTTCGACGAGAGCGGGGCGAAGCGCACGACCTGCGAGCGCGAGCGGATGGTCGGCAGAAGGCTCGACGGGCGCGAGGTGACGAGGATGATGTGCGTCGTGGGCGGCGGCTCTTCGAGCGTCTTCAGGAGCGCGTTCGAGGCCGCGTCGTTCAGCTTGTCCGCCTCTTCGATGATGAAGACGCGGGCTGCACCCTCCGCCGGGCGGAAGTTGCTCTCGTATTCGAGGTCACGAACCGCGTCCACGAGGATGTTGCGTGAGTAGGGAATCACCTGCCCGACATCCTTGTGCTCGCTCCAGATAACTTTCTTGTGGGCGTCCTTGTCGTCCTCGGCGGGGAGTTGAAACTTTCCCGCGCGCGTGCAGGCCGGACACACGCCGCACGCCTCGACGCCGACGCGGGCCGTGCAGTTGAGGGCGCGCGCCAGCTCAAGCGCGAAGAGCTTCTTCCCCAGACCTTCGTCGCCCGCGAACAGCAGCCCGCCCGGCACGCGTCCCTGCCGCAGCATCCGCCGCAAGCTCTCTTTCGCGCGCTCGTTACCGATGAGACTGTCGAACATAGGTAAAGGAGTTAGAAGTCAGAGGCCAAAGTCAGGTACTTAATTCTGACCCCCGACTCTCTTTCAGACCTTTGCTTCGATGAAAGGCAGGACGAGTTTCATGACCTGCGACTGGGTTTCCTGAACGGAGCCGCCGGCGTCTATGACGTGGACGCGTTCGGGCTCGCTGGCGGCGATGCGGAGGTACGCGTCGCGGACGCGCGTGTGGAAGGCGGCGTCCTCGGCGTCGAGGCGGTCTTGCTTGTCGCCTTTCAGCGAGCGCTGCTCGGCGCGGCGGCGGCTCTCTTCGACCGTGAGGTCGAAGATCAGCGTGAGGTCGGGCATGAGCCCGCCGGTGGCGAGCGCGACGACCTCGGAAACCAGCTCTTCGGGGAAGCCCCGGCCCGCGCCCTGATAGGCGACGGTGGCGTCGGCGTAGCGGTCGGAGAGGACGAAGTGGCCGGAGTCTAAGGCGGGGCGGACGAGGCGGCGGACGTGCTGCGCGCGGTCGGCGGCGTAGAGCAGAAGCTCGGCGAGCGGATCAACCTGCTCCTCGGCGTCGAGGACGAGCTTGCGGACGCGTTTGCCCAGAGGCGTGCCGCCGGGCTCGCGCGTCGTCACGACCTCGTGGCCGCGGAGGCGCAACTCGCTGGCGAGCATTCTCAGTTGCGTGGATTTGCCGCTCCCGTCAATGCCTTCAAAGGTGATAAAAGCTGAGGCCAAGTGTGATTCAGTCTCCGTCGTGCGAGGTCTGCGGGCGGTGGGGACGAGTTCAGCCTTCGGAGCGCCCCGTCGGCTGTTCGGCGTTGGACTCCGAGGGCAGTTCCGCGTGGTGGTGCGACGGCGGCGGCGGTCGGTGCTCGCCCGTCTGGCGGCGCGCGTGCAGGATGGTCGAGATCGCGTGTTTGAAGATGAGTTGCTCCTGCGCGCCCGATTCGAGCAGCACGGAGAACTTGTCGAAGCTCTTGATGCGGCCCGAAAGCTTCGCGCCGTTCATCAAGTAGATTGTGACCGTGTCTTTCTCGCGGCGCACCGTGTTCAAAAACGCGTCCTGAATGTTCTGGGGAGTTGATTTCGTGTCCACAGCCGACCCTGCCTGTTCCGGTATCGAATTTAGGTCTTTCAGATTACACCCATTAAGTTCAAAGTTCAAAGTTTAAGGTTCAAAGTTTACGAATCCCGAGGGCGGCGTCCCGCCTGAGAGGTGGTTTGAAAACGTCCTGCGCGGGACTTTTCCAGAAGCTTTTAAGATTCGTCTTGGTTTTAAATATTAAGCCGCGCGGCAACCGTCTCCTGCGCCGAAGGGTCTTCGCCGAAGCCCTCGACCCATTCGACGCCGGGCTCGCGGCGGAACCAAGTGAGCTGCCGCTTGGCGTAGTGGCGCACGTCGAGTTGGGTCTGCTCGACGGCGCTCTCCAAAGTCCGCTCGCCGCGCAGGTATTCGACGACGCGGCGGTAGCCGTGCGCGCCGAGCGCGTTGGAGGCGGCGGGCACGCCCCGCACGAGCAGGTGTCGAACCTCTTCGATGAGCCCGGCGCGGAAGTGCGCCTCGGCCCGCGCGTCAATGCGCGCGTAGAGCGCGGCGCGCGGCGGGTTGAGGGCGAAGACGCGGAGCCGCGCGGCGTGCGGCGGCGCGGCGGGCCGTCGGTGGCGCTGCGCGGAGTAAGCCTCGCCGGTCTGCAAGCGGACTTCGAGCGCGCGCTGGACACGCGACCAGTTGCGCGGCGGAATCCGTTCGGCGGCCTGCGGGTCGAGCCGTCGAAGAAGGCGGTGGAGATGCTCGGCCCCTCGACGCTCGCGGATGCGGACGAGTCGTTGTCGTAATTCTTCGTCGGTCGGCGGGCTCTCGAAGAAGGGCTCGCGCAGCGCGCGGAGGTAGAAGCCGGAGCCGCCGACGAGCAGGGCCGTGCGGCCCCGCGCCTCGATCTCGTCAATCGTCCGCAAAGCGTCGCGCGCCCAATCTCCGGCGGTGTAGTTCACTTCGGGCGGGACGAAATCGAGCAGGTGATGCGGCACGCCTCGACGCTCCGCGAGCGGGACTTTGGCCGTGGCGATTTCAATCTCGCGATAGACCTGCACCGAGTCGCAGTTGACGATCTCGCCGCCCGCGCGCAGGGCGAGGGCGATGCCCAGCTCGCTCTTGCCGGAGGCCGTGGGGCCGACGACGGCGATGATCGGTCTTTCGGTTTGAGTCGCTGAAGTCACGCGGGGGGCGAGAGCAGGCGGAAGACGACGACCGCCCAGATGAGCGCCAGCAGCGCCAACGCGCCAAGCAGTTGTGCACGCGAGAAACGCATCGGAGGATTCAAAGTCAATATATCTTCGTCAGGCTGATGCCCGTGTAGTAAGACTTCAGAATCTTTTCATAGCTCAGCCCGGCGCGCGCCAGCCCGTAAGCACCGATTTGGCACATGCCGACGCCGTGGCCCCAGCCGCGCCCGCGCAGCGTGAAGCTCTTGACGCGGCCCGACTCGTCGAAGCTGCGCTCGATGATGAAGAGTTGCTCACGAAGGCCGAGGGCCGTGCGGATTCTCCCGCCTCGGACGTGCGCCGTGCCCCTCGTCCCGACGACTTCGAGGTCGAGGACGCGGCCCGAAGCGCCTCGGCTCAGGACGCGCATGTCCAGAATCTCGCCGACGCCCGCCGCCGCGCGCGAGAGACGCGAAAGGGCCGCCGAGGGCGTCAGCGTTTCAGTCCAGAAGGAGAGCGTCGAAGTGTGGTCTGAGGCCGCGCCGTTCTGCGTGGGCCGGACTTCGAGATAATCAACCTCGCCCGACGCGTTCGTGTGGAACGAGACCGCCTCGCCGCCCACGAGGTTGATTTCGCGCACGGGAAAGAACGCCTCGCCGAAGGAGCGGAAGAGGTACGCGGAAGACGCGACCTTCAGAGAACGATCCGCCCCCTTGCCCGCCGCGCCGCGCACGAGGAGCGAGCCGTCGGTCGTCAATCTTGCCGTTGATTTTTGCAGGCGGAGCAGTTCGCGCGCTTCGAGCGTGCGGGCCAGAAGTTTGAGGGCACGGGCGCGCGTCAAGGGCTGGCGCGCGCGGAGCGTCGCGTCGGGCAGCAGCGTGAGGTGGCCTTCGCGCAGGAAGGCGGCGACATCGGCGCGGTTCTTTTCGGGGACGGAATCGGCGTCGCGGAAAGAGAGGTAGTACTCCACGTCGGCGCGGTTCAGGAGCACGCCGGGGCGGCTCTCGCCGTCGAGCGCCTGAGCGAAGGCGGTGCAGAAACCGGCGGGCCGCGTCGCCTCCGCGTTGACGGGCGCGGCTGCCTGCCGCGTCAGTTGCGTGACCTTCGTCAGAAGCGCGCGCACCTCTTCGACGCCGACGGGCTCGGCGAGCCATTCGTCTTCGAGTTTCGCGGGCAGGCTGAAACCGTGCGCGGCGAGGATCGCGGCGTCGCGCGCGCTCGAAGAGTGCTCGGCGGCTTTGATGTCGGGCAACTCGCGCGAGGTGCGGATGTTCGAGGCGACGAAGCCGCCGCCGTGTTCGAGCGCGCACTCGCGCGCGCGGAGGTAGGCGGGCGCGTCGCCGCCGAAGATGTGCTCGGCATGTTCGGTGTGGCCGCCGCACGTCGAGGTGTAGAGCGCGTTGATGGGCCTGCCGTCGAAGGTGGCGACGCGGCCCCGCGTCTCGGCCACGGCGCGGTCGGTCAGAGGGTGCTCGGTCGAGCGCCCGCCATAGACTTGAGAGCGCGTCGTCGGCAGAAGGTCGAAGCCTTGAGACTGGAACTGGCCGAGGTGGCTGACGGCGTAGGTGCGCGCGGCGACGGCCTGCGCCTTCAGGGCTTCGAGCGCGGGGAAGCCGCCCGGCGAAAGCTCGTTCGGGACGACGCCGCGCACGTACTCTTCGAGCGGCACGACGTTGACGACGGTCAGCAGCCCCTTCGTGTTCGCGAAGACTTCGAGCCGCCCCCGGTACGGCTTCTCGTTGAAGCGGACGGGGTGCAGCGCCTCGTCTTCGGAGG
>DASTQX010000051.1:0-3413 GCA_035761505.1 Pyrinomonadaceae bacterium
TGCTCGACGAACAGCGACCGGCGACGGCGACTTTACACAGTCGCCGTCGCCGGTCGCTCTTATTTCACCCGCCCGCGACACGCCACGGAGGCCGTCGAAGGAAGTCGCGCGGCGCGTTGCCGAAGCCCGGCGCTTCATCTAAAATCGCTCTCGAAACAAGAGACGCTCCCGAAATCCTTTCTCTTCCGTCGGCACTGAAAAATGATTGCACATCTGTCCGGCACACTCCTCGCCAAGCACGCGACCAGTGTGATTCTCGACGTGGGCGGCGTCGGCTACGAAGTGACCATCCCCGTCACGACCTTCTACGGCATGGAGGACGTGGACGCGCAGGTCAAGCTCCGCATCTACACGCACGTCCGCGAAGACGCGCTCCACCTCTTCGGCTTCCGCACCGAGCGCGAGCGCCAACTCTTCATGCTGCTCATCTCGGTGAGCGGCATCGGCCCGAAGTCCGGCATTGCGATGCTCTCCGGCATGAGCGCCGACGAGATCATCATGGCGATTCGCACCAACAACCTCGCGCGCCTGACCTCGATTCCCGGCGTCGGCAAGAAGACCGCCGAGCGGCTCTGCATCGAGTTGCGCGACAAGATGACGGCCTTGAGCAACCCCGCGCTCGACGAAGAGATTGCCGCCGGGGCCGCCGCCGCCCCGCCGAGCGAAGACGTTCTGCGCGAAGACACGCTCTCGGCGCTCGTCAACCTCGGCTACCAGAAGGCGTCCGCCGAGAAGGCGCTCGCGCAGGCCATGAGCGAAGGCGGCGACATCTCCGTCGAACTCCTCCTGCGCCGCAGCCTTCGACACCTCTCGAAAGGATGAAGGCTGGTGAATGGTCAATGGTGAATGGAGAGAACCTATCTTTCACCATTGACCATTCACCATTGACCATTCACCGGCTCTTATGTCTGAACTCGACCCCGTCAGCGTCCGCGAGGGGAACGCCGTGGACGACGAGAAGCAGTTCGAGCTCTCGCTGCGGCCCACGCGGCTCGGCGAGTACATCGGCCAGAAGAAGGCGACCGAGAATCTTTCGGTCTTCATCCGCGCCGCTCTGAAGCGCCGCGAGGCGCTCGACCACGTTCTGCTCACGGGGCCGCCGGGACTCGGCAAGACGACCTTAGCCAACATCGTCGCCAACGAGATGAGCGCCGAGCTACGCTCGACCGCCGGGCCGGTCATCGAGAAGCCCGGCGATCTGGCCGCGCTCCTCACCAACCTCCAAGAGGGCGACGTGCTCTTCATTGACGAGATACACCGCCTCAACCCGGCCATCGAAGAAGTCTTGTATCCCGCGATGGAGGACTACCAGCTCGACATCATGATCGGGCAGGGCACGGCGGCGCGCTCCATCAAACTCGATTTGCCGAAGTTCACTTTAGTCGGCGCGACGACGCGGGCCGGGCTCATCACCGCACCCTTGCGCGGTCGCTTCGGCATCGTCTTCCATCTCAACTTCTACACCTACGACGAGCTTGAGTTAATCGTCCGCCGCTCCGCCGACATCCTCGGCA
The DNA here is from genome assembly GCA_035761505.1 of Pyrinomonadaceae bacterium. Lineage (GTDB taxonomy): Bacteria > Acidobacteriota > Blastocatellia > Pyrinomonadales > Pyrinomonadaceae > JAIVJM01. The sequence goes on from DASTQX010000051.1 coordinate 1,515, forward strand.
CGGAGATCGAGCGCGACGGCGCGCGCGAGATTGCGCGGCGCGCGCGCGGCACACCACGCATCGCCAACCGGCTGCTCCGGCGCGTGCGCGACTACGCCGAAGTCGAGTTCGACGGGCGCATCACGAAAGAGGTCGCCGACAGCGCGCTCAACCGGATGGAGGTTGACACCTTCGGCCTCGACGAGATGGACAGAAAGATGCTCCTGATGATTATCCAGCAGCATCAGGGCGGCCCGGTCGGACTGAATCACATGTCGGCGGCGCTTCAAGAGGAGAAGGACTCCATCGAGGAGATTATCGAGCCGTACCTGATTCAAATCGGCTTCCTCAACCGCACGCCGCGCGGGCGGATGGCGACGCGCCTTGCCTACGAACACTTCGGCCTCGCGCTGCCGCCACAGTCGCCGCTCCTACGCCCCGGACTCTTCGACGCGGAACAGTCCTGAGTTTTAAGATTAAGGCCGTGAAGTCAGCGCCTCGCACATCCCGAAGCCCTCTCGCTGCACTGCTCTTCGGCGGCGCATGCCTGTTCCTGCTCGCCCCGTGCGCCGCGCACGCGCAAGGCGGAGAGCGCCCCGCACGCAAGACGCCCGCGCCACGCGCGCCCGCGAAGGAGCCGAAGCAGAAGCCCGCGCGCAAAGACGACGCGAAGGCGCGCGAGCGGCGCGAGCGGCGGCAGGCCGTCGCGGCTCTGGTCGAAGTCGCCGAAGGCGCGCGCTCTCTCGAAGACCTCGAAGTCAGGGCCGACGTTCTGTCGCTCGCCGCCGACGCGCTCTGGCCGGCGGACGAGACGGCGGCGCGCTCCGTCTTCCGCCGCGCGTGGGAGGCCGCGACCGCCGCCGACCTCGCCGACACGAAGCGGCGCGAAGAGGAAGTCCGCGCGCAACGCAGGGACGGAAGCGCGCCCACGGTCGCCGAGACGACGCGGGCGCGCTTCGAGACGCTCGGAGTCTTGGCGCGGCGCGACGCGCGGTTGGCCGAGACGCTCCTCGGAGAGTTGAAGCCGTCGGCGGTTGATGAAGGAGACGCTGACGGAAACGGCACGCGCGAGGGCGCGACGAACGAGAACGCGAGCGCGCGCGTGGATGTCGAGCGCACACTGAGCCCTCGCGGCGCGCAGCGACTCCGACTCGCGTTCGACCTCCTGCGACGCGGCGACGCGGTGCGGGCCGCGCGGTTGGCCTTGCCGCTCGTCGCCGAAGGCCCGGCGCGAGAGTTCGTCCGCTTCCTCCTTCAACTCCGCCCCTCGGCCCCGAACGAGGCCGACGCGCTCTACCGCGCGCTCCTGTCGAGGATGGCTTCCGACGCCTCGGCGGACGCCAACGACGTGCTCGTCCTCTCGTCCTACGTCGTCTCGCCGCACCTCTTCATCACGGTCAACAGCGACGCCTCGATCCAGCTCAACCCGCTGTGGAGCGGGAACCGGGAAGAAGCAGAGGGGCGAAGCGTCCCGCCCGCCTTGCGCGGCGCGTTCTTCGACTTGGCGGCGGCGCTTCTGCTCCGGCCCGCGCCGCCGCAAGCGAACGAGCGCGCGGCGCTCGACGAAGCCTCGGCCCTCTACTTCGCCGCCGGTCGGCTGCTCCCCTTCTTCGAGCGCGACGCGCCACGGCATGCGCCCGCCGTGCGCGAGCGCATGGAAGTCCTCGGCGGCGGCATCGAAGAGGCGCGGCGCGAGCGTCTCTCGGCGCACATGCCGACCGGGGACGTGAGACCGAAGAACCCGTCCGACCCTCTGGAAAAGTTCGTCAAGGAGATGTCCGACCCCGTGAGCCGCGCCGAGCGCTTCGGGATGCGCCTGCGCGCCGTCGCCGAGGCCGCGCGCCGCAAGCTCTGGGATCGCGCGCGCAAGCTCGCCGCCGGCATCGAGGACGCGGACGCGCGCCGCGAGGCTTCGACCAT
>DASTQX010000052.1:0-17893 GCA_035761505.1 Pyrinomonadaceae bacterium
GTCGCGCAACCCCGATTTTTTTAAGCACTACCGGGGCAAGCCCTGCGTCTTCGGCCACACGCCGACGCCGCTTCTGCCCCTGCTCGGCAGGCTCGGTCGGCACGGCATCTACGTCTCGCACGACGCCATCGGGATTGACACCGGCTACGGCCCCGCGTCGCCTCTGAGCTGTTTACAGTTGCCGGAGTTCAACCTCTACCAGACCTTCGCCGACGGGCGCGTCGCCACCTACCACATCACGACTCTGCTCCCCGAACACTTCCGCTCCTTCCGCAAACCCGCCCCCGGCAAAGGCGCACGGCCCGCCACCGACGAAGGCGCTTGAGACGAACTCGGCGTCTCTTCGACTCGCCGCCGCTCATCCTCCGGCGCGCGCCTGTTGTAAGATACTGGCGCACCGACTCCGTTAAAAAAAATAGCCGAAGGGGGAATCAAACCGATGCTCAGAGAGGGTGATGCCGCGCCGGATTTCACGACGCGCGACGCCGAAGGCAACGAAGTTAAGCTGTCCGACTTGCGCGGCCAGAAGGTCGTGCTCTATTTCTACCCGAAGGACGACACGCCGGGGTGCACGAAGGAGGCTTGCTCGTTCCGCGACGCCTTCGCCGACTACGAGGAGAAGGGAATCAAGGTGCTCGGCGTCTCGCTCGACGACGAAGCCTCGCATCAGGCGTTCGCCTCGAAGTACCAACTGCCCTTCACGCTCCTTGCGGACACCGACCACTCCGTCTCCGACGCCTACGGCGTCTATGGCGAGCAGCGCTGGGGCGACAAGACTTTCATGGGCGTGGCCCGCAAGACCTTCCTCATTGACGAGGAAGGCAAGATCAAGAAGGTCTTCGACAAGGTCAACGTCGAACAGCACGCCGACGAGGTGATGCAAGCGTTTCAATAGGAAAGAGGGTAAAAGGGGGAAGAGGGTCGAAGGGATTAGGGGGCGGCTCCCCTCTTTCCTTTGACCCTCTTCCCCTTTTAACCCTTTCTTCCTTTTATCCGGTTCTCTTCAGCTTGCCCGTCCGCTTCGCCCAGCGCTCGACGATGCCGAAGACGTAGAGGCCGAGAGGAATCATCACGACGCCCATCAACAGCAGGACGACGAGTTCGTAAGTCACCGCCGAGAGCGGGACGCCTGAGCCTTGCGCCGGCTCCGCCGCGCTCTCGCCGATGCCGATGAGCTTGCGGCTCGCCGAGAGGGCGTAGGTCGCGGGCGAGATGTAGGCCACGGGCTGCAACCAGCCGGGCAGCACTTCCACAGGGTAATAGACGCCGGAGACGAGCAGCAGCACGCCCTGAAAAATGTTCGTCGCCTCCGCGCCCCTTTCGGGGCTCATCACGGGCAGCGCCGCCGCCATCAAGCCGAGGCCGATGAAGGCGAGGCTGCTCACCAACAGGACGACGAAGAGCCCTCCGAGGTTGGCGCGCGACAGGTCGAAGTCCACGAAGAGCGCCACGCCCGCCGTGATGACGACGGTGCGCGCCACGCTGTAAATCGTCACGTAGAGGCTCACGCCCGCCAGATGCGTGAGCCGCGAGACGGGGGCCATGAAGGTGTATTCCAGAGTCCCTTCCCAGCGCTCGTAGGTGATCGAGTTGGCGATCTCGCTGAAGAGCACCGAAAGAAAATTCCAGAGGAGCGCGCCGAGGATGAGCATCAGCGTCAGCCTCCGGTCGCCGAGCGCCACGCCGATGAGCGCGATGGTCGCCGTGTTCACAATCGCGTAGAAGGTGAAGACGACGATCCAGGACATGTACCTTCGCGTCAGATTGATGTCGCGGAAGACGAACGCCCAAGTCTGCCTGAGTATCTGTTCCATCGCTTACTTCCCAACCTCCTTCCGCACTTCGTCCTTCGCCGCCGCGACCGCCGCCGCCGCAGCCGCCTTCGCCTGCTCGCCGTCGTCCTTCAAAGGCTTGTGGCCGTTGTTGCCGCCGCCCTCCTTGCCTTCTTCCAGAGACTCGCCCGCGAGCGCGATGAAGGCGTCGTCGAGCGTTTCGGCGTTCGACTTGGCCTTGAGTTCGTCCGCCGACCCTTCGGCGATCAGCGCGCCTTTGGCGATGAAGCCGATGCGCGAACAGAGCCGCTCGGTCTCGGCCATGTCGTGCGAGGTCAGAAGAATGGTCGTCCCGTGCTCCGCGCGCAAAGCTTCGAGGAAGGTCTGCACGTCGCGGCGGCTCTTCGGGTCGAGTCCCGTGGTCGGCTCGTCCAGCAGCAGCAACGGCGGGTTGACCAGCAGAGCGCGCGTGATGGCGACCTTCTGCTGCATCCCCCGGCTCATCTCTTCGAGCGGGTCGGTGAACTTCTCCTGTTCGAGGCCGAGCGCTTCGAGTATCTCCATCGCGCGCCGCTCGGCGCTCCGCCCGTCGAGGCCGTAGAGGTAAGCCGAGTAGAGGAGGTTTTCGCGCGCCGACAGTTTTTTGTAGAAGGCCGCGTCCACGCTCACGCGCCCGATCTTCTGCCGGACGAGATGTTCCTCGCCGGGGATGCGGTGGCCGAGCAGGCGCACCTCTCCGCCGTCGGGCGCGAGCAGCGTCGAGAGGACGCGGATGAGCGTGGACTTGCCCGACCCGTTCGGCCCCAGAAGGCCGTAGGTTTCGCCCAACCGCACCTCGAACGTGATGTCTTTCAGCGCGTGGACTACTGCCGGGCGAGCGCGGAAGAGCTTGCGGCGTTTGTGGAAGTATTTCTGTAAATTGCGGACTTCGATCCCATGAAGAGGCATTGATTCACACACCTTCCCGACCTGTTTGATGGTCGGATAACCGCTTTCCAAAATTTGGAAATGAGAGGAAGAAACGGAGGAACCGTTTGCGGTTGGCCTAGGAGAGCCTGAAGAGCCTGAAAAGGCGAATGAATCGCATGCTGATCATGTTTACCACCTTTTCGCTTTCGCGAGTGAGGCAAGGATAAGGCGGCCCGGCGATTTTGGCAAGTTTTTTCCGCCGCGCCGCGCCCCCGACGAAATTTAAGCGGCGGGCAGCCCCTTCGACGCGACGCGCTTTATCACTTCGCAGAAGCGGTCGAGTTCGCCGAGCGTGGTATAGACGTTGGGCGTGATGCGGAGGCCGCGAAACTCTTCGTGGACGATAGGCGTGGTGAAAATCTTGTGCGCGCCCATGAGGTGCGAGCCGAGCGCCACGGGGTCTGTGCCTTCGACGTGGACGTTGGCGATGGCGCAGGACTGGCGCGGGTCGAGCGAGGTGTTGAAGCGGACGCGCGGGAGGTCTTTGAGTTGTTCCATCCAGTAGCGCGAGAGGCGGCGCAGCCGGGCCTCCTTGCGGCGCGCGCCGACGCCCTCGTGGAAGAGGAGCGCTTCGCCGATGGCGAGGCGAGGGGCGGCGGAGCGCGTGCCTGTCTCCTCAAACTTGCGAATGTCGCCCGACTGTTTCGCCTCTGCCGCCATCAACGGCCAGAGGCGCGCGATCTTATCTCGGCGGACGTAGAGCATGCCCGTCCCCTTCGGCGCGTGCAGCCACTTGTGCAGAGACGTGCCGAAGTAGTCGCACTGAAGGTCTGCTTGACGGAAGTCGAACTGCGCGAAGGAGTGCGCGCCGTCAACAATCGTCTCGACGCCGCGCCGCCGCGCCATCTCGCAGATTTCGCGGACGGGCGTAATCTGCCCCGTCAAGTTAATCATGTGCGAGACGAGGATAAGCCGCGTGCGCGGCGTGACGGCGGACTCGAAGGCCGACGTGATTTCGCTCAGGTTCTTCGGCGGGACGGGGATTTTGATGAGGTTGAGTTTCAAGCCCTCTCGCCGCTCGCGCTGGCGGAGCGTGGTGAGCATGCGCGGGTAGTCTTGGGTCGTCGTGAGGATTTCGTCTCCGGGTTTAAAGTCCAAGCCGAAGAGCAGCGCTTCGAGCGATTCGGAGGCGTTGCGCGTAATGGCGATCTCTTCGCGGTCACAGCCGAAGAGTTCGGCGAGCCCCGTGCGGATGGTCTCTGATTGCGGCTCAAGGATTTGCCACATCGTATAAGCGGTCGCGTCCTCCTGCTGCCAGACGTAGCGGACGAGCGCCTCGGTGACGATGCGCGGCGAGGGCGAGACGCCGCCGTTGTTGAGGTTCACGAGTCCTCGCGTGACGGAGAAGGCTTGCTGAATCTCGAACCAGAAGTCTTCGTCGCGCGCCGCCTCTTCCGGCGTGAGGTGAGAGACGCGCCGCGCGGCGGCGTGAACGTCGCGCAGGAGCGCCGCGACCGTTGACGATGAGAGCGCCGCTAACCCGACTCCCTTGCCGACGGAGGAGAGGAAGCGGCGGCGGTCGAGTTCGAGTGCGTGTCGGCTCATGGGAAGTCTCCTCAATGCTTGCGCGCGCGTTCAGGGAATCAGCGAAACTTCCTCCGCGCCCTGCGGCGGGAGGGGGACGAGGAGGCGGCCCGTGGCGGCGTCGAAGGTGGTGTTGGGGAGGGCGGCCCCGGCGGCGCGGACTTCGCGCGGGGCCGCCGCGAGGCCGAGGAATTCGATTGAGGCGACGAGGCGCGAGACGTTGTAGGAGCCCGCGCGCGTGAGGCGTATCACGTTGCCTTCCACGGTCGCGGTCAGCGTGCGCGAAGCGCCGCGCAAGTACTCGTAGCCTTCGCCCGCGTCCTCGTAGATGCGGCTCTCGCCACGGCCCGCAGCGCCGCCGTGCGCGACGACGAGCGTGAGCGGCGTCTTCAACATCTCGCCCGTGTGCTGGACGACGGGCTGCACGGGAATCGTCGCCCCGGCGCGGGCGAAGAGCGGAAGGCGGTTCAAGGGCGCTTCGACCTCGAAGTCCTTGCCGCCCTCGTAAACTTTGCCCGTCCACCAATCAACCCACGCGTCGCCTTTGGGGAAATAGACGCGCCGCGTGGTCTTCGCTTCGGTCACGACGGGCGCGACGAGGAGGTCTCGACCGACGAGGTACTGGTCTTCGACGAGGTAGGTGCGCTCGTCCGAGGGGTACTCGAACCAGAGCGGGCGCATGACGGGCGCGCCCGTCTCGGTGTGCTCGCGGAAGAGCGTGTAGAGGTAGGGAAGCAGGCGGTAGCGCAACTCAATCGAGGCACGGTTGATGTCTGTGAACTGCGCGCCGAAGGAGTAGGGCTCGTGTGGTTTGGAGGCGAACTCGGAGTGCGAGCGCAGGAAAGGGGTGAGCACGGCGGCCTGCAACCAGCGGGCGTAGAGTTCGGGCGAAGGGTCTTCGGAGAAGCCGCCCACGTCCGCGCCGACGAGCGCGACGCCGGAGACGCCGAGGTTCGTGAGCATCGGTATCGAGAGCCGCAGGTGATCCCAAGAGGCGACGTTATCGCCCGTCCAGACCGCCGAGAAGCGTTGCACTCCGGCATAACCCGCGCGCGTCAAAACGAAGGGGCGCTCGTCGGGCCGCAAGCGGCGCAAGCCCTCGAACGTGGAGCGCGCCATCTGCATCCCGTAGACGTTGTGGTAGCGGGCGTGCGTGTCGGGCTCGCCATCGCCCGCGTGCCGCGCCGTCAGAGGGAAGGTCTTCATCGGGTGGTGATACACGTCGGGCTTCGGCGTCTGCTCGGAGAGAAAGACGCCGGGCTCGTTCATGTCGTTCCAGAACCCGGCGATGCCTTCGTCCAGATGCTTTTTGTAGAGCGAGCCGAACCACTCGCGCGAAGCCGACGAGGTGAAGTCAGGGAAGGCGCAGACGCCGGGCCAGACGGTCGCGTGTAGTTCCTCGCCCGTCGCGGTCTTCGTGAAGTGGCCGAGCGCGCGGCCTTCGGTATAGACCGAGTATTTCTCGTCAACCTTGATGCCGGGATCAATGATGAGGACGGTGCGGAAGCCTTCGGCCCTTAAATCGGAGATGAGCTTGGGCGGGTCGGGGAAGCGCGTCTTGTCCCAAGTGAAGACGCGGTAGCCGTCCATGTAATCAATGTCGAGATAGATGACATCAGCCGGGATGCGCGTCTCGCGGAAGCGGCGGGCGATTTCGCGGACGCGCGCTTCGGGGAAGTAAGACCAGCGCGACTGTTGATTGCCGAGCGCCCACAGGGGCGGAAGCGGCGTCCGGCCCGTGAGGTGCGTGTAGTCGCCGAGCGCCTTCTTCGGCGTGCGCTCTTTCCCGCCCGTGAAGACGTAGTAGTTCAGCTCGCCGCCCGCCGCGCCGAACGTGTAGCTCTCAGGCCGCGTCTTCCCCATGTCGAAGTAGGAGCGCGAAGTGTTGTCGAAGAAGAGGCCGTAGGCGAGCCCTTTATCAGCAGCCTTGCGGAGCGCGATGAAGAAGCCGATTGATTGATAGATGGGGTCGAGCCCGCGCGGGTAGCCGTAGGTGTCCGTGTTCCACATCACCAACTGCTGCGCGTGGCGCGACATCGGCATCGCCTTCTCGCCGAAGCCGTAGTAAGTCTCCCACTCGACGCGCCGCTTCGACGTTTCGACCGCGCCCGTCTCCGGGTCGAAGGAGGTCGGCCTCGCCGGGTCGTCTTCGACGACGACGCGCCCTTCTTGGTCGAGCACACTGACGAGGAAGGGACGGCGTTGAATGACGACGGTCGTCCCGTTCAGGGAGGAGATTCGAATCGCTTCGCGCGTCTCGGCGATGTCGGCCTTGACGGTCTTGCGGTCTTTCGACTCGACGGCGTAGGAGAAGTCGCGCCCGAACGCGCCGCGCGGGGCGAAGCGCACGCGCACCGCCTCGATGTCGTGGAAGGTGACGGCGACGCGCGCGCCGCTCGTCAGCGTCAGCACCACGCCGTCCGCCTGCCGCGTGACGCTCCTCACGTCGCCCGCCCCGCGCCACGCGCCGAGCGCTTCGGAGTGCGCCGAGAAGTTAGAGAGGATGACGATGGCGGCGAGAAGCAAGCCGTGCCGGAGACGGAGATTGTGACTCATGTTGTGCCCTTAGCGCGTGCGTGTGTGTCTTGTTCGACGGAGAACGCCCTCGCCGTCCGCGCCGCGCCGCCTACTTCCGAGACGGGTGGCGCAGCTCGCAATGCTTCTGCACCTGCGAGAAGAGCTGGCCGCACTGCTTCTCCATCGAGAGGCCGTGCTTCTCGCACTGCTGCTGTTGCCACTGCGCGCTCTTGATGAATTCGAGCTGGCGGGGCACGTCGTCGCAGAAGCCGGGCGCGGGGCGGCTCGCGTCGAGGCACGCGCTGAGGAAGGCGTTGACCTTGATGATCTCGCCGAAGCCGCTCGCGCGCGCGTGACGCGCGAGGCTTTCGTCGAGGCAGCCCTGCGAGTCGGTGTGCGCGCCGTACTCTTTGCCCTCGGCGACGGTCTGCTGCGCGCTCTCGACGAACCCGCGCCCGTGCTGCCGCCAGAGATAGACGCCGAGCCCCGCCGCCGCCAGCGACAACAGCGCGAGAATCACGACCACGATGAGAAGAACTTTCACCCACGTCGGCATAAGCAACTCCGGAAACGACGAACGCGGAACGATGAACGATGAACTAAAGAGACTCGTCTTTCAGTTCATCGTTCATTTCTCTCGTTCGTAGATGACGCGCCCGTCGAAGATGGTCATCGCGGCCTCGGTCTGCAAAATCTCTTCGGGCTTGATGGTCAGGAGGTCGCGCGTGTGGACGACGAGGTCGGCGAGCATCCCGACGGCGATCTGCCCCTTCTCCTTCTCGTCGAAAGAGGCGTAGGCGCTCTCGGCGGTGTAGCAGCGGATGGCGTCTTCAATCGAGAGCCGCTCCTGCGGCCACCAGCCGCCCGCCGGGTCGCCTTCGGTGCTCTGGCGCGTGACCGCCGCGTAGAGTCCGAGGTAAGGGCTGATGGGCTCGACCGGCCAGTCCGTGCCGAACGGGACGCGGACGCCGAAAGAGCGCATCGTGTGCCAGGAGTAAGCGCCGAGCACGCGATACTCTCCGAGCCTGTCCTGCGCCCAGCGCTTGTCCGAGATGGCGTGTGCGGGCTGCATCGAGGCGACGACGCCGAGGTCGCGGAAGCGCGCGAAGTCGGCGGGCGAGACGACCTGCGAGTGCTCGATGCGGTGGCGGCAGGGGTAGGGCCGCTCGATGAGGTTGTCGTTGACGCTCACCCGTATCGTCTCGCCGCAGCGCGCGAGCCAGTCTTCGTCCGTCGGGTTCGGGGCGGCGATTCGCTCTTTGCGCCGCGCCTCCTTCGACTCCTTCGCCGCCGCGAAGCCGTCGAGCGCCATGCGGTTCGCCCGGTCGCCGATGGCGTGGAGCGCGATTTGAAATCCGGCGGCGTCGCGCTCGACGATCATGCGCGTCAGTTCTTCGGGCGGGCGGCGAGGGATGCCGCTGTTGGCGGGGTCGTCGGCGAAGGGCGCGAGCATGGCGGCGGTGCGCGAGCCGAGCGTGCCGTCCACGTAGCCCTTGAGCGCGGTCAAACGAAGACGGAGGGGGTCGTCCTTGAACGTCTCGAACTCGGCGCGCTGCGCCTTCAGCTTCTCGACCGAGTCCTCGAAGTTCTGCCACTCGGCGACGCGCACCGTGAGCCGCCCCTGCTTCAGAAGCTCGCGGTAAATCTTCGTCGTCTCGTAGCCGGAGTTGTCCTGAATCGAAGTCAGCCCGTAGCGCCGCGCCTCGGCCAGCGCGCGCTCGATGCCTTGCAGGGCTTCAGCCGCGTCGGGCGGCGGCACGACGCGACCGACGAGCCCGGCGGCGGTCTCCTTCAGAATCCCGGTCGGCTCGCCCCGCGCGTCGTGCAGAATCTCGCCGCCCGCCGGAGCCTGCGTGTCGCGCGTGATGCCCGCCTGTTGGAGCGCGAGGCTGTTGGCCCAACTGACGTGGCCGTCCACGCGTTGCAGGAAGACCGGGTTGCGCGGCGCGACCGCGTCGAGGTCGGCGCGCGTCGGCCACTGCCCGCCCCAGAGCGTGTGATCCCAGCCGCGCCCCGTAATCCAACTCCCCGGCCTCGACTCGGCGACGCGCTCGGCCACGCGCCGCTTCGCCTCTTCGAGCGTCCGCGCGCCGTTCAAATTCACGCGCAGGAGCGAGAGGCCGCCGCCCGCGAAATGGATGTGCGCGTCGTTGAAGCCGGGCGTCACGAGTCGGCCCCGGAGGTCAATCTCGCGCGCCGCCGTGTGGCGCGCGCGCAGGTCGCGCGTCGTGCCGACCGCGACGATGCGGCTGCCCTTCAACGCCACCGCCTCGGCCACCGTCCCGCGCGCGTCGGCGGTGAAGACTTTGCCGTTAAAGAGGAGGAGGTCAACTGCCGTCCGCTGCCGCGCCGCCGCGTGCGAGAGCAGAGGGACGAGCGCCAACGCGCAGGCCAGAGCGAAGGAGAGAGGCCGTCGGAAAAGATGCATCATTGAACTTTCGCGCTTCGCGTTCGGAGAGTAGAAAAATCGGCCCGGTCTTTATATCACCAATCCCGACACCGCAGAAAGAGAAAGGATGAGGGGTTAAGCGTTGAAGGATGAAGGGGCTGCTGATTGAAATCTCAAATCTCAAATCTCAAAACCGTTCTTTCTTCATCCCTCATTCTTTATCCTTGCTTCGTGCTACCATCGGGACGAATTTTCAACCGAGACATTTTACGAGGGGGGCTTTGATGCGCGTTCTGGTCACGGGCGGGGCGGGTTACATCGGGAGCGTCGTCACGGAGGAGCTTTTGCGGGACGGCCACGAGGTCGTCGCCTACGACGATCTGTCGAAAGGCCACCGCGCGGCGGTCGTCGAGGGCGCAGGGTTCGTCGAGGCGGACTTGCTCGACGGCGAACGCTTGCGGCGCGCGTTCGGCGAGCAGGGGACTGAGGCCGTCATCCACATGGCGGCGGCCTCGCTCGTCGGCGAGTCGGTGACGAACCCTTCCAAGTATTACCGCAACAACGTGCTCGCCGGGCTCTCGCTGCTCGACGCGATGAGGGATGCGGGCGTCCGAAGGCTCGTCTTCTCCTCGACCGCCGCGACCTACGGCGAGCCCGCGAAGCAGCCCATCGAAGAGACAGACCCGACCGTCCCGACCAACCCTTACGGCCAGACCAAACTCGCCTTCGAGCACGCGCTCCCGTGGTACGAGCAGGCTTACGGCATCCGCTCGGTCTCGCTCCGCTACTTCAACGCGGCGGGCGCGACGCGTCTCTGCGGCGAAGTCCACGACCCGGAAACGCACCTCATCCCCATCGTGCTGCAAGCCGCCGCGGGCCGCCGCACGCACGTCGAAGTCTTCGGCGACGACTACCCGACGCGCGACGGCTCCTGCGTCCGCGACTACATTCACGTCGTTGACCTCGCCCGCGCGCACGTCCTCGCGCTCACCGTCCTCGACGAGCGGAGCGCGATTTACAACCTCGGCTGCGGCGGCGAAGGCTACACCGTCAAGGAAGTCATCGAAGTGGCGCGCGCGGTCACGGGCCGCGAGATCGAGACGCGCACCGCGCCGCGCCGCGCGGGCGACCCGGCGGTGCTCGTCGCCAGTTCCGAGCGTATCCGCCGCGAACTCGGCTGGTCGCCCCGCTTCCAAGACCTCCGCGCCATCGTCCAGTCGGCGTGGGCGTGGATGCAGGCGCACCCGGACGGCTACGAGGACTAGCGCCGCTTAGCTCGCGCCGCCTCTTAACTCAAAGTTCCAGGTCATCTCATAAGCGGGGCGAAGGCTCGTCGTTCGAGCGTGCGCTAACGCTCGTAGTCCACGTCTTCGATGAAGCGGCGGGGCGCGTTGACTTTGCGGCGGACGTTGGAGACGAGGACGGGCTCGCCGTCTCGCTGGCGGATGCGGTACTTCTTAACGACGCGGACGCCGGTGAGGTAGTTGGTGCTTTGTGATTCGCTGTCGCCGAGGGCGCGGTCGCGGGTTTCGATGTCCTCGCCGATGAGGAGGAAGCGACCGTTGCGCGGGTCGTGGCGGAAGCGCTGGGTGAGGTCGGTGGCCTCGCGCGAGCCGCTGAGCTGCGAGACGTTGAGGACGCCGCTTTTGATTTCGAGAGAGATGTTGCCGCCCTCCGGGTCGCCGAGCATCCCGGCGCAGGTCGAGCAGGAGAGGAGGCGCGAAGCGACCGCCGCGCGCGAGAAGCCGCCCGCCGCTCTGCCGAACAGGATGACGAGCGCGCGGTGGCGCGCGTTCCACACGCCGCCGGTCTCGACGGGCAGGTCTTCGACGAGCCGGAGCGCCGCGTCCTCCAAGCGGTCGCCGTTCAAATCACCTTTCACTTCCTCTTCCAACTTCCACCCGCGCGGCACGAAGTCCGACGGCGCGCGTCCTTCGGCGGGCACCGTGCGCGCGTCGAGGAAGCGGCGCTCGTCCGTCTGGCGCGGCGCGGCGGCAAGTGCGTCGCCCGCGAAGGCGATGAGCATGAAAAGAACGCTGATGAAGATTCGCATTTTGATTAGTCCTCGCAAGATAAAAAGAGTCTTCAGAGTGCTCGGAACAAGAGCGCCGCGCGCTCCTTCTTGAACGCGCGCTCCTTCTTTAAGATGTCTCGCCTTCAGCCGTGAGAAGTTGATTCAACTCGCGCGCGGTCGGGAGCGCGGCGCGCGCGCCGAGGGAGCGGCACTTGAGGGCGGCGACGGCGCAGGCCGTCGTGAGGCAGGCTTCCATCTCTTCGCCTTGCAGGAGGCCGGAGAGGAATCCGGCGTGGAAGGCGTCGCCCGCGCCGGTCGTGTCGCGGCAGCCGCCGGGGACTCGGAAGGCCGCCGCTTCGAGGAAGCGGCCTTCGTGATAAAGAACCGCGCCGCGCTCGCCGAGCGTCATGCCGACGAGAGCCGTGGGCCGGAGCCTCGCCTTCGTCTCGACCAGCGCCGCGCGTTCGTCGTCAATGCCGGTCAGGCGGCGCGGGAACTCCTTCGACGAGATGAGCAAGTCAACGAGCGGCAGAAGCTCTTCCAGTCCGGCGTAGATGTTGTCAATGTCGAGCGAGACGACCGTCCCCGCCGCGCGCGCCTCTCGCGCCACGCGCGCGCACGCGGGCGGGTCGTGCGCGTCCATGTGGACGACGCGCCCGCGCGCGGCGAAGCCTTCGGGCGCGTCGGCGGGCGTGTAAGCGAGCCGCTCGTCCCTGTCCCAGATGACCGTCCGCTCGCCCGTCCGCGCGTCAATGATGATGAAGGCGAGCTGCGTCCGCGAGCCCTCCACGACTTCGACGCGGCTCACGTCCACGCCTTCGGCCTTGAGAGTTTCGAGGCCGAAGATTCCTTCCGCATCACTCCCGAAGCGGCCCGCGTAGGCCGTCCGAAATCCCAGACGCCTGAGGGCCACCATCGCCGAAGCGGTCTGCCCGCCCGCGCTCTGCGCGTGCTCGACGAGCCGGACTTTCGTGTCGTATTCCGGATAAGCCGGGACGACGACCAAGTGATCCACGGCGTTGAGGCCGAAGCCCACGGCGTCGAACTCTCTCTCAGCGGGCAGGTCGAAGGGGAATCTCAAAAGCGTTCTCGACGGACGGGACGGTTCAAAGTTTCGGCGGAGGTCAAAACGCGCGCCGCGCCGCACCCGTATTCTAACCCGAAGCGCGGCGCGGCGCTCGGCCCCTGCGGGGGCCGGAAACGGTTTGCGGGCCGGACGCCTCTCCGGTAACATCTCTGGCCGTCGCCCGACTCTCCTCCGCGCGGCTGCCGCCACAGGCGCGCCCCTTTTGCCCTGAGGATAAAACTTATGAAGTCAGAACGCGTGCCCTCGCTCCGCATGATGACGATAGCGGCGCTCCTCCTCTCGGTCAGCGCGGCGGCGGCCCTCCCCCTCGACGCGCAGGGAGCGCAGGCGCAGAAGCCCTCGCGCTGCCAGCCGCCCGCCGTGACGGTTGCGACTCAGGGTCAGAACATCTTCACGCCCCGGCAGGAGATGGACTTGGGCGACGCCATCGCCGAGCAAGTCCAGCGCAACTACCGCGTTATCGAAGATGACGAGATGACGGGCTACCTCCGGCGCGTCGGCGCGTCGCTCGCCGGTCAACTCCCCGAATCGGAGATGCGCTACCAGTTCTTCCTCGTGGACTTGCCGGACGCCAACGCCTTCGCGCTGCCGGGCGGGCGCATCTACGTGACGCGCAAGCTCGTCGCCTTCGCGCGCACCGAGGACGAGTTGGCCGGGGTGCTCGCGCACGAGTTGGGGCACATCGCCTCGCGCCAGACGGCCACCGACATGACGCGCATCTTCCGCGAAGTGCTCGGAGTGCGAGAGGTGACCGACCGCCGCGACATCTTCGAGAAGTACAACCAGCTTATCGAGAACGAGGCGCGCAAGCCGGGCGCGTTCAGGCGCGGCGACAAGCACGGCGAGCGCGAGCAGTACGAGGCCGATCAGGTCGGCATCTACGCGATGGCGCGCGCGGGCTACGACCCGCAAGCCTTCGCCTCCTTCTGGGATCGCCTCGCCGAGACCGGCGGCAAGACCGGCGGCTGGTTCTCAGACCTCTTCGGCACGACCAAGCCCGAAGCCCGACGCCTGCGCGAGATTCTCCGGAACCTCTCGGCGCTGCCCGCCGAGTGCGTCGCCCCGCGCGCCGCGACCGCCGCCGGGGAGTTCGAGAAGTGGCAGGCGGCGGTCGTCAACTACACCGGCGCGGGGCGCAAAGAAGCCCTGCACGACGTAGCCTTCCGCAAGCAACTTGAGCCGCCCCTGCGCGGCGACATCACGCGCCTGCGCTTCAGCCCCGACGGCAAGTACGTGCTCGCGCAGGACGACGCCGGAATCAACGTCCTGACGCGCGAGCCCTTCGCGCCGCTCTTCCGCATCGAAGCGCCCGAAGCCCTCTCGGCGCAGTTCACGCCCGACTCCCGGAACGTCATCCTGCACAACGCGGCGCTGCGCGTCGAGACGTGGGGCGTGGCCGAGCAGAAGCTCAAGGGCGCGCGCGAGATGTACGTCAAAGACGGCTGCATGCAGAGCGCGCTCTCGCCCGACGGCGCGACGCTCGCCTGCCTCGAAGGCAACTTCGCCCTCACGCTCTACGACGTGGCGACGGGCGCGGCGCTCTTCCAGAAGAAGAACTTCTTCAAGCCCGATTTCTCCGACCTCATCAGCATGGTCTTCCTCAAAATCCTGCGCGACATCGCCGACGGCGGGGGCGACCTCGACGCGCTCGACTCGCCCGAATGGGTGGGGATGAAGTTCTCGCCCGACGGGCGCTACTTCGCGGGCGGGCAGCGCAGCGTCTCGATCACCATCATGAACACCATCAGCGAGGACGCGTCGGCGGTCATCTACGACCTCTCGGCCAAGAGCAGCGTCTCGACGAAAGGGCTTTTGAAGAAACTCCTTTCGAGCCGCTTCGCCTTCCTCGCGCCCGACCGCGTGATCGGCGTCAACCCGGAGGACTACCGCAAGTCGGCCATCGTCAGCTTCCCCAAGGGCGACGTGATCGAGCAGTTCCCGCTCGGCGGCTCGATGGACTCGGTGACGCGCGGCGACTACATCCTCATCCGGCCCGTGCAGGGGTTCGCCGTCGGCGTGATGGACATCGCGGCGAAGAAAATCTTCATGGCGAACAAGCAGCCCGCGATTGACGTGTACGGCGACGTGTTCGTCTCCGAGCGCGTCAACGGCGAGCTGGCCCTCTACCGCACGGCGCAGAAGGAGTTGGTCTCGAAGGTCGTCCTGCCGCGCAACCCTCTGGGACGGCTGCGCGCGGCGTCGGTCTCGCCCGACTTCAAGTGGCTCGCCATCTCGGAGCGGACGCGCGGCGCGCTCTGGGACGTGACCAAAGGCGAGCGCGTTCTCCACATCCGCGGCTTCCGCGGCGCGCACGTCTCGGACGACGGCATCACCTATGCCGACTTCCCGAAGTACGAGGAGACCGAGCGCGTCATCGCGCGCCTCAATCCCTCGAACCGCGAAATCACGGAGCTGACGAAGCCCGGCGAGAGCACCTCGCGCCAGCACGGGCAGTACCTCGTCTCGCGCAAGGCCAACGGCAAGGACGGGAGCCTCTCTTCCAACATGACGCTCGAAGTGCGCGACGCGCGCACGGGCTCGCAGCTCTGGATGCAGACCTTCCCGAAGGAAGCGCCCGGCGTCTGGGTGGACGAGCATCAGGGCTCGGTCGTCCTCACATGGCCGGTCAAGGCCGACGCGGCGAAGGCCGAGATTAAGGGTGACTCGGCGCTCACGCAGCGGCTCGCGGCGATGCGCGAGAAGGAGGGCGACTATTACCTCCAGACGCTCGACGCGCAGACGGGCCGGACGACCGGCAAGCTTTTGGTGGAGACGGGCAAGGGCTCTTTCCGCATCGCCGACGTGTTCGTCGCGGGCGAGTGGCTCGTCATCGCCGACACCGAGAACCGCGTGCTCCTCTACGCGCTCAAGGACGGCGAGCAGAAGGGGAAATTCTTCGGCAACCACCCGGCGGTCTCGAAGGCTTCAAACCTTTTGAGCGTCGAGAACGAGAGCGGCCAACTGACCATCTACGACCTCTCGACGATGGAGCGGCGCGACCAGTTCACCTTCTCCGGCCCCCTCTCGCTCACGCAGTTCAGCCCCGACGGCAAGCGCCTCTTCGTCCTCACCGCGAACCAGACCGCCTACATCCTCAACCTCACGCCGGAGGCGAAGGCGCAGACGCCCTAAAACAGCCGACACGACGCACGGAGCATCAGTCCCGCCCGCCGCCGCTCGCGGCGCTGATTCCCCGTGCGTTAAACTATCCGCGGATTCCATCGAAAGCGCGGCCCGCAGCGGCAGGTGATGAAGCGTTGACGCTCGAAGAGAAACTCAAGAACCTCCCGACCGCCCCCGGCGTCTATCTGCACAAGGACGAGGGCGGGAAGATCATCTACGTCGGGAAGGCGAAGAACCTTCGGAACCGCGTGCGCTCCTACTTCCAGTCGGGGCGCGGGCACGACCGCAAGACGCGCGAGCTGGTGCGGCGCATCCGCGACCTCGAATTCATCGTCACCGACAACGAAGTCGAAGCGCTCGTCCTCGAATCGAACCTCATCAAGCAGCACCGCCCGCGCTACAACGTGCTGCTCAAAGACGACAAGCAGTATCCGCACCTCAAGCTCACGATCAACGAGCCCTTCCCGCGCGTGATGATTACGCGTCGGATACAGCGCGACGGCGCGCTCTACTTCGGCCCGTATCTCCCGGCCTCGCTCGCGCGCCGCACGATTGACCTCATCAACCGCACGTTTCAACTCCGCACCTGCGACATCGAGATTGACGGGCGGCTCCCCCGGCCCTGCCTCGAATATCACATCAAGCGTTGCCTCGGCCCGTGCGTGAAGGACTTGTGCAAGCCGGACGAGTACGCCGAGGCCGTGCGCGACGTGCGGATGTTCCTCGAAGGCAAGAACAAGGAGCTGGCCGACGAGTACGGCGGGCGGATGGAGAAGGCTTCCGAGGAGATGCGCTTCGAGATGGCGGCCAAGTACCGCGACCTGCGCAAAGTCGTCCTCGCCGTCACCGAGCAGCAGAAGATGGCGACCTCCGCCGACCTCGACGTGGACATCTTCGCCTACTACCGCGAGGGCGCGCGCCTCGCGCTCCAACTCTTCACGATGCGCGAAGGCAAGATCGTGGGCCGCCGCGAGTTCTTCTGGGAGGACTTGCCCGACGACGACGCGTTCGACCCTTCGGCCTTCCTGAGCGACGTGCTCACGCAGTACTACTCGACCGACTACGTGCCGCGCGAGGTTCACGTCCCCGAAGACTTCGAGGACAGGGAGATTCTGGAAAAGGCTCTGACGCAGCGCAAAGGTCGCCGCGTCCGCATCCACGACCCGCGACGCGGCGAGAAGCGCGACATGATCGAACTCGTCCGCAAGAACGCGCAGATTGCCTTCGAGCAGCGCTTCCGCGTCCTGAAGCCCGACATGGAGCGCGTCCTCGACGAGCTTCAGGAGTTCCTTGAGTTGCCGCGCTTCCCGGCGCGCATCGAGTCTTTCGACGTGTCGAACATCTCCGGCTCGGAGAACGTCGCCGCGATGGTCGTCTGCGAGAACGGCAAGATGAACCGCGCCGAGTACCGCAAGTTCCGCATCAAGACGGTCGAGGGCGCGAACGACCCGGCCTCGATGGGTGAGGCCGTTCTCAGGCGTTACCGCCGACAGCTCGAAGAGGGAAACCCTCTGCCCGACCTCGTGATGATTGACGGCGGCAAGACGCAACTCGGCGCAGCCGCCGCCGCGCTCAGCGAGTTAGGATTGGAAGCCCTGCCCGCTATCGGCGTCGTCAAGCCGCCGCGCCGCCACAACGAAGTCTCGCACCTCTTGGTGAAGGGGCGCGAGCACGCGCCCATCTATCTCGACTCGCACTCGCCCGTCTTGCGCCTCATCCAGATGATTCGTGACGAGACGCACCGCGCGGCGGTCACTTACCACCGCAAGCGGCGCGAGCTGCGCGACTTCACCTCGGAGTTGACGGCGATACCGGGCGTCGGCGAGAAGCGCAAGAGCAGGCTGCTCCGCAACCTCGGCTCGATTCAGCGCGTCTCGACGGCCACGGTCGCCGACCTCTCGCCCTTCGTGGGCCGCAAGACCGCCGAGGAGATCGTCGAGCACTTCTCGCGCCAGCGCGCGCTCGCCGGTGCGGGCGCGAGCGCGGAAGGCGAAGCGACGAGCGCGGAACGTCTCAACGAAGACGCGCCGGTCAACGCCGCGCACGGCACGTTTGACCCGACCGTGATGACCGACGAGACAATCGGCGACGAGCACGTCGAGACGCGATTGGTTGACCCCGAAGGCGACGCCGAAGACCTCCAACCCATCCGCTCGGTTGACCACGAAGGCAACCCGCGCCCGCGACGGCGCTCCACGCGCAAGCGCGGCGAGCGCTCGACCAATCCACACGGCGTCAGGCGCGAGAAGTTGTCCGAGCCGGACGCGGACGCGGAAGGGGAGTTGAAGGGAGGTGACGAGTAAAACTTCGCGGATGTTTCTGGCCGCCCTCGCTTGCGCGCGGCTGCGCGGCGACCGGCTTCATGCTCGAAACCGACACGCGCGTCGGCGGGCGCGCCCCTTCGAGCCGTTGGGTGGACGTGCCGCCCGCGCCCGGCTCGCCGCCCCTCCATCTGGTCGCGGCGACGATTCTCAAGAATTGAGTTCAGGCGTCAGCCG
>DASTQX010000053.1:0-1018 GCA_035761505.1 Pyrinomonadaceae bacterium
GTCGCCGTCGGGATGACGGAGTTCAAGTTCACGGTCGTGCCGAAGACGGTGAGAAAGAACGCGGTCATCACCTTCGCACTGACGAACAGGGGCGCGATCGGGCACGACTTCAGGGTCGGCGGCAAGAAGAGCGCCGTCCTCGGCGCGGGCAAGAAGGGGACGCTGAAGGTCACGTTCAAGAAGGCCGGCCGCTACCCGTATCTCTGCACGCTCCCGAGCCACGCCGCTGCCGGGATGAAGGGCGTCCTCGTCGTGAAGTGACCTTTCCGGGTTTCGGGACTTGAGTCCAGCGGGCTGGAGGCGTAGGCTCAGTCCTGCGCCGCCCGCCGCCGCTGGCGCCTCGGCGACGCGCGTCCTCCGTCGTCGTCGGGGAAGGGGAGAGATGGCCACATCGGTGAAGTTGACGGTGAACGGCAAGCGCCACACCGTCCAGTCCGCGCCGGACACGAAGCTGCTCACGGTCCTGCGCGAGGAGCTCGGCCTGCAGGGGCCGCGCTTCGGGTGCGGGCTCTCGCAGTGCGGGGCCTGCACGGTGCACGTCGAAGGCGAGGCCGTACGCTCGTGCATCGTCCCCGCGTCGGCGATGGCCGGCAAGAAGGTGACGACGCTCGAGGGCCTCGGGGACAAGCACCCCGTCATCGAGGCGTTCATCGCGGAGCGGGCCGCCCAGTGCGGCTACTGCATCAACGGCATGGTGATGCAGTCGATCGTCTTCCTGAAGAAGACGCCGCGTCCGACCGAGGCGCAGATCAAGAAGGCGCTCAACGCCAACATCTGCCGCTGCGGGACCCACTACGCAATCCTCAAGGCCGTCAAGCGCGCTGCGCGGACGGCGGCATAGGGAGAGGGGGAGAGATGACCAGCATGATCGAGAAGCCCCACTCCCGGAAGGACTTCCTGAAGGGAAGCGGCGCGCTGATCGTGGCCTTCAGCGTCCCGCTGGGCGCCGGCGCGACGAGGGCCCGCGCCGCCACCGCCGCGATCGGCCCCGCCCTGATCGACGCGAACCAGATCGACT
>DASTQX010000054.1:0-24051 GCA_035761505.1 Pyrinomonadaceae bacterium
GCTTGGGCGTGCCGTTGGGCCGCACGAGAAAGACGCGGTTGAACCTGACGCCGTCAATCGTCACGTCGGTGGCCGCGCAGGTCTTGCCCCGGTAGGCCGCAGGGAACGGGTGCGGCACCGCCTCCTTCCACTGCCCGGCGGCGTTCTTGACGAGGTGCATCGAGAAGCGCTTGCGGTCAATGATCGGGTTGAGCGGGTCGGTGGTGATGCTCACGTCAATACCGTTGGCCGTCAGTTCGTCCATCGCCCGGCGGAACTTGGACGGGTCGCCGGAGATGGCGCTGCTGGCCGAGTGCGGGCTGCCGTAGAAGCGGTACATCGGCGCCATCGACTGGCACCAGACCTGCGCTTCGAGCCGCGCGAAGGCGTCAGACCAGCGGTGTTGCAGGGCGTCGTCCATGCCCCGCACGAATACGTCGGTGCGATTCGTCCCCCAGCACACAGCCGCCGGGTCGTCCTTGAACGTGGTTGGCCCGGTAGACTCCCAGGGGCTCCAGCCGCCTTCCCACTCGCCGTCGAATCCGGCGCTCCACGTCCTGCGCCACAGGCAGTTGTCCGTGCCTCTGACATAGACCTCCAAATGGTGCTCGCCCCAGGAGGCCGCAGCCGGGGCTGACGCCAGTTTGATCGTTGCCGTCGGCGTGCCGAGTCTCACCCACGCCGTCCATTTCGTCCCGTCCCAAGACCTCACGTAGAGCGCGGAATCCGTGCCGCGAACGAAGACATCAATGCGGTTCGCCGCCCAGGACACGGCGGCGGGCGCGGAGGTGAGGACGCCGCCGAGGTTCGCCCAGCCGTGCCACTGGCTGTCCTCCCATGCCCTGTGCCACAGCGCGTTATCGGTGCCGCGCACGAACACGTCGAGGCGGTGCGGTCTCCAAGAGGCCGCAGCCGGGGCCGACGCCAGTTTGATTGTCGCCGTCGGCGTGCCGAGGCTCGCCCAGTTGACCCATCTCGCCCCGTCCCAAACCCGCGTGTGTAAAGCGGCGTCGGTTCCCTGAACGAAGACATCAATGCGGTTCGGCCCCCACGAGACGGCGGCGGGCGCGGACGACAAGCCGCCGCCGAGATTGGCCCAGTTGTACCACTGGCCGTCCTGCCACGCCTTATGCCACAGCGCGTTGTCGGTGCCGCGCGCGAACACGTCGAGCCGTCCCGCCGCCCACGAGGAGACCGCGGGGCTGGAGCTGATGCGGGAGCCGTCCTGTCCGAGATTTTCCCAGAGGCTCCACGCGTTGAACTTCGAGCGCAAGCGACCGAGCAGCGTCAGCAGCGACGGCTGCCGGTTGCCCGGCATGTCCGGCTCTCCGTGCTTGGCCGGGTGCTGTTCGAGCCACTTCCGGAGGTCGGGGAACCTCGCGTCCGTGACTGACGGGTCAATGGGGCCGTCCGGGCCATAGTTGGTGGTGATGGCAAAGGGGGCCATCTGGTCGAGCGCGCCCGGCGTGCGGGCCGTGATGTGCTTGCGGTAGAAGGCCGGGCGACGCGCCTTCACCCACTGCCGGTACTGGCTCAACACCTCGTAGATGCCGACGGGCACGTCGTCGCAGACGCCCACCACGTAGAAGGCGCGGAGACGATAGACCATGACGTTACCGCCGAAGCCGAACTCGTCGCCGCCCGTGAGCTTGAACCCGGCGGGCCGGACGTAAGACTTAGTGCCCGCCGTGTCTTTGAGGTGGATGGGGTTCAGGACGTGGAAGGCGAAGGCGTCGAGCCCCGCGTCAGGCTCGTACCGGGCCTCTTTGAAGTGGCCGTGGTCGTCGTCCGTGTAGAAGGCGAGCCCGCGCATGAAGTAGCGAGCGTTGATCCCCTGCTCGACCTTATAGAGCGCCGAGCACTGCAACGCCCCGACTCGAACCTGAAAGCCCGCCGCCGCGTCCCGGTTGAAACGCAGCCGGGGGAAGACGACCCTCGACTCCCAAGCGGTCGTGGTGTCGTGAGAGCGGAACTGAGTCGGGTAAGTGTGCTCGAAGTCGAAGTTAATCAGGCCCGCGTTGTGCGGCTGGATGGCGGGGGTGATGGTGGCTACGACCTGAATCTTATCGAGCGTCGCGGCGGGGAGATTCCGCGCGTAGGCGGGCAGGTCGGCGGGCCTGTCGGTGACATCGCGCGCGTAACCGACCTGTTCGTAGACGAGCCTGACGCCCCCCGAAACCGGCTCGACGCGGGTCGGCGTGGCCGCGCCGTACCGGTACACGCCCCAGTAGGCCCAGTTCGGCACGTCCTGCGGGTGAGGCGGGGGCGGCGGTTGGAGGCTGTGTCTGGAAAATTCTATAGAGAAGAGCGAGCCGAGGTCAGCCGTCAGGATTGCTTGAGTGAAGCCGGGGCCGATGGCCCTGATGTGCATGGTCTGACCGGCGGCGTCAATCTCAAGTTGGGTGATGTTGCCCTGTGGGTCGGGGTTGGAGTTGATAGTCACCATGAGGGGCTCTCCTTCCGAATGGGAGTTCGGTGATCGGCCTGAGAGTAAAGCGACGCGGGAATCGGCTCGGTGTGGATATGGCTTTCCGAGTGCGGCCCGTTCCGCTTGGTTTGAAACCTGTCTGGTGAAGTTCCGTCCCGCTTGCGGGCACGCAATATATCATAGAAGCCCTCCATCGCTACCCGGCGACACATTCCGGCCTGCCGGTGTAAACCCGGCGGGGCTCAGCCAAGACCGCCCTCCACGCCGGGGCCGACGCCGCACCGACGCAGCCATTACCTCAGCGCGGCTCTGTTGAAGGAATCTCCTCTGCGCTACTATTCTCGCCGAGGCCACGCGAGCATTGAGGAAACGCACCGGCTCAGGGCCGAAGGCGTCAACCGCATCGCCCCGCCCGACGGCGGCCATGTTCGCTCACGCGCAGGAAGTATCGGTCATGGGCGTGGGGTCGGGACTTCGGCGTTTTGGAAAGGAAGACCGCGGGTGACTAACGACAGCAACTCTGAGGTGAGAAGTCTGACGGCGACGCCGCTCAGGTCGGATTTCGTCGCGCGCGGCTCAATCGTCAGAAAGATTTGGGGCGACACGGAGTTGGTACTGCTCGTCTTTGCGGGCTCGGCTGCCGAGTTCGCCTTGAACAAGGCGGTCGACTGGCTCTTCTTCACGGGCAAGATACCAGCCGACCCCGTGGGGCGTTTGTTCTCCACGGTTCGCTACGCGCAGGAGATCGTGTTCGCGGAGAAGGAGGAGGCGGAACGGACGCTCGACAGGATCAACGCGATCCACGGCGCGGTCGAGCGCCAGCGCGGGCAGAGTATCCCCGACTGGGCCTTCAGGGACGTGCTCTACATGCTCGTCGACTACTCCGAGCGAGCGCACCGCATGCTCTACGGCCCGCTCTCGCCCGCCGAGCGCGAAGAACTCTACCTCGTCTTCAGGCGCGTCGGGGAGGGGTTGAACGTCAGGGCGCTGCCGTTGGATTACGAGGAGTGGCGGGCCGACAGGCAACTCCACCTCGTCCGCGACCTCGACCACAGCAGACACACCGCGCTCCTCTACGGCCAGTACCGCCGGCACTTGGGCGAGTGGCGTTACCAAATCCTGCGCGGGGTGCAGGCGTTACTCGTGCCCGAACGCGTCCGCCGCCTGCTCCGGCTCCGGCGGCGCACGGTCTTCTCCGCGCTGGTCGAAGGGTACGGGCGGTTGGTCTTCCCTGAGCTTCGCCCACTGGTACGGCGGCTGATGGTTCAGCCTCGCTACTGGGATGAGGTGAAGAAGATGGAGCGCGGCCTGTCGAAACATGCCTGAAGCGGACGGGCACCGACATTCACTTCCGTTCGGACGGAGCCGAGTCCGTGCTCTGCTCTTTCCGCGAGCAGCCGAGGAAGCGGTAGCCGACGCCGACGACCGTCTCGATGGCCTCGTCACACGCGCCGAGCTTCTGGCGGAGGCGGCGGATGTGCACGTCGAGCGTGCGCGTGTCGCCGTAGTATTCATAGCCCCAGACGTTGTCGAGGAGGTGCTGTCGCGTGGCGACCCTCCCCATGCCCCTGGCGAGCGCCGCGAGCAGCGCGAACTCCTTGCGCGTGAGCTTGACGGGTTCGCCGTCGCACGTCACGCGCATGTCTTGGAAATCCACCGTCAGGCGACCGTCCTCGTAGCGCGCCGTGGCCGACTCGTCCACGCGGCGGAGCACCGCCCGAACCCTCGCCATCAGCTCACGCACCGAGAAGGGCTTCGAGATGTAGTCGTCCGCGCCGAGGTCGAGCCCCGCCACGCGGTCTGCCTCCGTGGCCTTCGCCGTCAGCATGATGATGGGGATGCGCCGCGTCGCGGGCTCGCGGCGCAGGCGGCGGCACAGTTCCGTACCGCTCATGCCGGGCAACATCAAGTCGAGGAGGATGAGCGACGGCGGGTTCTTCGCGTCGAGCGCGGCACGCAAGCCCTGCTCGCCCGTCGGCACCACCTGCGCCCCCAGCCCCTCGCGCTCAAGGTTGTACCGGATTCCTTCGGCGATGTCCGGGTCGTCTTCAATTATTAACACCGGTTTAGACATATGTGCTGTGGTCGCCCTCAGCGAACCCGTCGTGCCGCGCGGAGGCGGCCCGCCGGAGCCGCCTTTAGTGGCTGTGCTTGATGACCGAAGCCTCGGCCATGTAGACGGTCAGCTCGCAGATGTCTTCGACGTAATCGCCGACGCGTTCGAGGTGCTTGGCGACGAAGAGCAGCCGCGCGGCGCGCGTCGTCGTCGAGGGGTCGTCGGCCATCAACCGGATTAACTCCCGGAAGGTGCGGTCGTACATCTCGTCTATTTCGTCGTCGCGGGCGATGACGGCGCGCGCCGCCGCCGCGTCGTTCGAGGTGAAGGCGTCGAGCGCGCTCCGCAGCATGCTCGACGCCACCTCGGCCATCCGCGGCAGGTCGCTGGAGGGCTTGAGCTGCGGCTCGTCGTTGAGGTCAATGGCGGCGCGCGCGATGTTACAGGCGTGGTCGGCGATGCGCTCAAGGATGGGCGTAATCTTGGCGACCGAGATGACGAAGCGGAGGTCGCGCGCGGCGGGCTGCCTGAGCGCCAGCACGTCTATGCAGAGGCGGTCAATCTCCACCTCCAACTGGTCAATGCGGTCGTCGCCGGCGAGCACCTCGCGCGCCGCGTCGCTGTCGCGCCAGGCGAGCGAGTACATCGCCCTCTGCAAGGCCGTCTCCGTCTCGCCGCCCAGCACCAGCACGCGGTCGCGGATGCCGTCCAACTCCTCGTCAAGTCGTCTGTGTCGTTCCACTGTCTTCTCTCAACTTCTCCCGCCCGCGTGTCCGGCTGCGGGTCAGGGGCTTCCTTCATCCGAAGCGTCCGGTGATGTAGTCCTCGGTCAGCTTCTCGTCGGGGTTGGTGAACATCTTCTCGGTGTCGTTGACCTCGACGAGCTTGCCGAGCCAGAAGAAGGCCGTGCGGTCACTGACGCGCGCCGCCTGCTGCATGTTGTGCGTCACGATGACGATGGTGTATTGCCTCTTCAACTCGACAATCAGTTCCTCGATCTTCTGCGTGGCGATGGGGTCGAGCGCCGAGGCGGGCTCGTCCATCAGGATGACTTCGGGCCTCACGGCCAGCGCGCGCGCGATGCAGAGGCGTTGCTGCTGCCCGCCGGAGAGTCCGAGCGCGGAGGTCTGGAGGCGGTCTTTGACCTCGTTCCAGAGCGCCGCGTCCTTGAGCGCTTGCTCCACCCGGTCGGACATCTCCGACTTGCTCCGCGTCAGGCGGTTGACCATCAGCCCGTAGGCGATGTTCTCGAAAATCGTCTTCGGGAACGGGGTGGATTTTTGAAACACCATCCCGACCTTGCGGCGCACGCTCACCACGTCCACGCCCGGCGCGTAGATGTCCTCGCCGTCAATACGGACGCTCCCCTCGACGCGGGTGCCGGGGATGGTCTCGTTCATGCGGTTGATGGTACGCAGCACGGTGGACTTGCCGCAACCCGAAGGGCCGATGAAGGCCATCACGAAGCGTTCCGGCACTTGGAGCGTGACGTTGTGGATGGCCTGAACATTTCCGTAGAAGAAGTTCAGGCCGCGGATGCTCACCTTCACCGGCGCACCGGCGGGGCCGAGGGGATTCGCGGCGGGCGCTGCCGGTCTGGGGATTTGAGTCGGCGCAGACATGAACGTTTAAGCCTTCCGTCCGGGCGGAAGCCGCTTCCTCCTCTTCAGCCGAAGTGGCCGGTGATGTACTCCTCCGTCAGCTTCTCGGACGGATTCTCGAACATCCGTTTGGTGTCCGAAGTCTCAATCAACTCGCCCAGATACATGAAGGCCGTGCGATCACTGACGCGCGCCGCCTGCTGCATGTTGTGCGTCACGATGATAATCGTCACCTGCCGCTTCAGCTCGAAGATGAGGTCTTCGATCTTCTGCGTGGCGATGGGGTCGAGCGCGGAAGTCGGCTCGTCGAAGAGCAGCATCTCCGGGTCGGTCGCCAGCGCGCGCGCGATGCAGAGGCGCTGCTGTTGCCCGCCCGACAGAGTGTAGGCCGATTCCTTCAGACGGTCTTTGACCTCCTCCCACAGCGCGGCGGAGCGCAGAGCCTTCTCGACCTTCTCCGCGACGGCCTCCTTGCTCTCACCCAGCAGGCGGAGCCCGAACGCCACGTTCTCGAAGACCGACTTCGGGAAGGCGTTCGGCTTCTGGAAGACCATGCCGATTCTCATCCGCATCTCGACCGGGTCGGTCTCCGGAGCGACGATGTTGACGCCGCTCGGCTGGAGGATAATCCGCCCCTCGTAGCGCGTCTCGGCGTAGAGGTCGTGGATGCGGTTGAAGCAGCGCAGGAGCGTGGACTTCCCGCAGCCCGAAGGGCCGATGATGGCCGTCACCCGGTTGGCCGCGAAGGACAGGTTGATGTCCTTGAGCGCCTGAAGTTTCCCGTAGAAGAAGTTCAAGCCCTGCACGTCGGCCTTGACCTCTGACGAAGGGGCGTCAGACCGCGCGTGTCGGGTGCGCGCGCCTCCCGCCGTGCCGTCCTTGTCGGCGACCTGTTCGCGGCCACCGCCGCCTTTGTCGAGTCCGGTCATCATGGGCGGCCTTTTACCATTTGATGCGCTTGCGCACGCGGTAGCGGATGAAGATGGCGACGGCGTTGAGCGACAGCGTGACGATAATCAGGATGAGTCCGGCACCCGCGGCGTTGACGACGAACTCCGGGTCGGGCCGTGAGACCCAGTTGAACATCTGAATCGGCAACACCGAAAAGGGCGACGACAGCCACTCGAACGACAGGAACGGCGGGCTCGACTGTACCGGCGGCGGCGGCAGGAACGCGATGAAGGTCAGCGCGCCGATGGTGATGAGCGGGGCCGTCTCGCCGATGGCGCGCGAGAGCGCGATGATGATGCCCGTCAGCGTCCCGCCGATGGAGTACGGCAGGAGGTGGTGGCGGACGACCTGCCACTTCGTCGAGCCGAGGGCGAGCGCCGCTTCGCGGATGCCCTGCGGGATGGTGCGCAGCGCCTCGCGCGTGGCGACGATGACGATGGGCAGAATCAGGAACGCCAGCGTCAGCCCGCCCGTCAGGATGCTCTGGCCGAGGCGGAATTGATAGACCAGAAGGCCGAGCGCCATCAGCCCGTAGATGATCGAGGGCACGCCCGCGAGGTTTGCGATGTTGATTTCGACGAGGCTCGTCAGCCAGTTGCGGCGCGCGTACTCTTCGAGGTAGACGCCCGCCGCGACGCCGAGCGGCACGGCGGCGCAAGCCGTCACGACCATGATGAGCAGCGTCCCGATCCACGAAGAGTAAATCCCCGCGCGCGCGGCGAAGCGCGACGGGAAGGAGGTCAGGAACTCCCAGTCGAGGCGCGCGAGCCCGTCCCACATGAGGTCTGCGAGCAGCGCCCCCAGCGTCACGATGCCGACCAGCGTGCAGGCAATCCCCACGACGTTGAAGATCGAGTCCTGCCGCTTCCGCTTGGCGATGATGCCCGAAAAGTCGCCCATCTCAGTACGCCTCCCGGAAGCGCTTGCGCAGGACGTAGCCGCCGATGTTGAAGACCAGCGTCAGGAGGAACAGAACCAACCCGGCGGCGAAAATTGATTGGTAGCCGATGGAGCCGTGCGGCAGGTCGCCTAAGGATACTTGGACGATGAAGGCGGTAATCGTCTCGGCGGGCTCGCGCGGGTCTAAGGTCAGGTTGGGCTGCATCCCGGCGGCGATGGCGACGATCATCGTCTCGCCGATGGCGCGCGAGATGGCGAGGACGTAAGAGGCCACGATGCCTGAGAGCGCCGCCGGGTAGACCACCCGAACGGCGGTGATGATCTTGTTCGCGCCCAGCGCGTATGCCCCCTCGCGCAAAGACATCGGGACGGCGCGCATCGCGTCCTCGCTCAAGGAACTGACGTAGGGGATAATCATGATGCCCATCACGACGCCCGCGCTCAGCATGTTAAAGGTCGGCAGCCCCGGAATGAGCTTTTGCAGCAGCGGCGACATGAACTGCAAGGCGAAGTACCCATAGACCACGGTCGGCACGGCGCTGAGAAGTTCGAGGGCGGGCTTGATGACCTCGCGCACGCGCGGGTGCGCGAACTCGCTCAGGTAGATGGCGACGACCGTGCCGACGGGGAGGGCGACGGCCAGCGCGACCGCCGTCGTGACCAGAGTCCCGGTGACGAGCGGGAGGATGCCGAAGCGCGGGTTGGAGAAGAGCGGCGTCCAGAGCGTGTCGGTCAGGAACTCCCACGCGGAGACGTGGGCGAAGAACGTCGAGGACTCGTAGACGAGGATGCCGAC
This sequence comes from Pyrinomonadaceae bacterium, assembly GCA_035761505.1. Lineage (GTDB taxonomy): Bacteria > Acidobacteriota > Blastocatellia > Pyrinomonadales > Pyrinomonadaceae > JAIVJM01. The sequence continues at coordinate 8,712 of DASTQX010000054.1, forward strand.
GATCCCCAGCGTGGTGAGCACCGAGGAGAACGCCGCGAGCATCAGCAGCGACTCGATGAAACGCTCCTTCAGATAGACCCAACGGTTGCCCGACGAGAGCGGCGCGGCGTCCGGGCGCGGGTGTTCCCCCGCCGCGAGCGACGCCGGGCTGCTGATGCGCTCAAGGTCTTTCATGTCTCGTCCCGTCTCCGAGAAGTGTTCGGCGGCTCACGCCCGGCGCAACCCTTACGACTTCGGCGGCCTTCTGAGAATCTCTTCGACGGGCAGCCCCACTTCGGGGACGCCGCCGAAGCCCGTGCCCGTCTGCCCGGTGCGCAGGCGCTCGCTCGCCATCTGGTAGGCGGTGTCGGGCAGGGGCAGGTACTTCACCTCTCTCGACAGCGTTCCGACGTTCTTCAGGTAGAACTCGACGAACTCCCTCACCTCCGGTTTGTCCAAAGACTTGCGGCTGACGTAAATGAAGAGGGGGCGCGACAGAGGGTTGTAAGTCCCCGCGAGGATGTTCTCCGGGCTCGGCATGACCGGCCCGGCGGTCTTATTCTTGTCCCACTCGATGCCGACGGCCTTCATCCGCGTGCTGTGCGGCGCGTAGTAGGCGTAAGGGATGTAGCCGAGCGCGTACTTGTTCCCCTCGATGCCCTGCACCAGCACGTTGTCGTCTTCGCTCGCCGTGTAGTCGCCGCGGCTCGCCTTGGCCTTGCCGACGACCGCCTCCGTGAAGTAGTCGAACGTGCCGGAGTCCGAGCCCGCGCCGAAGAGCGCGATCTTCTCTTTCGGCCACTCAGGGCGGACGTGATTCCAGTGCGTGACCTTCTCCTGCGCCTCCGGCTCCCAAATCTTCTTGAGGTCGGCCACCGTCATCGAGGTCACCCAGTCGTTTTCCGGGTGGACGACCACGGTCAGCGCGTCGAAGGCGACGGGCAGTTCGATGAACTCGACGCCGTTCTGTTTCGCCTGCTCCATCTCCTCCTTGAGGATCGGGCGCGAGGCGTTCGTAACATCAATCTCGCCGCGCGCGAACTTCTTGAAGCCGCCGCCCGTGCCGGAGATGCCGACCGTCACGCGGACGCCGCCCCGCTTCTCTTTCTGGAACTCCTCGGCGACGGCCTCGGTGACGGGGAAGACCGTGCTCGACCCGTCTATTTTGATGAGCCGCGCGCCCCCAGCCGCGCCGCCCCCGCCGTTGCCGGTGTCACCCGGTTTCCCGCAGCCCGCGATTATCAGCACGGAGGCAAGGGCGGTTGGCAGCCCCAGCCGGGTAAAGTTTCTCATACGAGTTCTCCTCATCAAGTGTCGTGGCGGTTTTAAGCTCAAAGAGTCGCGGAACGGCACACGTCTCGCGGAACATTCCCGGCGGATTGGACGCTCCATCCACTCATTCAGGAAACGCGAAATTGTAAGTGTAGAACACCCATGTTACATCGGTCTGAACAACGCCTGAGGGTCGCTTTGTCTCACGATGCAGGTGAGCCAACAATATTTGGGACTGACACAGGTTCGGCTCACCAACATCTGGTGGCCGCTTTGAATTGTGAGGCCAAGCAGCCGGAGAACATCCGCCCGCGACACAACTCACGCGGGCGGCCCTCCGGCTCAGGAATGGTCAGGAAGAGAAGGGAGAGGCGGGGAGGCGGCGGCGAGAGTGACCCAGAAGAACATCGGCGATGGCGTCGGAGACGGGCAGGCCGGGGCTCCGTTCGAGCCAGAAGAACTCGCCGACGGGGTTGACTTCCAGAAAGACGTGCCGCCCGTCCGGCGTGACGATGATGTCAATCGCGCCGTAGTTCAGGACGAAGTAATCCATCAGGCGCAGGAGTTTTTCTTCGACCTCGCGCGGGAGTTCGTAAGTCTTCCATTCCTCGACCAGCCGGAGGCCGTCGCGCCGCCAGTCGTGCGCGGCGCGCGCGGAGCTTTGCGAATCTATGGAGGCTGTCATGATGCGGTTGCCGACGATGGTGACGCGGAGTTCGAGCGCCTTCGGAATCATCTCCTGAAAAGTCATCGGGCAGAGGCTCAGGCCGGAGAGGTCTGCGAGGTCTTCGGGCTGCAACTGATTGGTGAAGACGACAAGCTCTTGCCCGCCCTCGTAAACCGCGAAGGACGAGAGCATCTTGGTCACTATCCCGCCCTCGCAACTCTCTGCGAAGGCGCGGACGGTCGAAGGGTCGTTCGTCGTCAGCGTGCGCGGGATTTCCAGCCCGACTTCGCGCGCCACCTGTAACTGAAGCTGCTTGTTCTCGGCATGACGGATGTGCTGCACCGCGTCCATGCGGAAGGCTTTGAGGCTGGCGAGCATGCTTTGGGCGGAGGCGCGCGCCTCCCCGATGGAGGCGCGGCGCAGTTGCCTGTCGAGCGTCGTCGGAAGCCGCGCCCCGAAGTTGAGGCGGCGGTGCCAGACGGCGGTGACTTCGCGCAGGTCAAACTCGCCTTCGTCGTTCGTAAGCGTCAGGCGCTCGTCGCCGCCGTCTCTGCCGTAGTAGGCCGAGAGACGCGTCTCGGTCGGGTAGCGGTCGGTGTCGAAGCGAATCGCCTCTCCGCCCTTGCGCGCGACGGCTTGTGCCACCATCGAGACGCTCTCGTTGTCGGCGCTGTGTGTGATGATGAGAACGGTCATAAGATTCAAGGTGATAAGTGATGAGTGATAAGTGATAAGAAAGAGCAGGCGGCTTTTCTGATCACTTATCACTCATCACTTATCTCTTAATAATTCTTCCGCGATGGCTTCCGAGATGGGCAGGCCGAGGTCGCGTTCGAGCATGCCCCACTCGCCGCCGGGGTTGACTTCGAGGAAGACGTGCTCGCCCGAAGGGGTTTGGATTAAATCTATCGCGCCGTAGACGAGCCCCAACTCAGACATCAGAGCCCGCAGGCCGCTTAAGGTTTCGGCGGGCAGTTCGGCCCCCTGCCAACGACACTCGCCGGGCGCGGCCCTCCGCCAGTCGGTCTGCCCGCGTGACGTGCCGCTCGCGTCCAGCGCGCCCACAAAGGCTTCGCCCGCCACCCACGCGACGCGCAACTCGCACGCCTTCGGAATCAGCTCTTGAAAAACCATGGGGCTGTGGCGCAGCGCCTCCGCGCCCGCAAGGTCTTCCTCGCGGACTCGGCTCGTGTAGACGAAGAGGGGGGCGGCCTTCATGCTCATCGTGAGCGGACGGAGGAGCTTCGCCACCGTCCGGCCTTCGGTCTCGGCGAAGAACTGCCGGGCCGCTTCCGGGTCGTTAGTGACGAGCGTGCGAGGGACGCGCAGGCCCGCCCGCTCGGCGACGCGGAGTTGTCGCTGTTTGTTTTCCGCCGCGCGCTCGCGCTGAAGGTCGTTGACCCAGCGGGCGTCGTGCAGCGCGTCGAGGAAGCCTTCGAGCGCGGCGGCAGATTCTCTGACGCACATCTCTCGGAAACGCTCCTCAAGGTCTTCACCCATCCGCGGCGGCCAGAGCTTCCGCGCCCAGACGGCGCGCACCTCTTCGGCGACTATCCGCTCGCCCGTCTCCGAGACGAGTTGCGCGGCGCGGTCGTCACCCGCGCGGGCCGAGAGCTTGACGGTGGAGGGGAAGAGGTCTGTGTTCAGGCGGAACGGGCGCGCGCCTTTGCGCGCGAGGGCTTCGGCGACCAGATCAATGGTATAGAAATCCCCGCTGTGCGTCAGTAGCAGAACGTCGGCACGCGATGCTCTTGAAGACATGCGGTCGAAATGAGAAGTTCAGGAGTGCCGACCCGCGAAGGCCCGCGACAGAAGCGCGCCGTCCTCGAAGGGGGAAGAGGAAGAGCTTCCAACCGCTAAGGCTTCGACGCGAGCCGGCATCTCGAATGCCTCGCGGGCCTACTCGCCCCGGTAGTTGCCTAACGGTCGCGCGGGCGCGCTCGGCTGGCTAAGTGGCGAAGTTACCACGGCTCGCTCTCGTCGCTGTCGGACGGGTACTTGTGGGTCTGATCCATCTCGTCCCAGTCGGACGGGTATTTCAGCGTCGCGATTCCCTCTCCCTCGACGTTCTGGCCTTCGAGGAAGCGGGCGAAGAACGGCTGGGCGCTCTTTGAGTCCTGACCTGCGCGTGCGTCTTTGTTTTCTGGCATTGATTTATCTCCTGATTACTGGATTGAGGTGAGGCGTTGCTGGGACGGCGAAATCATACGCCGAACCGTCAGGACGGTCAACGAACGCCGGCACGGCGATCCCGCGCGGCAAAAGAGTCACGTCTATTCACCCGCGTAGCTGATCTCCTGTCGGCGGATGTGAAGACCGGCGAGGACGAGTGTCAGCGCGGTGAAGACGAGCAGGCTGGGGACGGAAATCCATGCGGGCGTCGGCTCGGCGAGCACGGCGAAGGGGCCCTGCGGCGGGGGGACGGGCACGAGCGAGTGAAGGTAATGAATGACGCTCACCTTCTTCAGCAACGGCGGCAGCAGAAAGTTGATCCACTCCCAGCCGTAGATGAGCCCCGCCGGGATGATCGGGTTTCTGAAGAACAGACCGACGATCAGAAAAACTGCTCCGTAACCGACGCACGCGAGCACCGTAATGCCGGTGTATGTGAGTGCCTGCCCGAAACCGGGGCCGTCGAAAACATAGTCCATGCTCTGTGACGGGAAGAGCCCGAAGTAGAGCAGGGCGAACGAGCCGAGCGTCGAGATGCCGAACAGCGTGACGGTCGCCACCAGCCCCGATAAGTATTTCCCGACGACGAGCACTTCGCGTCGCACGGGCGCGAGAAAGTAGTAGTGCAAACTCCGGTCAACGACCTCGCCGCGAAACAGATTCATGAAGACCCACGCGCAACCGAAGAACAGGAGCGTGCGCAGAATCAGCGCGCCGTAGATAATGGAGTAGATGACGCTCATCTCCGCGAAGTCCTCAGTCTCCCCCCCCGCAGACGGCAAGAAGACGGCGACCGCCGCGAGCACCGTCAGCGGGAGTCCCGCGAGTACGTAGAGCAGCAGGGCGCGGCGACCGAGGAAGTTTCTTCCGAGTTCGAGGCGCAGGACGGCGAGCGTCTGCCGCGCCCAGAGCGACCAGTTAAGATTCGTCGCCTCGCCGCCCCCCGCCACACGCTTCTCGCTCGTCTCAACCGTAGAACTCAACTTACGCGCCCTCCTTCGGAACTAATCAGATATTGGTAAACGGCACTCAGGTCGTCGTCCGCCGGGGCGACCGATTCGACCTGAAGGTGATTCTCCGTCACGAGCCGGTTGAGCAGCAGGTAAAAGTCGTCGGGCCGTCGCGTCTTGACGAACAGCCCCCGCCGGTCGTCGTGGATGCGCGCCTCGACGGTGTGCTCGTGCTCGAAGAGGCGCGCGGCTAAAACCTGCGGGCGGTCGCAGCGCACGAGGATTTGCATCGGGTGCTCCTCAATCTCGTCGCGCACGCCTTGCACGCCGCCCTCCGCGACGACGTAGCCGTTGTGCATCAACACCACGCTGTCGGACATCATGTCAACTTCGTGCAGGATGTGACTTGAGATGACGAGGTACAAGCCTTCCGCCGCGAGTGACTGAAACAGGCGGATGATCTCGGCGCGCGCCATCGGGTCGAGTCCGTTTAAAGGCTCGTCGAGGATGAGCACGGAAGGGTTATGGGCAATCGCCTGCGCGAGCCGGATGCGCTGCCTCATGCCTTTGCTGTAGCCCGCCACCTTGCGCTCGGACGCGTCCTGCATGGACACGCGTTCGAGCGCCGCCTGCGTCAAATCCCGCACCTCGCCTCTCGCGTAGCCGTGAACGCTCAGGTAGAACTCGATGAAGTCGCGTCCCGTCATGCCGCGCGGGAAGGAATCGAACTGCGAGCAGTAGCCGACTTTGCGGAAGAGTTTTTCCGGGTCGTGCGGGCTGGTGCCGAGCACGCTGATCGTCCCGCGCGTCGGTCGCAGCAGCCCCGTCATCAAGTTCATCAAGGTCGTCTTGCCCGAACCGTTCGGGCCGACGAGGCTCGTGATGCCCGGCGCGATTGCCAGATTGACGCGGTTGACGCCGAGTATCTCGCCGTAGAATTTTGAGACGCCCTCGAAGACGATCATCCCCTCGGCGTTCGTTGTCCGTGTCGTCATTTGATCACTTCGTAAGCGCGGACTCTGCGCGCGAGCAGCCAGAGGCAGGCGAGGCAGACCAGAGCGATCACCAGCCAGCAGACCCACAGCGGCGGCTCGCGCAACACGACATTGGTAAAGCTTCTGCCCCAAGCGTCCTCGACGTTAAAGCGACCCAGCTCCCGCGTGAACTGGCCGAAGAGTCCGCGCCAGATTTTCTTCATCAAAGCCGAGGGGCTGATCAAGTGCCCCAACCGTGTGTGGAACAGTTCGTTGACGATCTCGCCGAAGGCGGGCGGGATGAAGAACAGTCCGATCAGCGCGCCGCTCGCTACGACGCGCCAACGCACCCACGCCGAGATCGCCAGCGAGAGCAGCGAGAGCAGCACAATCCACGTCATGCTCCCGACGAAGATGGCCCCCGCCATCCACACATTCGACGCGAACCAGCCCGCGCCTTCGAGATACGCTTGCAGGAGGAAGAGCAGAAGTCCCGGCACCCACGTCACGAGCGACAGCAAAATAATGAGTACCGTCATCTTTCCGAGCACGTATTCGGCGCGCGAGAACGGGCGGCACAGATAGAGCGGCAAGCCGTTATTCGCCAAGTCACGCGAGACGAGCACGGGGCCGACGAGCACCGTGAGGATGAAGGCGAGCCAGCCCTGCACTTCGACGAAGTACTGGAAGAACGAGGCGTTGATCGGCAACAACTCGCGCACGTCAATTTGCATGAGCGCGATGGCGTTCGAGTTATGGCGCAGGTAGATGAGGATCGCCGCGACGAGCGGGTAGATGAAGCACAGGCAGAAGAGCGCGGTCAAGAGCTTCGAGCCGAACACGTCGCGCAGCGCGTAGCGCGGGAGGACGAGAAAGCGCGCCCACTCCGGCGTGAGCCCGCCTTCGTACTGCCGGTAGCTGTTTTCAAAGACGGCCATCGCCGTTCCCTCCTCTGGCCGCGCCGTTCTCTTCGCCTTCCATCGCCTTGAGGAAGATGTCTTCGAGCGAGTCGCGCTTGTAGTTCAAGCGACGAATCTGAATCTGCCGCTCGAAGGCTAAACGGTAAAGGTCGTCTATCTCCACGCCGTCCTGCATCACGAGTTTGATGCGCCGCTCGCCCGCCAGCGCGTACTCGCAGCCCAATCCGCCGATAGCTTCGGCGAACGCCGCGCGGTCGCCCCCGCGCGTCTCAAGCTCGATGAACTTGCGGTTTGCTTTGCGCTCTTCGTCGAGGTTGCAGTTGGCGGCGATGCGCCCGTCCTTCAAGACGAGGATTTCGTCGCAACATTCCTCAACGTCGCGCAGAAGGTGTGAAGAGAGCAGGATGCGCGCCCGTCCGCTGTCGCGTATCTCTTGAATGAGGCGGATCATGCGCGCCCGCGTCGGCGGGTCGAGCCCGTTCGTCGGCTCGTCCAGAATGAGCAGGCGCGGCCCGTGCACGATGGCCTGCGCGAGTTTGGCGAGTTGCTTCATGCCGAGCGAATAGGTGTCCACCGAGCGGTAGCGCGCCTCGCCCAAGCCCACGTAGAAGAGGGCTTCGTGCGCGCGTTCGAGCGCCGCTTCGGAAGGGATGCCGGAGAGTTCGGCCATCAGCCGGACGAAGCGGACGCAGGACATTTTGGCGATGAACGAATCGCGCTCCGGCATGTAGCCGACCGCCGCGCGGAGGCTCTTGGCGTTCGTCGCGATGTCTTCTCCGAGGATGCGTACCGTGCCGGAACTCGGCGCGTGAAAGCCGAGCAGCGTGTGGATGAGCGTCGTCTTGCCCGCGCCGTTCGGGCCGAGCAGACCGACGGCGCGACCCTTGACCGACCCGCTCAAGTCCTTCAGGATCGCCCGCCTGCCGAACGTGACATTCAAATTGTTGAGTTCGATGACAGGGTTCATAAGATGACTGGACTTTCTACGACCTCAGGCGTCAGGGGGTTCAAATAAAATCGTGCGGGCAGAGGATGAATCCTCCGCCCGCGCGGTTCGACGTTAAAGCAGGCAGGGGAACAAGTCCCCTGCCTTTACTTCCCCTTGTCAGCGCGCCGAGTTTCCCGACCTCACGGCTGCGGCCCGTCCTTCTCACCCATCGCGTTCAGCAGAATGTTCTGCATCGCGAGCGAGTTCGGCAGGCCAAGCAGGCTGTCGGGACTTAACCCGAACGGCCCGCCTTCGGTGTTCGCCGCGAGCGTGATGCGGTCGCCCTGCGCGTAAGCGTAGGCCAGAGTCGGTGGCATCTCGGCGGCGGCGGCGAGCGTCCCTCGCTGACCTTCGGGCGCGCGCTCCGCCAACGGGCGAAGGACGGGCGCGAGGTCGTGGTAGAGAATCGCGGAGAAGTTAGCGTTCCCGTCCACCGGCATCGTCGCTCTGAAGCGCGCCGAACGCAAGAGAGTGTTGCCGGATTCGCGGTACTTCAAGGCGCGATCCAGCAGCGCGCGGCCCGGCGTGACGACGAGGTAGCCGTTCGCAAAGGTGTAGTGAACTTCGAGTCCGAAGTCTGCCGAACGCAGCGTGTAAACGGTGCGCCCGCCTTCGTTCGTGTTCTCCCAACTTAATCCGCCCTTGCCGCTCAGCCTCGCCCAACCGTTCAGCTTCTCGACCACGCGCTCAAGCGACGCCTGCAAGTGTGCTTGATCGTTCACTTCGAGAATCATCTTCCAAGAGGGCGTCGGGAGCAGCGGGCCGTCAATGGCGAAGGCGAACTCGCCGCCCAACGGCGCGGCCAAGTCGCGCCGGATGTCAATGCCCTGCTGCGCTTCAATCTCGCGCAGTTGGCGGCGCAGGTCGGGCTGCACCGTTTCGAGGAAGCCGAGCAGGTCGTCAACGAGCAACGCGGGTTCCTTGACGACGAAGGCGGTCGCCACGTTCGCGTCCGGCGAGACGAATTCAAGCGCGCCCATCGCTCCCGGCGCGGCGAGCCACGAAGAGATACCACGGCGCGGCTCGCTGAAGGTGAGCACGGCGCGGCTCTGCGTCTTCTCGTGAACATCCTTCTGCTCGACGACGAGGTGTTTCAGGTTCGTCAGTCCGAGTCGGCGGAAGCCTTCGCCGCGCTCCGCGCCGCCCGGAAGGTTTTCGTCCGCGCGCGCGATTTGACTGACGAGTCTTTCCAAATCGGCGGCGACCACAAGCCCCGCGCCCTCGCGGTAGATTTCGGCGAGACGCGCGTGGAAAGACGTTCCGACGAAGCGGTTCGCGCTGGCATTGTCGAGCGTCGTCGCCAGCTCTCGCAAATTTTCAATCTGCGGCGACGCGGCGAACAGATCGTTGCGCACCCAGACGAAGATTTCACCTTCACCGCGAGCGCCGTTCGATTGCGAGGCCGCCGCGAGCGGGTCGTCAACGATGCGAATCGCCGGGCCGTTCTTGCCTTCGCGGGCGAGCTGAGCGACCTGCCCTTCAAGGTACGGGCGGAAGTCAGACGCGTTCTTCAACTCGCCGAGCACGAGGATGTTGCCCGGCTCGTTTTTCGCGTCGAGGCCCGCGCTGACGACGACCTCGTCGCCGAGGTACGCACCGAACTCGCGCACGCGTTCGATGATTTGATCGGCCCCCGCGCCGTGCCCTTCGCGCCCTTCGTTTTTCCACCACTCTTTGAGCGCGGGATTCTGGTTGATGCGCTCCTGCATGATGCGGTGCGAGTCGGCGAGCCGCTGGCTCAGATTAGGGAGCGCGGCGTAAAGGACGGTGCCTTCGGGCACGAGGTCGAGGAAGCGCGAGGAGTAGCGCACGCCGGGGCGCGGAACGCGCGCGTTGATGTCCTGCCGCAGCCTCGTCAACTCCGCGGCGAGTTGCGTGTAGCGCGCGGCGTTGCGACTCCAAGCGACCTCCTGCGTGAGCGGGACGGCTTCGAGGTGCGCGTCGGTCGTTACCTGATCGCCGGGGCGCAAGACGTTGTCTTTGCCGGCATGATTGACGTGCACTTCGCCTTCGACGACCGAGACGCGCGAGCCCTTCGTGCCGCTGCCGACGAAGAAGATGGTGCCCTTCACGGAGACGAGCGAATCAGGCGTGGCGACGTAGAGATGGCCTTCGCGCTGCTTCGCCGCCTCGACCGCCACGTCGCCGCGTGCGAGTTTGACGGTGACGCCCTTCATGTTCTCGGTGACGGACACCTCGCTGCGCTCGCGCATCTCGACGAGCGAGCCGTCCGCGAGGCGCAACACGGCGTTTGAATCTTTGGCCGTCCGCACGCGCTCGCCCTTCTGAACCTGTTCGCCCGTGCGGAGCGCGCGGCTCTCCGTTTCGGACACGCGATAGAGATAGCCGTCCGCGCTCTCGACGGTCGCGGCGAGCGTTCTGCCGGAGAGGTCGAGGCGCTCGACGAAGAACATCGCGGCGAGTCCGAAGCACAGCAGCAGACCGGCGGCGATGCTCCAACGCCACGCCGGGGCGAGCGACGTTCGCTTCACCGGCGCGGGTTTAACTTGCACGGCGCGCGCCGCCACTTGCGGCACGCCCGTGCGCGCCGCCTTCAAAGCCTTGCGGCAAGGAATGCACTCGTGCGTGTGGTCTTCGAGCAGCAGAGCGCGCGCGGGCGAAAGCTCTTTGCGAAGGTAAGAAGGGACGAGCGATTGGTAGTCCGCGCAGCCGCCGAGCCGCTCGGCGGCGACGGTGGCCGGGGAGTCAATTAACTCCTCGCCCGACGCTTGCTCGGAGACGCGCGCCCAGACGCGCGAGGCCGCCGTCTTCATCGCTGACTGAGCGACTTGCTCGTCGCGGACACCGGTCACAACTTCGTCTAAAATGGCGTCAAGCTCTTTTCTGTTACGCTTCATGATTGTTTCTCCAAGAACTGTCCAATCTCACGGCGAAGGCGCGTGCGCGCGCGGTGGAGTGTGACGGCGACGACCATCGGCGAAGTGCCGAGCAGTTCGGCGATTCCGTTGTTGTCGTAGCCTTCAAAGTAGCGCAGCGCGAAGACGGTCGCGGCGCGTTCGCCGAGCTTCGCAATCGCTTGACGCAAGAGCGCGCGCAACTCGCGGTCGGCGTGCTCCTCCTCCGGGCTGAAGTCCGGGCTGTTCAACTCCTGCGCCGATTCCATCGAATCGAACGAAACCAGACGCGCGCGCCCGCGACCGCGCACAATGTCGAGCGCGGCGTTGACGGCGGCGCGGTGCAGGTAGCCCGCCGGACTCGGAGCCAGATCAGGCGTCTCGGCGTTCGAGGCCAGACGTAAAAAGATCGTCTGGAGAACGTCCTCCGCGTCCGTGACGCTTCCCGTAATGCGATAGGCGGCGCGGAAAACCTGCTCGTGGTGCTCGCGGAAGAGTCTCTCAAGCACGCCCGTCCCCTCCGCTGCGGGGGCGGCCCTCAAGCGGGTCGTGGTAGCTGCAACTGATGGCACATCGTTCTCCTTCACACCGTCACTACACATTAAACGCACCCTGCCGCGGATTATTAACAACACTGAAAATTTTATTTTCGTGCTTCGTAAAGAATTTGGAGCATTTATCTGTCTTCTAAAAATTTTCATTCAGATTCGCGCGAGGCTTGTTAATAAAGCCGATTCGCTACAAGTCGTCCGACGGGTTGGAGATTCCCGCCTACCTCGCCCTGCCGAGAGGTCTGAAGCCGAAGAACCTTCCGACCATTATCCTTCCGCACGGAGGGTCTTGGGGGCGCGAGCGTTGGGGCTACGACTCTCAGACGCAGTTCTTAGCGAACCGTGGCTACGCCGTCCTCCTGCCGAACTTTCGCGGCTCGACGGGCTACGGCAAGAAGTTTCTGGCTCAACACCTCGGCGGACGCTTTCAGGAATCCCTCACGCCCGAAGTAGCCAAACGTTTGCAGGAGATAACGGTTGACCCGAAGACCGTCAAGTTAGCCACCACCCCGACCGGCAAATAGCAGCTCCCCGTCAACCGCTCGTAGAGGGCCATTCGGCCACGCGTGGCGAGACCGGAAACACCGAGGTCACGCGCGGCTCCGCGCACGGCGTCCCGCAGAGATTCAGCGACGCCAACTTGACGCCGAGTGGCGCGGGGCGCGTGAGGGGTGAAAAAAGGGCCAGCCGTTTACGCGGCTGGCCCTTAAAAAGGTCTGGCGGAGGGGGTGGGATTCGAACCCACGGTGGCCTTTCGACCACTCCGGTTTTCGAGACCGGTGCACTAAACCACTATGCGACCCCTCCGCGAGTGAAGCATAGTAGCAAACCCTAACACTTTCTATCAAATCTAGCAGGTTGCAGCCGCTCGGACAGTGCAAAGAGTAAGGTGATTTTTCAGCCCGTGTCAGAAATTCCGGTCACATTTTGGTCACAAGTTACGACTGACGAGGCTTCGGAGTTTTTGTCATAAAGGTGCGACCGCAATCCTTCATCATCTCGCGACGAGAACCGAGACGTTGCGCATGAGCGCCCATGCCGCGCGAAACGTCTCGCGTGACAGCGTGCGTTCACCGTACAGCGGGTCATAGACCAGGATGCCGGAGGCGCTCGCCTCGACGACGACGAACGCATGGGCGGCGACACGCCTGAGTGACGCGCTCAAGCGTCGGCTGATTGATTACTTCGTCCTGGGCGTGCCCGCCTATGAGCGCTCTCGGCCCTGAGTTTGAAGATACGCATTCGGACTTCACCAACGCCTGTCGAAGTCTCAGGGTTGAAGGCATGCGAACTAAAAAGTTCTGTTGACACGTTCCCATTTTCAGAGCAGTTACTGCGGTCTCGTTTTCCGCTTACCCACTACTCCCGGTCGAGCGGGCTCCTCACGCCGCGCCCTCCCTTGTTGAGGACGTGCGTGTAGATCATCGTCGTCGAAACGTCCGAGTGCCCGAGCAACTCCTGCACTGTGCGGATGTCGTAGCCCGCCTCCAAGAGGTGCGTGGCGAAGCTATGGCGTAGGGTGTGGCAACTCGCCCTCTTCGCCACTCCGGCCTGAGCGACCGCACGCTTGACCGCCTTCTGTAGCAAGTCTTCCGCCGCGTGGTGACGGCGTACCTCTCCCGACCGGGAGTCGACGGAGAGCTTCGTGGCGGGAAAGACCCATTGCCATGCCCACTCCGCCGCGGCGTGCGGGTATTTACGCTCCAGTGCATAAGGGAGGTAGACTCGCCCGCAGCTCTTCCTCAGGTCTTGCTCGTGCATCTGCCTGACGCGGGCGAGGTGCTCGCGCAACGGCGCGACGAGCTGCCGCGGGAGGACCGTGCGGCGATCTTTCTCCCCTTTGCCGTCCCTGACCGTGATCTGGCTGTAACCGAAGTCCACGTCCTTGGCCCTCAAGCGCACGCACTCCATCAGCCGCAAGCCGGAGCCGTAGAGGAGGCCCGCCATCAGGTGATGTGTGCCGGAGAGCGAGGCCAGCACGCGCTCGACCTCCACGCGGGTGAGCACGACGGGGACGCGCGCCGGGCGTTTGGCGCGCTCGATGCCATCAATGAAAGGCAGGTCGGAGCCGAGCACTTCGCGGTAAAGAAACAGGAGCGCCGAGAGCGCCTGATTCTGCGTGGAGGCCGAGACTCGCCCCTCGTTGGCCAGGTGTGAGACGTACTGACGGATCTCGTCGGCGCCCATCTCGGAGGGGTGGCGCTTGCGGTGGAAGAGGATGAAGCGCTTGACATGGGAGACGTATGCCTCCTCGGTGCGGATGCTATAATGGAGGAGCCTGATCTGGCGGCGCACGCGCTCAAGTAGCGGCAGTTGTCGTTCGTCGGACACGGGGAAGCCTCCTTGGGATGAGGTAGAAAGAGGCGGGTTGCGGCGGATTATCTACCCGCCCCGCGTCAGAAGGCAAGCCCCGGACTAGGCCACCGACAGTAAAAGCGGGTATTCACCTGATTAGGCCGCCGGCGGTATCTGACGGCAAAAGAGGGGTAATTACCGCCATCGGCCTAATTGTAGTTCGGCGCACATCGCGCTCGGAATCTGATAAACTCAAATCTTCGGAGGTGAAAGCCATGAACTCACTCAAACACCTGTTCTTAGTCATGCTGGTTTTGGCAATGACTACAATCTCTGTGGAAGCGCAAACCGAGAAAACCTATGTTGTTGACGCAGGCGGCTACACTTGGCTTGAATGGAATTTTGACAGAATGACGAGGGTGGCAGCCAAGTTCCGGGCGCGTGGCGGAAGTCGTAACGACATCGAAGTGTTCATTCTGGATGAAGATGGCTTCGAGAATTGGCGGAATGGTCATCGGGTAGGCACTTATTATAATTCCGGGCGCATAACCGTTGGACGTTTCGACGTAAATTTGAGGCCGGGGAAATATTTCCTTGTAATGAACAACAAGTTCTCGGCTGTGAGTAATAAAGTTGTCAGCTTCGAGTTTTACTGACAGGGAACATACATCGAGGAAAAGCAAAAGGGGCGGTTGAATGAGTACTTCTGCGGGTGCGCCGAACAACTCATTCAACCCGACCGCGAGTTAGCGTGCCTCTCATCGTTAACTTGGATGGTTTCGGCCTTGTGTGCGCGGCGGGTTAATTCGGGCGTTAGCACCGGCTGAAAGCGACGTGCTGCAAACATGAGGGTTTCAACCCGCCACCCTGAGCCGGTCTAACAAGGCGCTGAAGCTGACCGCGAGTCACCGGGCCTCTCGTCGAGAACTTGTCGCTGCCGCAGTTGCGTGCGCGGCAGCTTATCGCCAGCGTTATGCGCTTCTCACTTTCTTGGAGAAATACTTTGCGTAAGAAACGAGTAATCGCAATTATTTCATTGGTCGTCATCGGGATTGGCTATCCCTTTTCTGCCCCCACTTTCATCGCCTTTCTCATTCGTATATCTGAGTCGCTAGGGTTAACTAGATTCCCTCCTTTATTAGTTGTAATATTTCTAACTATTGTTGCCGTAGCGCCTATATTTCTCCTCATCCGATGGTTGATGCCTTATGCAATGGGAATAAAAGGCGCTATCCCTAGCGCGGAAGACCGTCTTCATAGCCAAATAACAGATTTAGACAGCGCTCGCGCGAATCTTCTAAGAGCAACGAAGTATCTCGATGACATGAAAAAGGAGATTCTCTCCAATTATCAAAAGCGAGAAGAATTGAGTGCTATAGTCAAAAAACTGGAGAGTGTATCTAAGGAGAGCGCCGAAGAATTGCGGGCTAAACTAGATGCTATTGAAATTGCCACTAAGTGGCGGTACTTAAATAAGCTTGTAATAGGCTTTCTTCTGGGAGTTCTATCCTCATTAATGGCATCCATGATCTGGTCAGTATTATCGGGAACTCTTTTGAAATAATGCTGACCTTCTACGTCATACCGGCGCGCATAACAACGGCATGCACCCGACCGCGAATCAGCGTGCCTCTCTTCGCTAGAGCCTGTTATGAACTTTGAGCCAACACTTCCACCAGACGCTTGAGCATCAGGATAGCGAAGGCCAAGAAGTGCA
>DASTQX010000055.1:0-5478 GCA_035761505.1 Pyrinomonadaceae bacterium
AATTCCGATTCCGTCGTCCGCGCCATCGCGGCCAGCCCGCTGACCGCGACCGTCTCGTCCGAACCGCGCTTTTTTCTGGGGTTATCCCGCATCTCGACCGCCACGCTGTCCACCTTCCCCGACGCCGCGTCGGGCCTCAGCATCCGACCGATCATCTGCGGGACTTTGACGTAGGCGGCCCTCTTCGTGACCGGCGCGGCGATGAGCACGCCGGAGGTGAGTGGCGCGTCCCACCCTTCGGTGAGCAGCTTCGCGTTGGGCAGTACGAGGATCCTGCCGGCCTCGTAATCCTCCATAACCCGGTCGAAATCACTCTCACGCATGTCCCCCCAGACGGCCGCCGCGGGTATCCTCGCCTCGTTGAAACACTCGGCCATCGAGCGCGCGTGCGCCACGTCCACGCAGAAGGCGGCGACCGGCCTCCCGTCCATGAATTCGCGGTAGGCTTCGACCGCCTTGAGATTCCTCTCCGGCGTATTTACGGCGCGAGAGAGCTGTCTTTCGGCGAACTCGCCGCCGCGCAAACTAACGTGGTCGAGGCTGATTCCGGTGTGCTTGTAGTAGCCGAACGCCTCCACCAGCCACCCGGCGCGCGTCAGTTGGCCGACCGTCTGCCAGACGATCACGTTCGGGAAATACTTGTCGGAGGCGATGGAGATTTCGTCGCCCCTGATGTAGGTGGCCGTCATCCCGATGATGACCTTCGCCCGCGAAAAGTGCCGCAATATCTCCCCGTAGTTGTCCGCGGCGGCGTGGTGCGCCTCGTCGCAGATGACGGCCTGGAACGAGTCGCCGGCGATGAGTTGGAGTTTCTCGGGGCTGAGGCTCGCCTGGATGGCGATGACCACGTCCCCCGAAAGGTCGAAGTGGCCGTCGCCGACAAGCCCGTAGGTTAGTTCGGGCAGCTTATCGCGGATTTTTTCTACGGTCTGGTAGAGGAGCTTTCTGTAAGGGACGATGATGAGGGTGCGCCAGCCCCAATGTTTCCTCACGCCGCGCGCGTAAGAAAGCATCTCGACGGTCTTCCCCGCCCCCGTCGGCTGGATGACGAGGAACCGCTCGGCAGCCCCCGCCCCGCCCCGCGCGCGCACGCGCTTGGCGGCCTCGATCATCGCGTACAGGGCTTCTATCTGGTAGTCGCGGAGTAGCAGACCGGACGACATCCCTCACTCGCCGCGCGCGCCGTAATAGACTGATTTCGCCGCGAAAGCGGGGGCCGCGCCTGCGGCGTCGGACTCAGGGGTGCTGCCCGCCTGCCCGCCCGAATTCGCTCCGACGGGCTCGACTATCTCGCCGCCTCGCACGAGGTAACGGACGCCCGAGTTAACGTCGTAGAAAACTTCCTCAAGAGGCGCGGCGGCCGTCCGCCCCGTGTCGGCGACGCCCGCGCTCGGAGAAGGCAGGGGTGAGTGTCGGGCGGGGCCACCGGCGGCGGAAGCGAGGGCGGGTGTGAATGCTGAAAACGCCTGATTCTGCGGGCCTCCGAGGTAGGCCAGCTCTCTGTCGTTGAGCGGGTGCGCCGCGAGGAGTCCGCGCGCCGTCTGCGGGTCAGGCAGAACGCCGGCGCGCGTCCTCGCCAGCACGTCGGGCGAAAAGACGCCGGAGTTCTTCGCCGCCCCGTAGACCTTCCAGCAGATCGCCACGTAATCGCGCGTCTCTCTGTAGGGCGGGATGCCGCCCGTCTTGAGGCCGCGCGGGTTGATGACCTTACCGCCCTTCGGCCTGAGAGTCCTGCCGGTCTGGTAGGCCTCGACCGCGCCGAAACCCGCGTTGTAGCTGGCCCAGACGAGATCGAGCCGGCCGCCGAACTGGTTCATGGCCTTGCGGACGTACCGGGCCGCCGCGTCGATGGAGTCGGGGACGTTGTACGAGTTCTTCAGCCCGTAGTCGGCCGCCGTCGCCGGCATGAACTGCATCAAGCCTTCGGCCCCGACCGGCGACTTCAGCCACCAGCGGAAGCGGGTCTCTTTGTAAGCGATGACCCAGATCGCGTAAGGGTCGACCTGGTACTTGATGGCGGCGGCGGCGATGAGCGGCTCGACGAGCGCCGCCCTCTCCCGCAGCCGAGTCGTCTGACGAACTCTCCTGACTTTGCGACGTGCGACGGCCTTCCGACCTTTTCGCGGTTGGGCCTTCTTCTGCCCGGCCTGCTTGCGCTGGCGACGCGTCTCGGCCTTGGCGTCTCCTTGCGCGAGAACCACCAGCAGCGCCGCGACCGAGATTGAAACCGGCAAAGTTTTTCTGTTGAGCATGAGCGTCACGACTCCTCCGGCGGTCGCCTACCGCAAGAAGAGTGCCGCGACGCTCCGGCACGGCTCTTGTATCTCCCCCCCTCGACGGCGGCGAGGTGAAGAGTCACCTACCCGCCGGCGCAGAAACCAAATCCAGAAACAAGTCTTAAGGAGCTTGTGTAAAGCGATGAAGAAACTCATAGCACCCTCGACCAACACGCGCCGCACGTCGAACTCGAAGGCGCTCCGCCTGCTGCTCTCGTCCGCCGACGTCTTAGAACGCCTGCTCGTCCCCGTGGCGTGCGTGGCCGTGAGCCTCGTGCTCACGACCCCCGTCTTCGCGGACGGCCCTATCTTCAACGGCAACGCCTCGAAGCTCGGCCAGATCGTGCGCGCCGTCCTGCTGCTCGCCGCCGCGCTGGTCGCCGTGATGGGCGTCTTCTTCGCCATCAAGGCGCTCAAGAACTTCGGCAACGACAAGGAGTGGGGCAATCAGGCGATGGCGACTCTCGGCTGCTTCGCGCTGACGACCGTCCTCGCCGTGATGTGGGCGCTCGCGCAGGGCACGGTGGTTGACGTCGGGCTCGACTTCTAAGGACACCCGGCGTCGCATCCGGCGAAGGACACCATGAGACCGCGCCCAATCAGGTCGAACATACTCAAGCCGCTCCCACGATTCGGCATCCACGTCGAGAACTGGAAGTACATCGTCATCGGCGCGGCCGTCGGCTTCGTCACCCCGTTCGCGCTGAACATCTGGGTGTGGGTCGTCCCCGTCGGAGCTTTCACGGGGCCTCTGGCGGCCGTCACGCTGTTCGCCTTCTTCAACTACGTCAACCGCGGCAAGAGGCCCCTCTGGTTCAACTACAAGGCCCGGGCGGCGAGGGAGCGGTGGTGTGCCTGGAGGCGGGCGCTTCCGGGGGACTATTCGGACGTGCGCTGGATGAACTGACGCGCGTGTCGGGCAAGGGCAAGTGAACGTGGACCCGAATATCATCATCCTGCTGTCAGTCCTGTCGGCCGTGGGCCTCGGCCTCGGCGTCGGGCTCGCCTTCATACTCATCCCGGCGGGGCGCCGCTCGCGCCGCGACCTGAAGGCGTGGGAGAGCTCGCCCGACGCGCGGCTCCGTGAGCGGGCGGCCGAAGACACGAAGCAGCGCAAGCTCCTGCCCTTCCCCGTGGGCCGCCGCCGCAACAGCTCCGTGTGCGGCGTCATCACGAACCTGCTGCGCAACCGAGACGGCAGCTACACGAAGGGCTATCGGCTTAAGCTCGCCCCGTCGATGTACGACGAAGACGGAGTCATTGAGGGCAAGATAGACGACATCGGCAACTTCCTGCGGTCGGCCTACCCGCCCGGCACGACGTTCCAGTTCCGCCTCAACGTCACGCCAGACAACGGCGAAGTAATCCGCAACCACGTCGCGGCGCGCGGCGAAGGCCACCACACGCACGCGCTGGCCGGACTCCTTCACACCTCGTCGGTCGGCTTCTACCAGGAGGCCGTCGACCGCGGCGTCTTCAGGAACATGATGCTCTCGCTGTGGGTGCGCGTGCCCGTCAAGCACGCCCACGACCGCACCGGCATCTCGGCGCTGCTCCCGGCCCTCCGGAGGGAAATCCACCGCCGCGGACTCTTCGGCTTTCTCAAGTCGCTCCCGGCGGCCTACCGCCGCGCATCCGACAAGGCCGCCGTCATCAGGGCCCGCGCCGACGAGGAGGAGACGATGCGAGAGGCCGCGCGCGTCTTCAGGTCGGTCGAGGCCCAGTGCCCGGCGGAACTCGGCCTGGAGGCGATGACGCGCGAAGAGATATGGGACGCGCTCTTCCTGAGCCACCGCCAGAACGCGACCACGTCGCCGGTGCTGCCCGACACCCCCGGCCTCGACATCAGGGATTACACGTGCGCCGAGTCCATCGAAGGCACGGGCTGGTTCCTGATGCACGGCTCCTACCCGGTCGCCGTGGTGTCGGCCTTCGTCCCGCCGCAGCCGGTCATCACGGCCGACTCGATGCGGAAGATCACGGCCAACCCCGCGCTCAACTGCCGGCACGTCACCGTCACGGAGTTCGTCACCCTCGACCAGAAGAAGTCCAAGAAGAAGCTGGAGACGGCCATCAGGCAGGCGGAACTGACCGGCAACACCTTCGTGGGCAAGCGCGAGCTGAAGGAAGACGCCAAGTCGCGCATCAGGAGTCTCAAGCTCCTCCTCCAGCACGTCGAGGACGGGAACGAGCTGCTGGTCGAGGCCCGCTTCTACGTCGTCGTCTACGGCGAGCGCGCCCGCACCCGCGAGGAGTTGGAAGTCTCGGTCGCCAAGCTCGACGCCGACTGCGAGACGGTCATCGCCTCCATCAAGAAGATCTCGGGCGCGGACGCCGAGCGCGAGGAGCCCGCGGCCTTGAGGGCGATGTACCTCCGCTCAATGGTCGGCGAGTTCGACTCTCAGATGACCGGCCGCGAGCAGCCCGAGGTGGCCGACTCGCTGGCCGCGCTCGTCCCGACCGAGTCGGCGTGGGAGGGCAGCCGCCGCAAGCAGATACTCTTCGTCACCCCTTCGGGCCACATGACGGGCGTGGACCTCTACGACCGCTCGAAAATCAAATCGCCGACCGTGCTCATCACCGCCGCCTCCGGCGAGGGCAAGTCGGTCACCGGCGCGCGCATCATCAACACCTGCCTGACGCAGATCCCGCACCTGAAGGTCAGCGCCATCGACTACAAGCGGTCGCTGGGGCCCCTCGCCGAGACGCTGCACGCCCGCGACATCGAGTTCGACGAGAAGAACCTGCGGGCGCTCAACGACTGGTACTACCCCGGCCTCTTCGAGGGCGTCGCGCCGGACAAGGTGCAGCTCTCGTTCGTCGAGGGCAGCATCCGGCTGCTCGGCAGTGTGGAGAAGAGCGACGTCATCGGCCGCTCCGTGGTCAAGACCATCGTCGAGGAAGTCTACAAGATCAGTGTCGGGCGCAACGGCACAGGCCTCCCCGACTTCGAGCCGACGCTCACGAGCTTCCTCAACGTCCTGAAGAAATACCAGTGGGAGAACGACTCGGCACGCCGCCGCGCCGAAGACCTCTACGTGGCGCTCAACGTCTACCGCCGCGACCCCATGCTCGACGCGCCGACGCACCCGGACTTCAAGGCCGATTCGGTCTTCGACCGCTTCGAGCTGGAGAGCCTGTCGGTGCTCGACGAGTCCATCCGCGGCGCGATGGCCTACCGCATCGCCGCCCACGTCATGCG
>DASTQX010000056.1:0-5692 GCA_035761505.1 Pyrinomonadaceae bacterium
AGGTCTCATGATGTTCTCCTTTTCTTTTAATCACCTTGGCTAAGGTCGCTAGCCACTGGCTAGGACAGGGTGAATCAAACGGGCACACTTTATCCGATGAGATGTTACACTGTCAACACTTTGTTTCTGCCGCGATACAAAAACGTAGGGCCGGACTTTCAAGCCGGTACCGAAAAGACTATTTCGTCAGGTGGAGTTTTTTGGCTGGTCACTTCAGTTTTGTGTGAGAGATTGATTTTGGGCAGATCCTCTTGACACCGCCGGAGACGCGTGACAGCATCGCCGGCACGTTTCGCTCGACCTTCAAAGGACAAATTCTAAGGGGTCATCCCTCAATGAACGTGCTGGTCATCGGCTCAGGCGGGCGCGAGCACGCGCTCTGCCGGACTCTGCGAAGGGGCTCGCGCGGCCAGCCCCTCCGCCTCTTCTGCGCGCCCGGCAACGCCGGGATCGAGGACGTGGCCGAGTGCGTCCCCTTGAGCGCGACGGACGTTCCGGCGCTCGCCGACTTCGCCGCGCGCGAGCGCGTCGGCCTCACGGTCGTCGGCGGCGAAGCCCCACTCGCCGCCGGGCTCGCCGACGAGTTCGCGCGGCGCGGCCTCCTCGTCGCCGGGCCGCCGAGCGAAGCCGCGCGACTCGAATCGAGCAAAGTCTTCGCCAAAGATTTCATGCTTCGCCACGGCGTCCCGACCGCGCGCCACCGCGTCGCCGCGTCCGCTCAGGAGGCGCGCGACATCCTGCGCGCGGGAGAGTTCGGCGGCGAGGACTCGCCCGTCGTCGTCAAGGCCGACGGCCTCGCGGCGGGCAAGGGCGTCGTCGTCGCGCGCACGCGCGCCGAGGCCGAGGCCGCCGTCTCGGAGTTGATGGAGAGCGGGCGCGTCGGCCAAGAGGCGGCGCGGCGCGTCGTCATCGAAGAGGCTCTGCGAGGGCCGGAAGCCTCGCTCCTCCTCTGGACGGACGGGCGCGATTACGCCTTGATGCCGCCCGCGCGCGACCATAAGCGCGTCGGCGAAGGCGACACCGGCCCGAACACCGGCGGCATGGGGGCCGTCACCGCTTCGGGCCTCCTCGACGCGGAGACGCACGAGCGCGCCGTCCGCGAGATCGTCGAGCCGACTCTGCAAGGCGCGCGCGCAGAGGGCTTGAACTTCCGCGGCGTCCTCTTCGTCGGGCTGATGCTGACCGAGGACGGGCCGCGCGCGCTCGAATACAACGTCCGCTTCGGCGACCCCGAAGCGCAGGCCATCCTCGTCCGGCTCGAAAGCAGCCTCTCCGAGATTTTTGAAGCCGTGGCGACCGGACGCCTCGGAGAAGTAAATGTCAGTTGGAGCGACGAAGCCTCGGCCTGCGTCGTCTTGGCCGCGCGCGGATACCCGGAGCATCCGGAAACGGGCGCGCGCATCGAAGGGCTCGAAGAAGCGGCGCGCGTGCCTTCGGCGCAAATCTTCCACGCGGGGACGAGCCGCGCGCCGGACGGCTCGCTCCTGACGGCGGGCGGGCGCGTGCTCGGCGTGACGGCGACGGGCGCGACGCTCGAAGAGGCGCTCGAACGCTGCTACGCCTCCGCCGCGCACGTCAACTGGGACGGCATGCACTACCGCCGCGACATCGGGAGGTTTACGAAGCGATGAGCGGGTGAGTGGGAGGGACGTGGGGAAAGCTCGAATTTGAGATTCGGGATTTCAAATCTCAAATCTCTTTGACCCGCCCGCCGCCGACCGCCGACCGCCGACCGTTCTTCCCTAGCGACGCGTCGCGGAAGCCTGTTATACTCGGCTCAAGTAGGGGCGAGCCGGAGTCGGAGTTGAAGGTGCAACCCGTTGGCGCGGACGGACGTACAATGTTCTTGCCCGGAGGCACGGTAAATTTTTCGGGGCGGCTTTAATAGACACGGACGGGCCGGAGAGTTGAGCGCGGCCAAGTCCGCTTCGGAGGGTGAGAGAAGATGGGACTGCTGGCGAGGATAAAGCGCTCACTTCGGGCATTGTTCGGCGGCATCGTCGAGCGGACTGAAGACCCGGAGCTGATTCTGCAACAGACGATCCGCGACATGCGCGACCGCGTGCCGGAGTTGAACAACTCCGTCGCGCAGGTGATGGCGACCGAGCGGTTGCTCTCGAAGAACAAGGAGCGGCTCGAAACGCAGGTCGTCGAGCTCGACTCGAAGATCAAGGCCGCCATCAAGATGAACCGCGACGACATCGCGACGGCCTACATCGGGCAGCTTCAGCAGGCGCAGCTCGACCTCTCCAAGACTTCCCAGCAACTCGACCACGCGACCAACGCATCCAAGCAGGCTCTGAAGGCGCGCGACAACTACGTCCTCCAGATGCAGCGGCGCACGGCTGAGGCGATGCAGCTCATCAACCAGTCGAAGCAGGCCAAGCTCCAAGAGCAGCTCGCGCAGACGATGGCAACGTTCCAACTCGGCGACGACGCCTCGACCTTCAACGAGATGCGCGAGAAGATTGACCGCCGCGCCGCCACCGCCGAGGCCAAGCTCCAACTCGGCACCTCCGGCGTGGACAACCAGATGCAGGAGATCGAGCGCGAGGCGATGGACATGCAGTTGCAGGACAAGCTCCTCGACTACAAGCGCCAGATGGGCATGATCGGCGCGGGGAAGCAGGAGACGCCCGCGCTCCCTTCGGGCGAGCCCGGCGCGTGACGTTTGATAAAAGTGAAAGCCTTCATCGTTAGTTGATTTTTTTTATGGCGGAGAGAAAGCTCAGTCTCGAATACCTCAAAGAGGCAGTCATGGAGCCCGTCAACTTCTGGGGCATGGCGGGGTTCGCCGTCGCGGCGGCCTACACCTGGTCGCCCATCCCGCTCGCGGCGGCGCTCGTCGCCGAGGGCGCGTATCTGGCGACCGTCCCCGCAAGCTCCATCTACCGGCGGCTCGTTGACGGGCGCAACCGCAAGCGGCTGATGGATCAGCGCAACCGCATGCGCGAGCGCCTCATCGAGAGCTTCGACCCGCGCGAGCGCGAGGCCGTGCTCTATTTGAAGTGGCTCAAGAACAAGATTTTCGACAACTACTTGAAGTTCACCGGCTCGAAAGATTTGCCGACGAACATCAGGAGCCTTGAACAGCGCTGGGAGGACTTCGTTGACCTCCTCGACGTGTACCGGCGGCGCAAGCACCACCTCCGCTCCATCAACCGGCAGGCCGTGCAGAACCAGCTCGTGCAGGCCGAGCGCAGCGTCGAGTCCTCGACCGACGACCGCTCGCGCCGCATCCAGCAGGCGAACGTCGAGATACTCAAGCGGCGTCTGGCGCAGTTCAACGAACTCGAACGCTCCGTCAAGCTGGTCGAAGGCCAGCTTCAATCCATCGAGAACTTCTTCGGCCTCGTCAACGATCAGGTCGTCACTTTGCCGACGCCGGAGCGCGTCTCCTCGCTCGACTTCGAGCAGCTTTCGGACTCCATCGCGATGACCAAGCAGATGCTCGAAGAGACCTCCGACGTGATGGGCGTCCTCGACACGCACAACCGCGAGGTCGGCAACTTCGACCTCCTCTCGACGGGCGGCTCTTCCGCGAAATAGGGAAAGAAGCGAAGCAGTAAACATCAAGAGGCCGCGCGACTCGACAAGTCGCGCGGCCTCTTTCACGTCTCTCCCTTAACGACTCCGCTTACACGCTCCGGCCTTTCACGATCTCCGAGAGCGAGGGCTCGTCAATGCGGTACGTCTCGTTGCAGAAGTGGCAGGTGAGCGCCGCGCCTCTGTCTTCGCGCAGCATCGCGCTCAACTCCGCCGGGTCAATCGAAGAGACGAGCGACACGGCCCGCTCATACGAGCAGGGGCACGCGAACGTGACGGGCCGCTCTTCCAGAATCTCGAAGGGCACGTCGCCCAGAGCCGCTTGCAGCATCTCCAAAGGCGTCGCGCCCTCGCGGATGAGCGTCGTCGTGTGCGGCGTGCGGCTCACCGACGATTCGACCGCCGCGATTACTTTCTCGTCCGCGCCCGGCATCACCTGCACCATCAAACCGCCCGCCGCCTCGACGAACGTCTCGCCCGACTCGCGCGCCCTGATCAGCACGCCGAGCAGCACCGCCGAAGGTATCTGCTCCGACTTCGCGAGGTAGTAGGCGAAGTCCTCGCCGATCTCGCCCGAAGTGAGCGGCACCGAGCCGCGGTACGGCTCGCGGTAGAGACCGATGTCGAACCCCGACTCGTAGGTCACGTAGAGCATCCCGCCGCCGACCACGGCGCGCACGTCGAACTTGCCGTCGGCGTTCAGAGGGGCGTCCGCCTCCGGGTTGCGCACGTAGCCGCGCACCTCTCCGCGCGCGTTCGTCTCCACGGTGATGCCGCCCACGGGGCCGTCGCACTCGACCTGCACGGTCAGCCGGTCGAACTCCTTCTGCCACGCGCCGAGCAGCGCCGCGCCCGTCAGAGTCCTGCCGAGCGCCGCCGCCACCGTGCCCGAAGTCCCGTGCCTGCGCGCGGCCTCCGCCGCCGTCCGCGTCGTGACCGCCGCCATGCAGCGCACCTGCCCGCCCGCCGCCGTCGCCCGCACCAGCGCGTCAGCCCCGTCCCGCGTCCCGCCCGACTCTCGAATCTCCAAATTTATGCTCCCCGGAATGACTACCAAAACGCCAAACGGTTTAGATGAGAAAAGGGCACTCCCTACTGCCTCGCCGACCCTCTTTCGGCGAGTCCGAACGGTCTCCGTGGCGGCGTCCCGACGTTTCGGCGGGAACACGCCCGACGACCTCTGAAGAGGGCGATTTGGAGGGCCGCTAGGGTTCCGCGCCCGCTTAATGTAAAATCTCAAAATACCCGCTCTATTGCATTGGTTTTAAAGACGGGCACAATATGTTGTTGACAGTCCATCGGCGATGGTTTATATTGCGCCCCGCTTAGGAAGAGGCGGAGACGGGCGGCGGGCTACTCTATAAAAGCCTTCGCCGTGTAGGGGTTTCTCGCTTCAGAGCAGGCCAGCCGCAGCTCCCGAAACAATTTTCAGCACCCACGGCGCATGACGCGCCGAAGTTTTTTTGACCCGTTAATTTTACGCCTCGCACCCCCCACGAGTGCGAGAAAGGCAGACCGAGGATGAGCACCGTAATCGAGCCGAACGCCCCCCAAGGAAGTCCCACGCCTCCGAACATCACGGGCGCGCAGACCGCGCCGTCAGACATCTTGGGCCTTAACGCCCGCCGCGTGATCGCGAAGCGCTACAGCCTGAAGGACGCGCAGGGGGAGCCCATCGAGGAGTGGGCCGACATCGTGCGCCGCGTCGTCGGGCACGTCAGCGACGCCGAGGTGGACGCGCCCCGGCGTGAGGAGTTCTACGCGGTGATGAGCGGCATCATGCTGCGGCGCGAGTTCGTCCCGAACACGCCGTGCCTCGTCAACGCGGGCAAGCCTTCGGGCCAGCTCGCCGCGTGCTTCGTCCTCGACGTGCCGGATTCCATCGCGGGCATCATGAAGACGGCGACCGACGCGGCCATCATCCACCAGACGGGCGGCGGCACGGGCTTCACCTTCGAGAAGTTGCGGCCCGCGGGCGCGATGGTGCGCTCGACGCACGGCGTCGCTTCGGGGCCGGTCTCGTTCATGAACATCTTCAACACGACGACCGACACGGTGAAGCAGGGCGGCGTGCGGCGCGGCGCGAACATGGGCATCATGAGGTGCAGCCACCCAGATTTACTCCGCTTCATCCACGCCAAGAACG
>DASTQX010000057.1:0-23022 GCA_035761505.1 Pyrinomonadaceae bacterium
ACGCCCGCCAACCCCGTGAGCGGCAACACGCCCGTCAACCTCGTCACACAGAACACGACGACTCCGGTCGCCTCGAACGCTTCGGCCTCGACGGCGGCGACGACGAGCGCGCAGCCTTCCGGCGCGGCCTCAAGCGCCGCGACCGGCTTCGAGCCGCTCTACTCGGCGATGCAGCAGCACGAGGCGGCGCTCTACCTTCTGCTGCCGCAGGGCGGCGGCGACAACAACCGCGAGTTCCGGCAGGAGCAGGAGTTCGCGGCGCAGTGGGCGAAGGCCGCGTCCGGGCTCAACGTCCGCACCGCGTGGCCCATCTTCGTCGAGATGAGGATGAGAAAGTCGCCCTCCGAACTCCGTCTCCTGCAACATGCCGTCGACATCAGCATCGAAGGCCACCAGCGCGCGCAGGCCGTCGCGCCCAACGCGAAGTGGGAGTACGAGGTCGAGGCCGAGATTGACTACACCTACCGCCGCCGCAACGCGGACAACTGGGGCTACCCGAACATCGTCGGCTGCGGCCCGAACGCGACGACTTTGCACTACGAAGAGTCGCAGGGACGCGTCCGTCCCGAAGACTTAATCCTCATTGACTCCGGCGCGGAATACGAGCACTACACGGCGGACGTGACGCGCACGTTCCCGGCGGGCGGGAAGTTCAGCCCGGCGCAGGCCGAAATCTACAACATCGTGCTGGCCGCGCAGGAGGCTTCGCTCAAGGCCATCCGTCCCGGCATCCCGCTCTCGGACGTGCACAACGCCTCGGTCGAGGTCATCAAAGACGGTTTGCTCCGCCTCGGCCTCATCACCGACCGCAACTCCGACCAGTACCGCCTCTGGTTCATGCACGGCACTTCGCACTGGCTCGGCATGAACGTCCACGACGTAGGGATGCGCGCCGTGCGGCTCGCGCCAGACATGGTGTTTACGGTCGAGCCGGGCGTCTATATCCGCTTGGACGCGCTCGAACACTTGCCCGCGACGCCGGAGAATCAGAAGTTCATCGCCGCCGTCCGGCCCGCCTTCGAGAAGTACAAAGGCATCGGCGTCCGCATCGAGGACGACGTGGTCGTGACGGCGGAAGGCCACCGCAACCTCTCGGCGGCGCTCCCGCGAGCGATCCCCGAAATCGAAGCCTTCATGGCGAAGGCGCGCAACGAAGTCCGCGCCTCCGTCGCGCCCTTACGCGGCGGAGCGACGCGCGGCGGTCACGCCTTCGTCGGCTCTCCCGCCGAGTACGCGCGCCGCGCGCACGCGCACGGCGACGAGTAGGCGCGAGGGTTTTACGCGGAGACAAAAAGTTCGGGGGCGTTGGTCGTGACCAGCGCCCCCGAACTTTTTAACGTTGACTGCGCGCGGCGACTTTACTCGTAGCTCAGCGCGTCAACCGCGTCCTGTCGCGCGGCGCGGAGCGCGGGGTAGAGCGCGCCGAGGGTTCCGCCGACGAGTCCGATGAGGAGGGCGACGCCGATCCATTGGGGCTCGATATCTACGGTCAGGGAGGTCAGGCGCGTGACGAAGAAGCGCGCCACCAGAGTCAGCAGGACGCCGACCACGACGCCGAGGACGCTGACGACGAGCGCCTCCTGCTCGATGACCCACGCGATGGAAGAGTTCGACATGCCGAGCGCCTTGAGGACGCCGATCTGCCGCGTCCGCTCGGTGACGGTCGTGTACATCGCGAGCAGGATGACGAGCATGCTGATGACGGCGGCCACGCCGACGACGACGTTGATAAAGACGTTCAAGGCGGGCGTGCCCTGCGCGTAAAGCTCCGGCAAGTCGCGCGTGAAGATGATCTGGTCGTCGGGGAATCTTTCGTGGATGCGCGCGGCCACGGCGTCCTGCTGCAAGGGGTCGTGGCAGGCGACGAAGACCGCCGTGCAGGTGTCGGAGACGCCGACCTGCTCCTGCATCGTCTTCAAGGGAATCTTGATGCGCCCGCCGCCGGGCGGCTCGTAGATGCCGACGATGCGGAAGTCTCGGTCGTAGAGCTTGACGGGGTCGCCCATCTGCGCCTTGCGCTGCTCCTTCCAGATTGAGTCCACGATGGCCTCGTCGCCCGCTTCGCCGAGCGCGCGCCCCTCGATAATCTTCGTCCCGGCCAACTGCGCGTAACGCTCGAAGGGAACGCCGTCGAGCACGCGGAAGCCGAAGCCGGTGTCGCTCCCGACGGTGTTCTGCCCGACGGGAACGGCGGCGCGGACACCCTCGACGCGCGCGATCTCGTCGGCGCGCGAGACGGGCAGCGCGAAGGGCTGCGAGCCGGAGAGCCCTGTCGTGCCCGAAGCGCGCACCATAATCTGCGCGCCCACGTCGGCCTCGCGCCGCCCGCGCTCGCGCAGGATGCCGTGCGCCAAGCCCACTGTGAAGACGATGAGGAGCACGCCGACGGCGACGCCCAAGACGGAGACGAGCGTGCGCGCCGGGCGGTGCGAGATGTTCGAGAGCACAAGGTTGTCCATAACTTTACGCAAGCGCGGGTGGCGCTCCAAGACCTTCGACGCCGCGCGCGGGATGGCGTGCCGCGCCAGCACCAGCAGGCCGAGCCCCGCCCACACGATCATGCCCGCCTTGCGGACGATGCCGAGCGTCACGCCGACGGCGGTGGCGTAGCCGAGCCGGTTCAGGATGAAGCCCGTCCCGCCCTCATAGACGCCGATGGTCGCGGGCACGAACCCGAAGACGAGGTTGATGATCTTCGTCAGCGAATCAATTATATAAGCCACACCCGCCCCCGGCTCAAAGTCGAGCAGGCGGAGAATGACGTAAACCTCCAGCACGGTCGAGGCGTGCGAGAGCATGTTGCACGCGATCATCCAGAAGAAGGCGCGCGGCCTCTGCTTGTAGAAGTCATAGACGTTCGCCTCGACGCCACGGATTTTCTCGCGCCGCGCGGCGAGCCAGCGCGGCTTGAGCTTGAGGCGAATCAGCAGGTCAACCATCGCCGTCACCGGCATGTGGCGGCTCACGACCGCCGAGACGATGAAGACCGACGTGAGCATCATCCCCCCGGCGATGAGGATGAGCGGATACTTGACGGCATCGGGCAGGTCGTAGGTTGCGAGCATGACGCACGCACCGCCCGAAATGAAGAGCGCGACCGAGAGGTTGTAGAGCAGGTTGTCAACGACGAGCGCCTGCACGCGCGAGGCTAAGGAGACGCGCTCGCGCAAGAGTGCCGCCTTCGTCGCCTCGCCGAGCACCGGCCCCGTGAAGGTGAGGAAGGTGACGGCCTCGCCGCCGATGCGCGTCGTGAACGCCTTCCACAGACTGAATCCCCGCTCGCGCGGCGGGACGGCGACCCAGAGCGCCAGCGCGCGCAGGAGGTGGCGCAGGCCGATGAGTCCGAGCAAGCCCAGAAAGCCGAGTCCGATCTGCGCGAGCGCCTGAAAAATCGGCTCGACGCCGACGTGCCGGATGACGACGAAGAGCAGCACCGCGCCGAGCACGAAGGCCGCGCCGTGCAGGTAAAACATCCAGCCGCGCGCTCGCTTCTCGCCGACCGCCTCGCCTCCGGGCGCGACGCTCTCTTGGGAGAGCGCGTCCTCTCGCTCACGTCCGAGCGCCTGATTCTCGACCGCGCCGACTCCTTCTTCTGTGCCGCGCAACGTCAAGGCGTCGCCTCCGTGGCTTCCGTCTCGGCGACGGGCGAGGCGGCGGGCGCGCTCCGGTCGAAGAGTTCGCCGATGACGCGACCGGGGAAGGGACGGAAGCCTTGCCGCCAGAGCGCGTGCGTCGGCGTCGCGCCGTCCTGAATCTGTCCCGTCAAGGCAAGCACGGTCGGCATGAAGCTCAGACTATCATAAGGCTCCTCGACTAACAGCCCGCGCGGGATGCGCGTCGCCTCGCCCCCGGCGAACATCAGCGTGGAGTGGGTCGAGACGCGGAAGAAAGAGCCGTGATTGCCGCCGGGGTTGAAGCCGCGCACGTCGAAGTTCCAGTGGTCGTTGGCGAGGATGAGGAGGTCGTTCTCGACGAGCCGCCTCTGACGTTGACGGAAACGGCGGATGAGCCTTTCGTCCGTCGAGAGGCCGGGCGCGTCCGCGTCGAGGGCTTCCGCGTCGTGGCGCGCGAGTTGTTCGTGCAGGCCGACGACGGCGTTCGAGTAGCGCGTGCGGTGCGCGACCCTCAGCCATTCGATGTCCGTGTGCCAGCCGCCGAGCCAAGCGGCCCGCGCCTCTCCGTTCGAGATAGCGAGCCCTTCATCTTCCCACAGGCGAAGCGGCAGCCCCTCGCGCCAAACGGCGCGCTCGACGCGGACGCGCCCGTCCGCCTCTTGCCGCAAGCCCGCGACCGGAAGGTAACGCAACTCAAGCGAACCCGCGCCGTCTCTTCTTGAAAGGATAAGTGCTTGACGTTCCTCCGAGCCGTAGAGCCAGATGATTTCGTCGGCCTTCAAGTCTTCGCTCAAAGACCCGGCGAGGCTTTCCGCCGGGAGGCGCACGGCGACGAAATCAACGGGGCGGCTGCCGACCCCTTCCTGCACGTTGTTGCGGACGCTCAGGCCGGAGAGGAGCTTGAAATAATTGACGCTGGTAAAACTCTTCGCCGCGTCGAGCGTGCCGTCGGGCGCGAGGGCGAGCCCCGCCGGGGCGGGGCCGACGACGTAGTTCTGCAACGCGTGGAGGCTGTTGCGCTCGCCCAGCGCGCCCGGCGCGAAGAGGTCTTCGACGCGGACGCCCGGCGGGTTGAACTTCCCGCGTTCGAGCGCCAGAAGGTTGGCGAGCGTCTGCGCGTAAGCCCCGTATTCGCGTTCTTCGCGCGTCCAGTTGTTGAGGCGCGCGGACTCTCTGCGCGCGGCCTCGACGCGCCCGGCGTCGCCGTCCTCCTTCGTCCACTTCTTCGGCTGCGAGGCGACGACCGCGCGCTGCCTCTCCGCCAGACGCCGGAGCGCGCCCAACTCCTCGCGCAAGCCTTCGAGCGTCGCGCGCCATTCGGCCCGCCGCCGGTCAATCGTCTCGAAGAAGGAGTCGGTGGCAGCGCGTCTGAGAGTCGCCGAGAGGTCGCCGCGCCGGAGTTGGAGCAGGAGGATGTGGAGGCGGTTGAGGTCGCTGTCACGCAGTTGGATGGCCGCGCGCTCGTTGCCGTCGAAGTCCAGCAGCGCGGTCGGATAAATCGTGCTCTGTCCCTTGAGATAGAAGGAGTCCGCGGTCGTCGTGTGAATCAGAGGGACGAGCGGGTTGATGCCCTTCAACGCGTAATCATTCAGAAGCCGCCGCTTCGTGACGACGTGATGGCCGCCGCCTTCGGCGCTCCCCAGAAACTTCACGAGGTTGAAGCCCTGACTGTAGATGCGCTCGTCCGAGTTCGAGCCGTGGTCGGAGACGAGGACGAGCGCGGTCTCGGCGGCCTGCGGCGTCTGCTGAATCGCCGACCAGACGCGCCCGACCTGCGCGTCCAGTTCGCGCAGCGCTTGGAGCTTCGTCGCGCGGTCGCGGTTGTGATGCGCCGCGTGGTCGAAGTCGGTCGAGTAGAGATCGAGATAACGGATGCGCGGGTCTTTGAGCTTGTCGAGCAGTTCGCGCTCCAACTGCTCCATGATGATGGTGCGGGCGTCGAAACCGGCGTTCCACTCGTCGAACAACTCGCGCGGGCTGCGGGTGGTGAAGCGGTTCTTGAGGCCGCGTTGGAGCGTCGTCCAACGCGCGCCGCGCTGGTAGAGCTGAAAGCTCAGGTGGCGCTCGTCGTAAGGGTACGCATCTACGAGGAGCGGCAAGCCCAACTCGTCGAGGACTTCGGTGCCGGGCATGTCGGCGCGCGCGCCCCCGGCGTTGCCGAGCCAGAAGGGGATGAAGTTGAGATAGTCGTAAGAGTGGAGCGTGTAGCGGTCGAACTCGACGTTGCCCTTGATTTGAAGGTGGCGGCCCGTGTCGAGGAGCGACCATGAGGGGCCGGACAAACTCATGCCGCGCACGTAGAAGTTGGCGACGCGCGTCCCGCGCTCGTAGAAGACGTGCTCGATCCACGGCAAGACGCTCTTGCGCGTGCGCGGGTCGCGCTCGCGGACGAAACTCTCCACGGCGTCAAAAGGCAGCCCGTCAACTTTGAGGACGACGACGCGCTTGGCTTCGGCGGCGAAGGCGGTCGAGTGTGCGAGGGAGAAGAGAAGAGCGACGATGAAGACGCGGGCGACGAGCAGCCGGGCGTTCTTCTTCTTCGCCATGAAGACGAGAGCGCCGCTTACTCGCCGTCTCAGGACTTGAGACCGATGCTCGCCCCTGCTCCTCAAATCTTTGCCGCGACCTCCCACGCCCTTCATTGCCCGACGAAGGCGGCAATGGCCTTCGCGTCGTCGCGCGCGATGCGCTGCTCTTCGCGGAGCGCGCTCAAGAGGTATTCCGCCGACAGCGTCTTGAGGGCCACGTCGAGCCCCGGCGTGCGGTAGATGCGCAGAAGCTCTCGCTTCGCCGTCTCGCTGTCCATGCGGTAAAGACAGTTGAGCGATAGTCGCTGCGTCTCTTCGTCGCGCGTGCGCTCGAAGATGCGGGCGGCGGCGCGTGCGGTCTTGGCGTCAGCCCGACCGCCCGCGCGCGCGACGTGTTGGAGCGAGCGGCGCACGTCCTCGATGTTCCAGACGACTTCGACGACGGGGCTCGACTTCGACACTTCGCGGAGGAAGCGACGATGAAAGGCGAGCTGGCGCTCCTCGCCGAGGACGCGCTGCTGCTCCTTCGTGTCGGCCCGCTCGCGGTGGCGGTAGAGGCCGAGGCTCAGGACGTTGGCGAAGCGGAAGAGGATGCGGCTGGCGTGACCGTGCGCGAGCGGAACCATCTCGGCGCGGCGGTCGCGGTCGAGTCGAGCCGAGAGCCCGCCGGGCTTGCGGGCGTAAGCCAGAAGCGCTTCGTACTGCCCGCGCGCGAGTGCGGCTTCCGCTTCGAGGTCGTTCTCCAACGGGTTGAGCGAGACGCGCTCGACGCGCCGCCCGATCTCTTCGCGCAGCGCCGGGTCGAGCGAGGCGTCGAGCGCGAGCAGGAGTTTCAGTTGCGTGTAGGCGCGCAGCCGCGAGGGCTGGTTGATGTCCATGCCCCGGCGGCCCGTGACGAAGTCGAAGACGGTGCGACCGAGGAAGTAATGCACGTCGCCGAAGGGCGAGACGGCCAAGACGTTGCGCGTCACGTCTTCGATGACGCGGCGCGACATCTCGCGGCGCTTCGGGTTGCCGCCGTCGCGGAAGTCCACGAGCAGCGAAGGAATCTTCGGGTGGTCGAGCCCGTAGAGCGCGAGCGGTATCAACTCGACGGCGCGCGCGCCCTCGGCCTCCTTCGGCGCGGGACGGTGCTCGGCGTCGAAGTGTCTCGTCTCGGCGTAGCCGTTCCAGCGTTCGAGTCGCCTGTCGCCCCACGGGCTCTTGATGTTGAGGAACCGGGCGCTGAACTTGCGCCCCTTGTTCTGCGACACGTCGGCGCGCGCGGCCCACAGCAGCGCGTGTGTGGCGCTGCCGTCGGGGAGCGTGAGCGGCTCGAAGTAGAGCCCCTCGGCCTCGGCGCGCTGGCGCAGGAGTTCCCAGTTGTGGCCGCGCTGGTCTTGCCAGTGCGCGCTCTGCTTCTCGTGGACGCGCGCCAGATACGCGTCATCCACGATGCCGCCGAAGGTCTTCTCGGCGAGCATCAGTCGGCCCTGAAGCTCGGTCATCTCGGACGGCGTGAAGGCGGGCTCCGCGCCCGTCTCGGCCTCGTAGAGCGAGAGGACGGCGAGCGCGCGCAGGACGTGCGCCTGCCGGTACTGCTCGGCGTTGCGCTGGTAGGCCGTGGTCGAAGACTTGACGGCGACGCCGTAAGGGTTGAAGAAGACGTTTTGCAGCGCGAGCCACATGAAGCGCCGCCACACGTCGCGCTCCGGCGCGGCGAGGTCTATGAGGTGCGGCGACACTTCGCCTTTGCCCGCGCTCTTCTTGCCGCCGACTCCGCCGTAGAGGAAGGGCACCGCCGACGCCGCGCGCTGCAACAAGCCGGGGCGCGTGTAGGTGTGCATCCAGACGTAGCGGAGGCGGTCGTTCTCCGGCGTCTCGTCGCCGAGCGTGTCGCGCAGGATGCTCACGAGCGGCACGCTCGTCTCTGTGCTCCCGGAAGCGTCGGGGCCGTTAAGGCTGCCGTGGACGGTGAGCAGTTGCGCGCCGCCTTCGACGGGCGTCGTCTCAAGTCTGAAGAGGCGAGGGGCTTCGGCCTTCAGGGCCGGAGAGTCTTCGGCCTTGAGCGCGAGTCCGGTCTGCGAGACGGCGAGGCCGGGCGCGAGCAGCGCGAAGATGAGGAGCAGGACAAGCGCCGCTGCTGGGGACTTTCGCTGTTGATGCTTGGGGGTTCCGCCGCTCATGGTTCGTGGTTACTTCGGAATCTCACGAAAGGGCTCCACGAGGAGCCGAATGATTGCACCGCGCCTCTGGCCCTGAGGCCAGTCAGCACAGCCTTCATCAAAAACGTCCGAGGCCGGCGGCTCTAAATGCAATGACCGTGCCTCGACGAGGACTCGCGTCAACGCCCTCACCGAAAATCGTCCGAGGGCACTGGCGGCGTCTCAAAGTTTTCACCCGCCCGCGAGGCTTATTGTGCCGTCCGATGCCCGCCGGAAAGCATTTCGTTGCCCCTTTACGGGCGCGCGGCCTCGCGCGCGAGCACGCCTCGTAACAGGCCGAGCCTGTTTTCGTCGAGCACATAGACGCGCACCGAAGGGACTTCGCCGAGCTTAATCTCGGCGGCGGGCTGTCCTTCGGTCTTGAGCATCGAGACGACGGCGTCGTTGCTGAAGTAGCGGCGACCGCGCGCCACGATGATGACATCGCCCACGCCGAACTCGGCGAGCGCCGAAGGGTTCGAGAGCGAAACCGATTGCAGGTCGTCGCGCCCCGCGAGCCGCGCGTAATGCGTCGTCAACTCCGGCGTCTCGCTCGCCACGCGCGCGCCCGGTCGAGCGAGCCGCGCGACCTCGGCCAACGTCTCGCGCGTGCTCGCGTCGTAAAACTCGTCGTGCGGAAAATAACTCCCGGCCCGCTTGTCCCCTTCGCCGAGGACGTTCGTGTAGAGGCGGTAATGCGGCGCGGCACTCGCCGAAGCGTAGGCCGAGAGCGCGAAGACGAAGAGCGGGAGCGCGACTCGCGCGACGAGCCGGGGGCCGTCGCCTTCGCCGAACTTTTTGAGCGCGTGCTCACCGAGCCGCGTCGCCGCGTGCAGGCCGACGGCGGCGGTGATGAGCACGGCGGGGAGCGCGAAGGTGAAATAGCGCGTGAACTTCCCTCCGAGAAACGTGAAGGGGAAGAACCAGAAGAAGAGCCAGAAGAGGATGAAGTAGCGACCGTCGCCGAGCCGCTTCAGAAACAGCAGCGGGAGCCCCACGACGAAGGAGAGGATGACAGCCACGGGCAGCTTGACGAGCATGAAGACGTAGTAGAAATACCACGGCGAGCCTTCGAGCCAGACCGTCATCTGGTTGCGGTAGAGGCGATCCATGAACTCGTAGGCGTCGTGCCCGATGCGCTTCTCGCCCGCGAAGATTCTCATCTCGTGCCACGTGCCGGGCAGAAGAATCGTCGGGTTGCAGATGACGAAGGCCACGCCCGCGACCAGAAAGAAGACGAGCCACTTGCGCTTGCCCAGACGCCAGCGCGCCTCTTTCACCCCCTGAAAAGTCCAGTAGTACGCGCCGCTGATGGCGAGAAAGTGCGGGACGTACTTCGAGGCCATCATCGCGCCGAAGGCGGCGGCGGCGGCCCAGTAAAACGGCTCCGGCCTGCGCTGCCCGCCTTCGGCGGCCCTCTGCCCGCGCAGCCAGAAATAGTTCATCAACAGGAAGAAGAAGACGAGGAAGCTGTCCTCTTTGGCGATGCGGTTGAAGCCGATGGCCGTCGGGTCGAGCGACCAGAGCGCGGCGGCGAAGAGCCCGACCTCCGTCCCGAACAACTCCGAGGCGACGAGGAAGATCAAGACCGCCGAGAGCGCTCCGAGGAGCACGCACGGAAGCCGCGCCGCCGTCTCGGTCTCGACGCGCAAATGAGGCCGCGCCGCCACCGCGCCCGAAGCGTTCCAAGCGTCCGCCGCCGAGATGCTGACCGTCATCAACGCTTTCATCAAAAACGGGTGCTCGCCGTTGGCGGGCGTCAGCCCGCGCTCGCGGTACTCGGCCACGGCGCGGACTTTGTTTAGCTCATCCTCGCTCAAACTCTCGGCCCCCAGACGGTAGGCGCGCAGCGCGAAACCGAAGAGGACGAGGAGGACAAGCGCCGTGATGACGAGTGCACGGCTCGACGAGCGGACTAGTTGCTCAGGGAAGAATTCAGGCGTGAGCTTCGCGGTGGTGACAATCGCAGCCGTAGCAGACAAAATTCCACAATCTCTCCGTCGTTAAGAAAACTCCGAGCGCGCCCCGCCAAGATGCCCCGCGCGCCCCTCATTTCAAAAGAGGAAAGGTTAGCCGACAACCCCGTTTGTGTCAAAAACATAAGTGACACAAGGGAAACGCGGAACGCGGAACTGAAAGACAAAAGGCTTCTGCTTTTTCAGCTCATCATTCCGCGTTCGGCGTTTATTTCCGTGATTGGTTGGCCGTGGCGGCGGGAGCGCGCGCGTCCTTCTGGCCGGGCGTGTTGTTGGCGTTGGAGTTGGAGTTGGCGTCGGCGTCCTTGTCGGGCTCGTCCGACTTCCAACCGGCGCGTTCGAGCAGTGGGTAGAGATAGCGGATAGGGACGGCGAAGTTGGCGTCGGGCATCCCGGTGAAGGCGGCGTAGTTGACGCCGATAACGCGGCCCGACTGGCCGAAGACGGGCGAGCCGGAGCCGCCGACGGCGTTGGTCGCGTCGTGGACGATGCGGCGGCCTTCGAGGTCTGTGATGTGGCCCTGCGTCGTCAGAGGCTTGATGTGGTTGCGCTCCGAGAGCGCCGCGAGCAGCGCCTCGATGGACGCGCCGAAGCGCTGCTGAAGCGCGCGCGCCTCCGCTTCGGGGATGGTCGCCAGAAGCCGCTCCTCGCCGCTTGGGTAGCCCATCGTGACGACCGACTTGCCGACCATCGAAGCGCCGCTCTCGCTGTCCAAGGGGAGTCTCGGAATCTTCGCGGCGAACTCCTTCAAGTCCAACTTGCCGACGGCGATGTCGTCGCGCTCCGAGCCTTGCCGGACGCGCAAGGGGAAGGGCTGGCGCACGTCCGGAAAGAAGGCGATGAGGCGCGTCACGCGGAACTGCCCGCGAACGCTCGCGCCGAGCGCGTTGACGTTCTCGTTGGCCGTCCACGGCTCGACGACGAGGTGGCGGTTCGAGATGACGTAGCCGTCGCCGACGTGAAAGCCCGTGCCAACAAAGTCGGCGATAAACGGCGGGCCGTTGCCTTCGGGCGTCAGCGTCGTCTGGTCTTCGCCGCTCTGAAGCGTCGTCCCGTCCTCGGTCGTCTGCGCCTCCGGATAGCGCAAGGGGCGCGAAGTGCCGCGCTCGAAGATCATGTAGGAGCCCGCGATGAGGCAGACGCCGTTGCCGTACTGCGAGCGTAGGCGCGGGGCCATCGAGAGGCTGTCGCGGATTTCGTTGTTCGACTCGGCGATGTCCTGAAACCTCTTGCCCGTCTCGTCGAGTTGCGCGTTCTGCCGCGCGAGCTGGTCGTTGAGGCGGTTGATGAGGTCGCGGCTCCGGCGCATCTCGCGGTAAGTCGCGTTGCCGAGATAGAGGACGCCGCCGACGAGCGCCACCGCGATGAGCAGCGTCACGAACTTCGTGCCGAGCCCGATCTCGCGCAGCAACTCGCGCGAGAACTCTCGGAGGAAGACTTTGGCGTCGTCGCGCCGCGTGGTGGCCGAGGCTTCAATCGCGGCCTGCTCG
Organism: Pyrinomonadaceae bacterium; assembly: GCA_035761505.1. Classification (GTDB taxonomy): domain Bacteria; phylum Acidobacteriota; class Blastocatellia; order Pyrinomonadales; family Pyrinomonadaceae; genus JAIVJM01. The sequence goes on from DASTQX010000057.1 coordinate 11,792, forward strand.
ATGAAGGGCGCGACGCTCGCGCGGCGGTGCGCGACCACGGTCGGCAGTTCGCCGACGGGGAAGAAGCGGAGCGAGAGGTCGAAATCGGCGAAGCGCATCTCGGCCCCGTCCTCGATGTCCGCGCCGCGCTTGACGGGCCTGCCGTTTAAAGTGATGCCCGCTTCGGGGTCGAACTCCGAGATGCGATAGTGGCCATTATGGCGCGCGAGTTCGAGGAAGATGGTGGAGTCGGTGAGGATGTCTGAGCCGAGGCGGACATCGCAATCCTCGCCGGGGCCGATGCGGATACGCTCATGCGAGAGCACTTCGGTGTGGCGTTCCTGCCCGCTCGAAATGTGTACGACCAGCCCGCTCGACATAAAGCCACGCCTGAGAACGAAAAAAGCCTTAGAGACTAAACTGTGGCGACCTGTTTCGGAGAGCCCGACCCGGCGCGCGCCGGCGGCTCGCCCGTAGTCGCCACCGCCGCCATTTTATACTAAGATTCTGAAGGTGAGCAAAATTCAATTCCAGATAAGCAGTTTCGTCTGATGGAAGAAAGTACGGAGATACAAGACCGGGAGAGGCTGTGCGCGCTCGCGCCCGTGACCTCCGCGCCGCTTCGGCATCACGTCTTCGTCTGCGCGGGGAAGTCCTGTCTGGCGAACGACAGCGCGGCGGTGAAGGAGGCTTTCGAGAGCGGGTTGAAGGATCGCGGCCTTTTGTTCGGCAAGGCCGCGAAGGGGAAGAACCCTTCGGGGAGCATCCTCTTGACGGATTGCAGCTCGGTCGGCTTCTGCGCCGTCGGCACGGCAGTGCTCGTCTATCCGGAGGGCGTCTGGTACGCGCAGGTGCGTGTCTCGGACGTGAGCGAAATCATCGAGAGTCATCTCGTCGGCGGGCGGGTCGTCGAGCGGCTCGCGCTGCTCCGCCTGAGCGCGTCGGAAGAGCCCGCGAGCGTGAAATAATCCATCGCTACATCGTTTCGTCCGAACGGTTGGACGCGGGGCGCTGGCGGGCGGAAAAAGCGGCGGAAATGCTTCCGGCAGAGAAACTTGTCGCCGCCGCGCCGCGTACCAGAAGGCGGCCCGGAGCGAGCACGAGAGGCCGCGTGAACCGCCTCCCGGCGACGCTCCGGAGCGAACAACAGTTTCTCTCCCGCGCGGCATCCAAAGGGCGTGGCGCGGATTTCTCTCCGAGGCTTCACCGGACACACTCAACGAACAACAGGAGCGATCAGCGATGCTTCGTCACTTCAAAGCCTTCCTTATCCTCTGCGTGCTCGCCGTCGGGCTCGCCCCCTCGGCGCGGGCGCAGACGAGCGTGCCGCCGATCAACTTCCGCGAGCGCACTCTCCAGAACGGACTCAAGGTCTATAGCGTGCGTGACCAGTCGAGCCCGACGGTCTCGATTCAGGTCTGGTACAAGGTCGGGTCGAAGGACGACCCCGAAGGCCGGAGCGGCTTCGCGCATCTCTTCGAGCACATGATGTTCAAGGGCACGAAGAACATGAAGGACGAGATGATTGACCGCCTGACCGAAGACGTGGGCGGCTTCAACAACGCCTCGACGTGGGACGACTTCACGAACTACTACGAGGTCGTGCCGTCGAACTATCTCGAAACGCTGCTCTGGGCCGAGGCCGACCGCATGGCCGCGCTCAACGTGGATGACAAGAACTTCAAGTCCGAGCGCGACGTGGTGAAAGAGGAGTTCCGCTCGCGCATCCTCGCGCCGCCTTACGGGCGACTCTTCTACGCCATCGAGAAGCGCTCCTTCACGACGCACCCGTACCGGCGGCCCGGCATCGGCAGCATCGAAGAACTCGACGCCGCGACCATCGAGGACGTGCGCGCCTTCTTCCAGACCTTCTACCGCCCCGACAACGCGACGCTCGTCGTCGTCGGCGACTTCGACGACAAGCAGCTCGACGCGTGGGTGGACAAGTATTTCGGCAGAGTCCCGAAGCCGGACAAGCCCCTGCCGCGCGTGACCGTCAAGGAGCCCGCGCGCACCAAAGAGCAACGCTTCGCCGAGTACGGCCCGAACGTGCCGCTCCCGGCGGTCGCGCTGACGTACCTCGCGCCGCCCGTCGCGAGCGACGACGCCTACGCCCTGCGCGTGGCCGAATCCATCATGGGCGCGGGCGAGTCCTCGCGGCTCTATCAATCGCTCGTCTATCGCCAGCAGGTCGCGGCGGAAGCCTTCGCCAGCGCAGACCTGCGCGAAGATCAAGGGCTCTTCGTCCTCGGCGCAATCCTTGCGAGCGAGAAGAAGCCCGAAGAGGCCGAGCGCGCCTTGCTCGCCGAGTTGAAGAAGATACAGGACGAGCCGGTGACCGCCGCCGAGTTGGACAAGGCCAAGAGCCAACTCTTGACGAACCTCGTGCGCGAGCGCGAGACGAACAACGGCAAGGCCGACGCGCTCGGTCGCGCGGTCGTCCTGCTCGGCGACGCGCGGAGAGTCAACACGGACGTGACGAAGCTCCAATCCGTCACCGCCGCCGACGTGCAGCGCGTGATGAAGAAATATTTCAACGACACGAACCGCGTCGTCATCAACTATCAAGCCGAAGCCTCGAAGGCGGCTCCGCAGAACGCGGGCGAAGGGCAGAAGGGGGAAAGCCGATGAAAGTCTCCGTGAACCAACTCCGCCGCGCCGTTTCGCGCGCGGGCCTCTGGCCTCTGCTCGCGCTCTTGCTGCTCCCGTCGGTCGCTGCGGCGCAGAACAACGCGCCCGCCGCTCCGCAGGCGACGCCGCCGCCGCCCGCCGCGCCGCGCTCGGTCAACATCCCGAAGCCGGTCGAGCAGACCTTGAAGAACGGGATGCGCGTCATCGTCATCGAAGACCACGACATGCCGCTCGTCTCGGCGCAGGTCATCGTGAAGAACGGCGGCGAGGTTGACCCGCCTTCCTTGAGCGGCGTGGCCGACATGACCGCCTCACTTTTGACGAAGGGGACGAAGACGCGCAGCGCGCCGCAGATCGCGCAGGAGATTGAAGCGCTCGGCGGCGTCCTCAACTCCGGCGCGGGCTGGGACGCCTCGCGCGCCTTCGTCAACGTGATGTCGCCGAAGACCGAGGCGGCTTTCACGATTCTCGCCGACGTGGTGCGTAACCCCGTCTTTCAGGCGGACGAGATCGAGCGCCTGCGCCAGCAGTACCTCGACAGCCTGAGCGTCTCGCTGAACGACCCCGGCACGCTCGCCTCTTACGTCGCCTCGCGCGTCGTCTATGGCGACGCCGCCTACGGCCACCCGCTCTCAGGCACGCCCGAATCGCTCACGCGCATCAAGCGCGAAGACATCACGGCGCTCCACGCGAAGTACTACCGGCCCGACAACGCGGTGCTCGTCATCGGCGGCGACATCAAGGCGGCGGACGCCTTCAAGTTGGCCGAGAAACTGTTCGGCGACTGGGCGAAGCCCGCCGAGGCGCTGCCCGCGCGCGGTCAGGTCGGGAAGATGGCGAGCGCCGACGATAAGCAGCGCGTGGTCGTCGTAGATATGCCGGACGCGGGTCAGGCGGCGGTCGTCCTCGCGCGCACGGGGATTAGCCGCACCGACCCTGACTTCTTCCGGGGCATCGTCGCCAACGCCGTGCTCACCGGCTATTCGGGGAGGCTCAATCAGGAGATTCGCATCAAGCGGGGCTTGAGCTACGGCGCGCGCAGCTCGCTCGACACGCGCCGCGAGGTCGGGCCGTTCGTCGCCTCTTCGCAGACGAAGAACCCTTCGGGCGCGGAGGTCGCGTCGCTCTTGATCGGCGAACTCGGACGCCTCTCGAACGAGCCGGTTGCGGAGACGGAACTCGTGCCGCGCAAGGCCGTGCTCATCGGCGGCTTCGGGCGCGCGTTGGAGACGACCGAAGGGCTCGTCCAGCAGGTCGCCTCGCTCGCGCTCTACGGCCTCGGCCTCGACGAGATCAACTCTTACATCCGCAACGTCCAGTCCGTGACGGCAGCCGACATCCAGAAGTTTGCGGGCTCGCGCATCGGCGCGGCGGGCGCGAACATCATCATCGTCGGCAACTCCAAAGACTTCATCGAACCGCTCCGCAAGCAGTTCAAGACGGTCGAGGTGATACCCTTCGCCGAACTCGACCTCAACAGTGCGAGCCTCCGCAAGTCGAGCGGCGAAGGCGCGAAGAAGTAGTTTCGAGGATTTCAGATTTCAGATTCGAGATGCTTGATTTGAAATCTGAAATCCTTTCTTCTTTCAAGAGTCCGAGAGGTGTGGCCGTGAAGAGATTTATCAGGCTGATGACATCCGTGCTGGCTCTCCTCCTCGTCGTCTCGGCGCAGGTCTTCGCGCAGGACGATACGGAGGTCGAGTCGAAGCGGGATTCGGCGGCGGTGGCGCGGCGTTTGTCGAGCCGCAACGCGTTCGAGCGGCGCGAGGCGGCGGAAGAGATTGCGCGTCTGGCCGCGACCGAGCACCGCCGTCTCGTCGAGGGCTACCGCGTGCAGGAGAAGGACGCGCGCGTGCAGGTCGCAATGGACTGGGCCTTGTACCGTCTCGGCAAGGGCGAGGCGATTTACCCGCTCGTCCGCGCGCTCGACTCGAAGCAGGCCGATCAGGTGGTCAAGTATCTTTCGGGGCTCGAAACGCCCGCACCGCTCTACGCCGTCTTGCCGCGCGTCAACGGCAATACGCAGATACGCCTGCTCGAAGTCCTCGCGCACGTGGGCGACCGCGAGACGCTCGAACAGATAAAGCCCTACACCGCTTCGCTCGACCCCGGCATCGCCGACGCCGCCAAGTTCGCCGAGCGCGAAATCACCATCCGCCTCGAAGAGACGCCCGCGCCTGAGCCCAAGCGACAACGGCAGGTGAGCAAAGGCGAGACGAGCGAGCCGTAAGTCAAAGTGATTTTTTTGAGAAGAGAGGGCGCGGGTTAGCCGAAGCAATCCCGCGCCCTTTCTGCGTCCGCCGGACGAGATGCTTTTGACAAACCGCCCGTCTTGCTTTACTGAACTTACACATGCACCGCAACCTTCGCTCGTTCCTCGAACTGCTCGCGCGGGAGGGCGACCTCCTCGCCGTCGAGGCGGAAGTTGATCCGCAGCTTGAGCTGGCCGAGATTCACCGCCGGGTTATCGAGCGGGGCGGCCCCGCCCTCATCTTCCGGCGCGTGAAGGGGAGCCTTTATCCCGTCGTCACGAACATGTTCGGCACGGCGCGGCGCATCTCGCTCGCCTTCGGCCCGAAGCCCGAAGCGCTCGTCCGCCGCGCCGTGCACATGGCAGAATCGCTCCTCCCGCCGAAGCCCGCCGCGCTCTGGCAAAACCGCTCGCTCGCGCTCGAAGCCTTAAAGCTCGGCACGCGCCGCGTCCGGAGCGCGCCCGTGCTCGAAGTCAAAGAGAGCCCGGCACGGCTCGACGAGTTGCCCGTCCTGACGACTTGGCAGGAGGACGGCGGCCCGTTCTTCACCTTGCCGCTCGTCTATACGGAGCACCCGCAAACGCGCAAGCACAACCTCGGCATGTACCGCCTGCAACGCTTCGACGCGCGCTCGACCGGCATCCACTGGCAGATACACAAGGGCGGCGGCTTTCATTACCACGAGGCCGAGGCCGCGGGGCAACCGCTCCCCGTCTCGGTCTTCCTTGGCGGCCCGCCCGCGCTCATCCTCTCGGCCATCGCGCCGTTGCCGGAAGACGTGTCCGAACTCGTCCTCGCCTCGGTGCTCGCGGGCGAGAAGATCAGAGTCGCCGACGCCCCGCTCGAAGCTCACCCGCACCGGCTCGTCGCCGAGGCCGAGTTCGCGCTCGCCGGTCACGTCGCGCCCCACGTCAGAAAGCCCGAAGGGCCTTTCGGCGACCACTATGGTTATTACTCTCTGCAACACGACTATCCGGTCTTCAACGTCGAGGCCGTCTTTCATCGTCGTGATGCGATTTACCCGGCGACGGTCGTCGGCAAACCAAGACAGGAAGACTTCTTCATCGGCGACTACTTGCAGCAACTACTGTCGCCGCTCTTCCCGCTCGTCATGCCGAGCGTGCGCGACCTCTGGTCTTACGGCGAGACAGGTTTCCACTCGCTCGCCTCGGCGGTGGTGCGCGAGCGTTACGCGCGCGAGGCGCTCGTCTCGGCCTTCCGCATCCTCGGCGAAGGCCAGCTCTCGCTCACGAAATTTTTGCTCCTCACCGACACGCCGCAGGACTTGCGCGACTTCCCCTCGCTCTTCGAGCACGTGCTGGCGCGCGTCCGTTGGGAGAGCGACCTCTTCGTCTTCTCGAACGTCTCGATGGACACGCTCGACTACACGAGCGGCAAGGTGAACGAGGGGAGCAAGGCCGTCATGCTCGGACTCGGAGAGCCGGTGCGCGAGTTGCCGCGCGAGTTCCGAGGGGAGCTTCCGCGCGGCGTCTCGCGCGCCGAAGTCTTCTGCGGCGGCTGCCTCGTCGTGCAAGGCGCGACTTACGCCGAAGACCCCGAACAGGCCGCGAGGCTCGCGCGCGAAGCGGCGTTCGCCGAGTGGCCGCTCGTCGTCCTCCACGACGACGCGGGCGTGGCGCGCTCTTCGTCGGACTTCCTGTGGGCGACGTGGACGCGCTTCGAGCCCGCCGCCGACATCCACGCCGCCGGGACGACGGTGCGACGGCATCACCTGTCTTACACGCCGCCCGTCGTCATTGACGCGCGGATGAAGCCCGGCTACCCGGACGAACTCGTCGTCCGCCCTGACATTGCGGAACTGGTTGACCGGCGCTGGCGCGAATATTTCCCCGAAGGCTTGCGCGACGGCGGAGCGGGGAAGCCGTGACCAGAAGCAGGCGCAAAAAAATATTCCTCCGAATCCTCGCCGCCTGCGTGTTGCTCGGCGGCGCGCTCGCGGCGTGGGCCTTCGTCTTCGAGCCTGACCGGATAGTCGTCAGCGAGACGGTCTTGCATCTCCCCGGCCAGCCCGAAGTCTTCAACCGGCTCAAGCTCGTCGTCCTCTCCGACATCCACGCGGGCGCGCCGCACGTCAAGGAAGATAAGCTGCGGCTCTTGGTCGAGCGAGTCAACGAACTGCGGCCCGACCTCGTCCTGCTGCTCGGCGACTTCGTGATACAGGACGTGGTCGGGGGCGAGTTCGTCGAGCCGGAAATAATCGCCGCGCACCTCAAAGACCTGCGCGCGCCGCTCGGCGTCTTCGCCGTGCTCGGCAATCATGATTGGTGGCTCGACGGCGAGCGCGTCAGTCGCGCGCTCACGGGCGCGGGCGTCCGCGTGCTTGAGAACGACGCGGCGCGCGTCGAGAAGGACGGTCAGGCTTTCTGGCTCGCGGGGCTCGCAGACCTCTGGACGAGGCAGCCGGACATCGAAGGGACGCTCTCGAAAGTCTCGGACGGCTCGCCGGTCGTCGCGCTCTCGCACAACCCGGACCTCTTCCCGCGAATCCCTCCGCGTGTTATTTTAACGCTCGCCGGACACACGCACGGCGGACAGGTCAACCTTCCGCTCCTCGGTCGCCTCGTCGTTCCCTCGCAGTTCGGCCAACTCTACGCACAAGGGCATCTCAAGGAAGGCGGTCGCCATCTCTTTGTGACTTCCGGCGTCGGCACGAGCATCATCCCCGTGCGCTTCCGCGTCCCGCCAGAGGTCGTCGTCCTCACTTTTGACACCCGCGCGGATTGAAGGCCCGAACACGATGGCCCACATCTTAGACGTTGAAGCGGAGAGGCGAGCCGAGGCCGTAGAAGTTCCGGAGGTGCGACAAACGACCGTCTGCGTCGTCGGCGGCGGCCCCGGCGGAGTCGTCCTCGCGCTCCTGCTCGCGCGCGCGGGCGTCGCGGTCGAACTCCTCGAAGCGCACGAAGACTTTGACCGAGACTTTCGCGGCGACACGATTCACACGTCGGTGATGGAGCTTCTGGACGAACTCGGTTTGGCCGAGCGCCTGCTCGAACTGCGCCACACGAAACTCCACACCGGCACTTTCATGACGCCCGGCGGCCCGGTCAACGTCGTTGACTTCCGCCGCCTCAAGACGCGCTTCCCTTACATCACGATGCTCCCGCAGAGGGACTTTCTCGCCTTCCTCGTCGCCGAGGCGAAGCGCTACGAAAACTTCCGCCTGACGATGGGCGCGCGCGTCGAAGAGTTAGTCCGCGACGACGGCGGCGTGGTGCGCGGCGTGCGCTACGAGTCGGACGAAGGGCGCACGCACGAAGTCCGCGCGACGCTCACGGTCGGGGCCGACGGTCGCTCTTCGCGCGTCAGACACCTCGCGGGCTTCGAGCCCTTCAAGACCTCGCCGCCGATAGACGTGCTCTGGTTCCGCCTCCCTCGAAGAGAGGGCGACCCCGCAGGCGTGCTCGGTCAGTTCGGCGGCGGGATGGGCGTCGTCATGCTCGACCGGCTCGAAGAGTGGCAGGTCGGCTTCATCATCCTCAAAGGGAGCTACCGGCAGGTGCGCGCCGAGGGACTCGAAGCCCTCCGCCGGAAGCTCTCCGAAATCGTGCCGCTGCTCGCCGACCGCGTGGAACATCTCAAGGAGTGGAAGCAGGTGGCGATGCTCTCGGTCGAGTCGAGCCGCGTCCCGCGCTGGTTCGAGCCGGGCCTCCTCCTCATCGGCGACGCCGCGCACGTCATGTCGCCCGTCGGCGGCGTCGGCATCAACTACGCGATACAAGACGCCGTGGTCGCCGCCAACGTCCTCACCGAACCGCTCCGCAGAGGGGAACTGAAGACCGAACACCTCCGCGAAGTCCAACACCAGCGCGAGTGGCCGACGCGCGTCATTCAAGCCGTCCAGACACAAATCCAAAACCGCATCGTCGCCGCCGCCCTCAAGCCCGGACAACAGTTCAACCTCCCGCTGCTCCTCCGCATCCTTCTCAAAATCCCTTACCTCCGCGACCTCCCCGCCCGCATCATCGCCTTCGGCGTCCGGCCCGTCCACGTAAAAAAATAAGGGGGAAAAGGTAAAGGGGAAGGGAGTCTGAGAGGGAGGGGGAAGCAATCTCTCCTCACAGGCCGCTCCGTCAAGACAGGCCGCTCCGTCAAGCCCGACCCTCTTCTCCCTTGACCCTTCTCCCCTTTTCTCCTTCTTCTTGTGTCTATTTCTGTTTCGTCTCAATTGGGAGGCGGAGGGTGAAGACGGCCCCGCCCGTGGGCGAGTTGGAGGCCGAGAGCGTGCCGCCGTGGTCGGTGACGACGCGGTGCGCGAGCGCGAGGCCGACGCCGTGGCCTTTGGACTTGGTGGTAAAGAAGGGGATGAAGACGCGCTGCAAGTCCGACTCGTTGATGCCTGAGCCCGTGTCCGCGATTTCGACGCGCGCCCACTCGACTCCTTCGGCGTCGCGCTCGCGCGTGGCGCGGACGTGGACGCGATGTTCGGCGCTCTCGTCCGTCAGCGCCTCCGCCGCGTTGCGTAGGAGGTTGAGCACGGCCTGACGGAGCATGCGCTCGTCGGCGCGGACTTCGGGGAACTCGCCCTCGATTTCGAGCACGACGCCGCGCTCTTCGTAGAGCGGGCGGAGTTCGGCGGCGCAGGTGTCGAAGAGTTCGCCGAGCGAAACGTCGCCGAGGTCGAGCGGCCCCGGACGCGCGAAGTTGAGGAAGGAAGTGACCATCTCGGAGAGGCTGCGGACTTCGTGCAGCAGCGCGTCGGCGGCGGCGCGGCCCGCGCCCTCTTCGAGCCTCGTGTTCTGGAAGAGTTGCGCGTAGCCGTGGAGCGTGGCGAGCGCGTTCTTGAACTCGTGCGCGAGCCCGGCGGACATCTCGCCGAGGCTCTCCAAGTTCTTCTTGCGCGCGACCGCCTCGCGGAGTTGCGCGACCTCCGTGATGTCCGAGAGCATGCAGAGCACGCCGCGCGCGCCCTCGCGCGGCTTGGGGTCAACCGGCGCGACCGTCACGCCGAGCCGCCGCGTGCGCCCGCCCGCGCCTTCAGCCGAAACCTCTTCGCGCCGGAACACTTCGCCCGTGCGCAGGCAACGCTCGACCAGTTCGGCGAGTTCGGGCGCGTGACGCAGAAGGCGCTCGAAGCCCTCGCCGGCGGTTTCGCCTTCGGCTTCGAGGAGCGCGCGCGCCGGGGCGTTGATGACGGTGGCGCGGCCCTCGGCGTCGAAGGCGAGGAGCCCCGAAGGGAGGCTCGCGACGACGCGCTCGCTGAACTGCTCGGCGGAAGCGGCGCGCGCCGCCGCCCTCGCGCCCAACAACTCAAGCTCGCGCTGCTTGGCCCGCAGTTGCGCCACCACCTCCTGAAAAGTCTCCAGCACGAACTCCGTCTCGTCGCGCGTCTTCTCGCGCGTCGCGGACGCGGAGACGGGCGCGCGCTCTGCTTCGTCAACGAGCTGCCGGTAGGGCCGCAGCAGCCAGCGCGGGAGAAGAAGAATACTCGGCACGCTGACGACGAGCGTGATGACGAAGACCGTAAACAGCACGGGCGCGCGCGCCGCACGCGTCGAGGGCGTCAAAGCGACCAGCGTCAGCGTGAACAGGTTGGCGACCAGCAGCAGCCCGATCACCAGCGCCAGCGCCAACTGCATGCGGTTTTCGGTGCGTGGAAACATTTGAGAGTGATGAGTGATGAGTGATGAGTGATGAGAGAAAGACTTGGGTTAGTCTTATCACTCATCACTCATCACTCGTCGCCTCTTTAAAACTGACCGATGTACCACTCGACGAGGCGCGTGCCGAAGAGGAGGCTGACGAGCGCGCCGACGCCGAGGAAGATGCCGAAGGGCAGAAGGAGTTGCATGTCGCGCTCGCCGCGCCGGGCCATGACGAGGACTCCGGCGACGGAGCCGGAGAGGACGCCGATGAAGATTGTCAGCGCCGTCAAAGGGAGCCCCAAGTAAGCGCCGACCATGAACATCATCTTCACGTCGCCGAGCCCCATCGCCTCCACGCCGCGCAAGCGCTTCCAGAGCCAGCCCGTGAGCCACAAAAAGCCGCCGCCGAAGAGCGCGCCCGCCACCGCGCCCACGAGTGACACGAGCCAGCGGTTTTCGCAACTGTTCGCGGGGCAGAGGAAGCCGACGCCGTAAAGGTTCGGGACGACGAGCCGCGCGACGAGCGCCAGCGCGATGCCGGGATACGTGATGGCGTTCGGCAGAATCATGTGCTCGGCGTCAATGAAGACGAGCGAGATGATGGCGGCGACGAAGAGGAGGTCGAAGGGCAGCGCCCACGTCATGCCGGAGCGCAGCCAGAAGGTCAGGGCGAAGAGGATGGCCGTCAAAGCCTCGACCGCCGGGTAGCGCGCCGAGATGGGCGCGCGGCAACCACGGCACCGGCCCCGCAGCACGAGCCAAC
>DASTQX010000058.1:0-4455 GCA_035761505.1 Pyrinomonadaceae bacterium
TGCGACTGAGCCCGGCGGTCGGCGTCGCGGCGACCTCGGACGCGCCCTGACGCATCACAACAACTCCCCCAAATTTTTCTACGAGCACGGGAGAGAAATGTCTTTTCACCGCCCCGCAAAGCCGTCCGCGCGAGCCCTCGCGCTGTTGTGCGCCGTCACGGCGCTCTTCTGCCTCAGCGCCTTGCGCGCCGCCCGCGCGCAGACCAGCGCCACGCCCCCGCAGACCGAACAGATTCAGCCCGCCCAAACTCCCACGCCCACACCGACGCCTTCACCCTCTCCGACTCCTTCTCCGACGCCCGCGCCTTTGACGGGCGAAGAGGATGAAGAAGTCGAGCGCATCACCACCGAGTTGACAAACGTCCTCCTGACGGCGATGGACAAGAAGCGGCGGTTCGTGACGACCATCGGCGAGGGCGACATCCGCGTCCTCGAAGACGGAGTGCCGCAACAGGTGCTCTTCTTCCAGCGCGAGACAGACCTGCCGCTCTCCATCGCCTTCCTCGTGGACACCAGCGCCTCGCAGGAGGGCGTGCTCCGCGACGAGCAGGAGGCCGCGCGCACCTTCATCGAGTCAGTCCTGCGCCCGCGCAAAGACAGCGCCGCCGTCATTTCCTTCACCGGCGTCACGCGCGTCGAGCAGCCCTTGACGGGCGACCGCGCCGCGCTCGACGCCGCCGTCGGTCGCGTCAAAGTCCTCTACAACATCAAGAGCCCCGAATGCAGCGACTCCGTCGAGGTCGCCGAAGAGGTCAGAATCCGCTGCCTGACGGCGGTCTGGGACACCATCCTGATTACGCTCCGCGAGGTGCTCTCGCACACGCCGGAGAGCACGCGCCGCGCCATCATCCTCCTCTCCGACGGCGACGACACGGGCAGCAAGTCGAGGATTTTTTACGCCGTCGAAGAGGCCATTAAGCAGAACACCGTCATCTACGCCATCGGCATCCGCGACGAAGAGATTGACGTGGGCGAACTCAAGAAAGACTACCTCCGGCGCGTCTCCGAAGAGACCGGCGGTCGCGCCTTCTTCCCCAAGAACAAGACCGAACTCAGCGCCGCCTTCGCGCAGATCGAGCAGGAGTTGCGCTCGCAGTATCTTATCTCCTACTCGCCCTCCAACAAGACGCCCGACGGGCGCTTCCGCCGCGTCGAAGTCGAAATCACCAACCCCGCCCTCCGCAAACAAAAACTCCGCCTCCTCTACCGCCAGGGCTACTACGCCCGCGGCGGCCCCGCCCCGGCGCAGACTACCGTTGCCCGACCTTGAGGGAGGGCCAACGGGTTTTCTGGTATGATGCGGGCTGAATGACAAGTCCCCTCCTTATGTCTTTGTTCGACGAGACGGAGCGCCGACCGCTCACGGTCTCGGAGTTGACGGCGCAGGTGCGCGGGGCTTTGGAGAATCGTTTCGCGTCCGTGTGGGTGGAGGGGGAAATCTCGAACTTCAGGCCGCACTCTTCGGGCCACTGGTACTTCACCGTCAAGGACGAGACGGCGCAACTCCGCGCGACCTGCTTCCGAGGGGTGAACAGCCGCATCAGGTTTCGGCCCGCCGACGGCTTGCAGGTGCGCGCGCGCGGGCGGCTGACCGTCTATGAGCGGCGCGGCGAGTACGAGCTTTTGGTCGAAGGGCTCGACCCCGTGGGCGCGGGCGCGTTGCGCGTCGCCTTCGAGCAGTTGCGCGAGCGTCTGGCGGCGGAAGGCTTGTTCGACGAAGCGCTCAAGAGGGAACTTCCGCTCCTGCCCCGGCGCATCGGCGTCGTCACTTCGCCGACCGGCGCAGCCGTCCGCGACATCATCCGCACCATCGAGCGGCGGACGCGCACCGTCAACGTGCTCGTCGCGCCCGCGCGCGTGCAGGGCGAAGGCGCGGGCGCTGAGATCGCGCGGGCGATTCGGTTGCTCAACGAGCATCATCGGCGCGCGCTCGCGGAGGGGCGCGCGGAAGACCAGATAGACGCGCTCATCGTGGGGCGCGGCGGCGGGTCGAGCGAAGACCTGTGGGCCTTCAACGAAGAGGAGGTCGCGCGCGCCATCCGCGCCTCCGCGATTCCGGTCATCTCGGCGGTCGGGCACGAGACGGACTTCACCATCGCCGACTTCGCCGCCGACGTGAGGGCCGCGACGCCGACCGCCGCCGCCGAGATCGTCGCCGAGCGCGAGGACGAAATCGCCTCTTACGTCGAGGCGCTCGCGCACAACATGGTGAACGCCGTCCGCTATCGCGTGTTGGCCGAGCGCGCGCGCGTGCAGGAGGCGGCGATGTCGCGCGTCTTCGACGACGTGCGCGAGCGCCTGCGCGGCGCGCGCGGGGAACTGGCGGACGTGACGCGCCGCCTTGAGAGGCGCACGACCGAGTTGACCAACGCCGCGCGCCGCCGCTTCGACGCCGCCGCTTGTCGGCTTTCACCGGCGAGGATGTCGGCGCGCGCTTCCGCGTCGCGCGTGCGTCTCGCGGTTCTGCGTTCGGGCGTGGAGTCGGCGGCGCGGGCGCGGCTCGACGAGTCGCGCGCGCGCGTGGCCGTGGCCGCCGCTTCGCTCGACGCGCTCTCGCCGCTCGCCGTGCTCGGTCGCGGTTACGCTCTGGCGGAAGACGGGCGCGGCGCGATTGTGCGTGAGGCGCGCGCGGTCGGAGTCGGCGACGCGGTGCGGGTTCGTCTGGCGGAAGGCGCTCTGCGCTGTCGCGTGGAAGGAGTCGAGGGGGTGGAGAAAGAGTGATGTCTTCGCAGCAGCAGCAGGGGCGCGGGAAGAAGAGCCGCATCGTCATAGACGTGGCGCAGGCGCAGGCCGAGGCGCGCGCGCGGCGCGGCGGCCCCGGCGCGCGCCGCCGCCGCATCCTGTCCATCGCGGCGCTCGCCGTCGCGGGCGTCGTGCTGCTCGTGCTCGTCGGCGGCTACGCGTGGTGGCAGAGCTACAAGAAGAGCCCGGCTTACAGCCTCGCCTTGCTCGTGGACGCGGCGCAGCGCGACGACATGCCGGGGGTTGAGACTTTGATTGACAGCGACCGCGTGGCACAAGGCTTCATCCCGCAGGTCATCGAAAAGCTGACGGTCGGCGGTGGGCCGGTTCCGGCTCTGCCGCGCGGCGTGGTCACGGCGGCGCTCCCGCAACTGCTGCCGCGCGTGCGCGAGACGATGCGCGAAGAGATTGCGAGCGCCGTCAAAGGCTTCGCCGAGAGCGCGGGCGGCGAGAAGCCCTTCCTGCTGCTCGCGCTCGGCGTGCCGCGCGTCGCGGACATCAAGGAAGAGGGCGACGCGGCGCAAGTCTCTTTCAAGGCGGGCGAGCGGCCCGTCGAGCTTTCGATGCAGCGCGCGGGCGAGCGCTGGAAGGTCGTCGCGGTCAAGGACGAAGGGCTGGCGACGGGCATTGCCTCGCGCCTCGCTTCGAGCCTCCCGACCACGCAGCCGCAAACGCAACCGACGCCGCGCCGCAGGCAGGGGCGTTGATGAGAGGTCTCTGAGCGAATAGTCGAACGATGGCGAAACGAGAACGGTCAACAGTCGAGAACGTGGCGGCGGAGGCGCAAGCGCCGGGCTTCGAGGCGCAGCTCGCGTCGCTCGAACGGATTGTGAGGGAGTTGGAGCGGGGCGACTTGCCGCTCGAACGAAGCCTCGAACTCTTCGAGCAGGGCGTGCGACTGTCGCGCGAGTGTCAGGAGCGTCTGAACGAGGCCGAGCGACGCATCGAACTCCTCTTGCGCAGCGGCGACGGCACGACGACGACGGCTTTGGAGTTCGGCGCGGACGAACCCGGCGCGGAAGAAGACGAAGAAGAGGAAGAGGATGAGAGCGTCTTCTGACGCGGGCGCGGCTGAGTCTTTAGCCGAGGCGGCGCGCGAGCACTTTACGCGCGCGCGCGCGCTCGTCGAAGCGAGGCTGGACGAACTCGTCCCCGGCGAGAGCGTCGAGCCCTTGGCCGTCCACGCCGCCGTCCGTTGGAGCCTCTTCGCGCCCGCGAAGCGCTTCCGGCCCGCGCTCCTCGTCGCCGTCGGCGAGACCTTCGGCGCGCGCGCCGAAGACCTGCTCGGCGCGGCCTGCGCCTTCGAGCTGATGCACACCTACTCGCTCGTCCACGACGACCTCCCGGCGATGGACGATGACGACCTCCGAAGGGGTCGCCCGACCTGCCACGTCAAATTCGGCGAAGCCACGGCCATCCTCGCGGGCGACGCGCTGCAAGCGCTCGCCTTCCAGACGCTCGCCGAAGATGAAAGGCTCGCCGCGCCTTTGCGCGTCACGCTCATCTCCGAACTGGCGCGCGCCGCCGGGACGCCGCACGGGATGATCGCCGGTCAGGCGCTTGACCTCGCCGCCGAGGCACGCGCGGATGTCGGCGCGGCGGAGTTGGAACTCATCCACCGGCGCAAGACGGGCGCGCTCATTCAGGCGGCGGCGCGCGCCGGGGCGCTCGTCGCGGGCGCGAGCGAAAAGGAACTCGAAGCGGTCGCGCGCT
>DASTQX010000059.1:0-17822 GCA_035761505.1 Pyrinomonadaceae bacterium
GCGGCGGCATCGTCTTGGAAGACAACCAGCGACTCGTCGGGCAGGGAACCGGCCTCGACGCGGCGCTCGCGGGCTTCGGCATCGTCGCGCCCCCGCACAGCGACGCGCGACCGGCGGCGACCGGCGCTCCGACGCTCGCCAACGCGGGCGGCGATGTCATCGCGCTCGCCAACAGCAACCACGTCTCTTTCTTGAACGCGAGCGCCGCTTCGCCCGGCGCTGCCGCCATCAGCAGCAACGGCGCGGGCGGCTCGACCACGGTTGACAACGTCGGCGCGAGCGCGAGCGGTTCGTCGAACGGCTTCAGCCTCGTCAACCACGCGGGCGTGCTCTCGGTGACGAGCAGTTCAGTCTCGGCCAACAGCACGGGCACGGGCGTCCTCGTCAACGGCGGCGCGACCGCCATCACCTTCACCGACTCGACCGTCAGCCAGAACACGGGCCGGGTCGTGGACATTCAGAACCGGACGGGCGGGGCCGTGAGCTTCAACGGCTCCTCGACCGTGACGGGGACGAACGGCGCGACGGATGCCGTCGTCCTGTTGGGCAACACGGGCGGCTCGACGGTTAACTTCGCCGCCGCCGTCCAACTCAACACGACCGCGCCGGGCGCGCGCGGCCTCGTTGCCGACAGCACGGGCGGCTTCACGCTGAACATGACGGGCGGCGGCAGCGCCGTCAGCTCGACGGGTGGGGCGGCGGTGGACATCGAAGACATCGCCGCCAACGTCCAGATTGCCACCACCTTCTCGACCGACAGTAATCAGAACGGCGTCCGCGTCAACAACATCAGCGGCTCGGCCTCGTTCGGCAACACGACGGTCAACAACTCCTCCGCGACGGGCGTCAGCCTGACGGGCAACTCGGCGAGCCTGACCTTCTCGGATTTGGACATCGCGCCCGCCGCGAACCAGCGCGCGCTGCACGCGACCTCAAACACCGGCGCGATTACCTCTTCGAGCGGCACCGTCTCGACGACGGGCGCTATCGCCGTCGAGGTGCAGGGCACGAGCGCGGCCAACCGGACGCCGCTCAACGTGCAGTTGACGAGCGTCTCGGCGAACGGCGGCCCGAACGGCATCGTGCTTCAGAACACTTCGGCGTCGGGCAGCCCCGGCGGCTTCCGCGTCAACGGCATCGCGGGCAACTGCTCGCCCGCCGACCCGACCTGCACGGGCGGGCGCATCACCGCCACGACCGGCGCGGACAACACGGACTCCGGCATCGGCGTTCGGCTTCAGGATGCCGCCTCGGTCTCGCTCACGCGGATGCGAATTGACAATCATCCGAACTTCGCCGTCAGCGGCACGAACGTCAACGGCTTCACGCTCGACTCGTCGCTCGTGGACGGGACGAACGGCGGCAACGCGGCCTTCGACGAAGGCTCTCTGCGCTTCCGCGAGCTGACCGGCAGCGCCGCCATCTCGAACAGCTTCGTCGGCGGCGGCCACGAGTTCATCGTTGACCTGCGCAACACCGGCAGCTCTTCGCTCGACCGCCTGACCATCAGCGGCTCGACCATCGGCGACCTCGACGGCGCAGGCCCCGGCTTCGGCGTGAGCGCCCTCGCGGGCGACGACGGCCTCCACTTCGAGCACGCGACCGGCGGCGGCACCTTCAAGGTGACGGTGACGGGCAGCACGCTCAACAGCGGGCGCGGCGACATCGTTAACTTCAACACGGCGGGCACGGTCACGTCCGACTTCGTTTTCCGTAGCAACGTCACGCACAACACGCACCCCGCCATCCTTGCGGGCGGCGGCGGCGTGACGGTCACGGGGGGCGGCATCGGCTCGAACATCAACGCCACCTATGACATCTCCTGCAACTCCTTCCGCGGCGCGCGCGGCTTCGGCCTGCTCGTCGCCAAGACGCTCGGCGCGGGCACGATGCGGGGCACGCTCTTCGGCAACGTCTTCGGCGTGGACGGCACGCCCGGCTCGGCCTCGACAGAGGCCAGCGGCATCAACCTTGACACGCGCGGCGCGGGCACGCACACCGCGCTCGTCAAGAACAACGTCGTCAACGAGTGGGGCTCGAACGGCGCGATACAGGTTTTCAACAATCAAGGCAGCGCCACGATGAACGTCACGCTGCAAGGCAACGTCACCAACAACCCCGACCCGAACCTGGCCTTCGCCGCGCTCTACGCCGAGGTCGGCGCGCTCAGTGGCGACACCGGCACCCTCAACATTCTCGTCGGCGGCGCGGGCGCTGCGGAGAACAACTTCGTCGAGGGCGACCCGTTCGACTTCAGCGACGTGTTCCTGAGCCGCATCGCGGGCGCGGGCACGACCCTCAACCTCTCGCGCGGCGTCTCGGCGGCGAGCAACGTCCAGCAGATCATCACCGACAACAACGCCGACCCCGTGTTCGCCGCCGACTCCGGCACGATCAACTTCGTGAACACCGTCCCGGCGCTGCCTCCGGCGGTTGACCAGACCTGCTCGGCCCCGCTGGCGAGCAATGCGCCCGTGGACTCAATCTTCCAGACGAACGCTCACGCTACGCAGACGGCCTCGGCGACCGAGCCCGGCTTCTCGGCTGACCGCGAGTTCACCGCGTCTTCCAAGAAGGTGCAGCGCGGGTTCGCCAACTCCGAGCGCGGCCAGTTGCTCGGCGCGGGCGAGCGCGAGACGTTGCCCGAAGTCGAGACGCCGAAGACCGTGCGCGCCGCCGCGCCCGTCACGGCGACGCTCGCGGGCGAAACCGTCACCATCCCCATCGGCACGCTCCGCGCGGGCGATTCGGTCACCATCACCTTCCAGGTGACGGTCGCCGACCCGTTCACGGGCGCGCAGCCGCAAGTCTCGAATCAGGGCACGGTGAGCGCCGACGGCGGCATCAGCGTCCTGACCGACGACCCGTCAGAGCCGGGTGCGGCAGACCCGACCGTGACGCCGATCCTCCTGCCGCCGACCATCAACATCAACGACGCGACGGTCACGGAGCCCGCGACGGGTTCCGCCAGCGCCTCGTTCACCGTGACGCTCTCGCACCCGTTCACGCAACCCGTGACGGTCAGCTTCACGACCGCCAACGGCGGCGCTAACCCCGCCACCGCAGGCACCGACTACACGCCGACCAACGGAACCGTGACCTTCAACGCGGGCGAGACGGTGCAGACCGTCAACGTCGCGGCGCTGGCCGACGGCGACGCGGGCGAGGCCGACGAGACTTTCCTCGTCAACCTCTCCGGCGCGACGAACGGCACCATCGGCGACGGTCAGGCCGTCGGCACCATCACCGACGAGTCGGTCGCCAGCGCGGTCATCATCTCGGAGCTGCGCACGAGCGGCCCCGCCGGTTCGGGCGACGACTTCGTCGAACTCCTGAACACGACCGACGCCGACATCACGGTCGCGTCTTCGGACGCCTCCGGCGGCTGGTCAATCGTCAAGAGCGGCGCGGGCTGCTCGACGACTCCGGTCGTGGTTGGCTTCATCCCGAACGGCACGGTCATCCGCGCGCGCGGCAACTACCTGCTGACGGGCTCGGCCTATAGCCTCGGCGGTTACGCCACGGGCGACGCTACTCTCTCCGCCGACATCGAGGACGACCGCAACGTCGGCCTCTTCACGACGGCGACGCTCGCCAACGTCAGTTCCGTGAACCGCCTCGACGCCGTTGGCTTCGGCGCGAACACGGGCGACAACTGCGAACTGCTCCGCGAGGGCAACAACCTCCCGGCGGCAATGGGCAGTACCTCCGAGTACAGCTTCGTGCGCAAGGTCACTCTGGGCCTGACGCACGACACCGGCGACAACGCGGCTGACTTCACGGTCGTCTCGACCACGCCGTCCATGCCGGTCGGCGACAACAGCGCGCCGACGCTTGGAGCGCCGGGGCCGGAGAACGGCGCGAGCCCGACCGGGCCGGTGCCTTGTGCCGTGCCTTCGAGCACGCCGCTCTTCGGTCGGGCGCTCGTCGACCCGACGGTGGCGGTCGCCAGCGCGCCCAACACCGTCCGCGACGCGACGCCCGTCACCAACGGCACGAACGGCACGCTCGACTTCCGCCGGACGTTCACCAACAACACGGGCGGTTCGGTCACGCGCTTGCGCTTCCGCGTCGTGAACCTCTCGACCTTCCCGGCGGGTACGGGCGCGGCTGACCTGCGCGCCCTCACCTCCGGCTCGACGGTCGTTTCCACGGCGGGCGGCCCCGTCACGGTGCAGGGGACGACGCTCGAAACGCCTCCCGCGCAGGCTTCGGGCGGCGGCGTCAACTCCTCGCTCGCGGCGGGCACGATCACGCTCGGCTCGCCGCTCGCGAACGGCGCTTCCGTCAGCCTCCGGTTCCTGTTCGGCGTCGAGCAAGTGGGCGATTACAATCTCGCCTTCGTGCTCGAAGCCCTGCCGGGGCCGACCGGCAAGGACTTCTGGAAGCTGAGCGGCCACACCGAGACGGGCGGCCACACCGACGGCGGCTGCAACGCGCCGCCGGTAGCGGACGCCGGTCTTGACCAGGCGTTGGAGTGCGCGGGCGCGACCACGCCCGTCACGCTCGACGGCTCCGGCTCTTCCGACCCGGACGGCGACACGCCTCTGACCTTCGATTGGTCTGAGGGCATGACTTCGCTCGGCTCCGGAGAGACGCTCAACGTCAACCTCGCCAGCGGCTCACACACCATCACGCTGACCGTGACCGACCCGTCGGGCGCGTCCGC
Source organism: Pyrinomonadaceae bacterium (assembly GCA_035761505.1). Taxonomy (GTDB): domain Bacteria; phylum Acidobacteriota; class Blastocatellia; order Pyrinomonadales; family Pyrinomonadaceae; genus JAIVJM01. The sequence goes on from DASTQX010000059.1 coordinate 4,670, forward strand.
GCAGGACACCGTCGTCGTCAACATCATTGACACGACCGCCCCTGTCGTGAACGACCCGCCGGATGTCACGGTCTCGACCGGAGCCAACGCCTCCTCGTGCGGCGCGTTCGTCTCCGACGCCGCGCTCGGCACGGCGACGGCGACCGACGGCTGCGAGGGCGCGCTCGCGGTCAACCGGACGGGCGTTCCGGCGGGGAACATCTTCCCCGTCGGCACGACCATCGTCACCTACACGGCGACGGACGCGGCGGGCAACGTCGGCTCGGCCACGCAGGCCGTGACCGTCATTGACAACACGCCGCCCGTCGTCACGCCTCCGGCCAACGTCGTCGCCACGGCGGACGCCGACTCCTGCTCGGCGACTCTCAACCCCGGCACGGCGAGCGTCATGGACAACTGTCCGGGCGCGACCGTCGTCGGCACGCGCAGCGACAACCAGCCGCTGAACGCGCCGTACCCGGTCGGCATGACCACCATCACCTGGACGGGGACGGACGCCAGCGGCAACACCGCCTCGGCCACGCAGACCGTGACCGTGCAGGACAATCAGACGCCGACCGTGACGGCATCCGTGGCCGTCACGACGATGGGGCCGCCGTTCAACCACGCGATGATTAACGTCGGCCTCGCGGCCTCGGCCTCCGACAACTGCCCCGGCCTTGGGCCGTTGCAGGTGTCGGTCTTCTCCGACGAGGACGACGGGCCGGGGCCGCACTCGCCCGACGCCCTCGACCTCGGCCTCGGCACGCTCAAGCTCCGCAGGGAGCGCGACGGCGGCAGTAACGGGCGCGTCTATCTCGTCGTCGTCAAGGCGACCGACGCTTCCGGAAACACCGCCGCGAGTTGCCAGACCGTGACGGTTCCGTTGAGTAACAGCACGGGCGATAAGGCTGCGGTTGCTTCGCAGGCGTCGGCGGCAGCCGCCTTCTGCTCGGCCAACAATGGCGCAGCGCCCTCCGGCTACTTCGTCGTCGGCCCGTAAACGGCGCGGCGTAAACTACAGGGCCGGGCGTTCTGCCCGGCCCCCCGAACACACGGCCCGCGGTCGCGGTACTTCTTTACTCGTACCACGGACGCGGGCCGCGTCATTCCCCGAAGGAGTTTCCCGATGGCCGAACAGACAATCTCTTACGAGCAATATCTCGAATCCCTGCCCGACGAACGCCGCCCGGTCGTCGAGCGCGTCTGGCGAGTCGTCCGCGAGAACGTCGGTTCGGGCTACACCGAGCACATCGGCCCGAAGTTTCTGACCTTCATGGCCGACGACGATTGGTACGTCGCGCTCGCCAACCAGAAGAACTACGTCAGCCTCTATCTCATCCCCGTCTATGTTTATCCGGAACTGAAGGCCAAACTCGACGCCTCCGGCAAGAACCTCAAGTGCGGCAAGAGCTGCATCAACTTCAAAAGGGCCGAAGACCTCCCGCTCGAAACCATCGCCGAGATCGTCGGCGCGCATGAAGCCGAAGATTACAGGGAGCACTGTCGGCGCATGCGCGCCGCGAGTCAGGCGGAGCGGAAGAAGTCCTCGAAGAAGTCCTCGAAGAAGTAGGCGACACTCTTTCCACTCCGACTCGACGCTCCCGGACGCGCCGGACTTTCCGTCGCTTGTCACCCGCCGCGGCTTTCCTTATCATCGAAGACAAATGCCGCCGAAAAAATCCACGCCGCCCACGGAGCCGACCGAGCGGGTCTTTCTCATAGACTCGTTCTCGCACATCTTCCGCGCCTTCTTCGCCCCGATGGGCGCGCGCACCGAGCCCTTAACGAACAGCCGTGGGCAGGTCACGCAGGCCGTCTTCGTCTTCACCAACATGCTGCGCAAACTGCTCGCCGACGAGCAGCCGCACTACATCGCCGCCGTCTTCGAGTCCGGCGAGCCGACCTTCCGCCACCAGATGTCCGCCGACTACAAGTCGAACCGCGCGGTCATGCCCGAAGAGTTGGAGTCGCAGATTCCGTACATCATGCGCGTCTGCGAGGCGTACCAGATACCCATCGTCAACTCGCCCGGCTTCGAGGCCGACGACGTGATTGGCGCGCTCGCCTTGCAGGCCGCCGAGCGCGGCTTGCAGGCCGTCATCGTCTCGAACGACAAGGACATGTGCCAGCTCGTCCGCGATCCCTTTGTCGTGTGCATGCGGCAGAACTCGCAGAACGTCAAGCGCAAGGAGCCCGTCCCGCCCGTCGAGTGGTGCGACGAAGCATGGGTCGAAAACAAGTTCGGCGTCCCGCCTTCGCAGATCGTTGACCTCCTCGGGCTGATGGGCGACTCGGTGGACAACATCCCCGGCGCTCCCGGCATCGGCGCGAAGGGCGCGGTAAACATCGTCAAGCAGTTCGGCTCCATCGAAGAGGCGCTCAAGCGTTGGGAGGAGGTCAAGCACAAGACCTACCGCGAATCTTTGCGCGACAACGCGCAGCTCATCATGCAATCCAAAGAGCTGGCGACCATCAGGACGGACGTGAACGTCCAACTCGACCTCGAAAAGCTCCAGAGACGCACGCCCGACCGCGTCGCCGCCTACAAGCTCTTCCGCGAACTCGAATTCCAAACCCTGACGCGCGAGTTCTCCGACGCCGCCGCCGAGGCGGGCGAGGTCGTCACCGAGAAGAATTATCGTCAAGTCCGCACAATCTCCGAACTCGAAACGCTCGTCCGCAAGCTCTGGGACGTGGAGCACTGGGGATTCTCGGTCGCCGACTCGACCCCTGCGGGCGCGGGCCAGCAGGCGTCCGTGCGCGAAGAACAGGGGCCGACCGGCCTTGCCATCTCTTACGCGCCGCACACGTCGCACTTCATCAACTTCGAGGAGTTCGAGGGCGGGCGCGAGCAGGCCGTCTCGATGCTCCGCGACGTGCTCGGCAATGGCCTTCTGTCGAAGTCCGTCCACGACCTCAAGCGCGCCGTCGCTTTGCTCGCGGCCATCGGCGTGGAGGTCGAGGGCGTGAACGACGACACGCTGCTCGCCGCTTATCTGCTCGACCCGACGCGCAGCCGCTACGACCTCGGCGACCTCGCGCGCGAGGCCGTCGGCTCAGACGGCTGGTCGGAGCCCTTCGGCGAGGGCTGGACGGAATCGCAGTGGCGGGCCGCCGAGGCCGCCGACTTCACCGGGCAGGTGGCCGACGTGCTGCACGGGCGCATCCTCGAACAGGGGCTCGAAGCCATCTACACGGACATCGAGTTGCCGCTCGCGCCGCTCCTCTACCGCATCGAGCGTGCGGGGCTGCGCGTGGACACCTCAGTCCTCGGCGACCTCTCGGCCCTCTTCGGCGCGGAGTTGGAGAAGCTGACGAAGCGGATTTACGAGTTGGCCGGGCGCGAGTTCAAAATCAACTCCCCGAAGCAGGTCGGCGAGGTCTTCGAGGAGCTGAACATCAGCACCGGCAGGAAGACCTCCACCGGCCAAGTCTCGACCAACCGCGCCGTGCTCGACGAGTTGGCGCAAACCTACGAACTGCCGCGCCTCCTCATCGAGTTCCGCGAACTCGACAAGCTCAAGGCGACTTATACGGACGCGCTGCCGCCGCTCATCGGCCCCGACGGGCGCATCCATAGCGAACTAAATCAGACCGTCACGGCGACCGGAAGACTCAGCAGCTCGAACCCCAACCTCCAAAACATCCCCATCCGCACCGAGCTTGGACGCCGCATCCGCCGCGCCTTCGTCCCCGACGAGGGGAACGTCTTCGTGGCGGCTGATTACTCGCAGCTCGAACTCCGGCTGCTCGCTCACGTCACGCACGACGAGCACATGCTCGACGCCTTCCGCAACAACGAGGACATCCACGAGCGCACGGCCCGCCTCGTCTTCAAGGCGAAGACCAAAGAGCAACTGAAGGAGGCCCGCCGCTTCGCCAAGATCGTCAACTTCGCCATCGCCTACGCCGTCGAGCCCTTCGGCCTCTCGCAGCGCGTCGGCATCTCGCGCAAAGAGGCGAAGCAGGTCATAGACGATTACTACGAGACTTACTCCGGCGTCCGCCGCTTCATGGAGCGAGTCCCCGAAGAGACGCGCGAGAAAGGTGTAGTGCGCTCCATCTACGGGCGCATCCGCCCCATCCCCGCCATCAACGACCGCAACGGGCAGGTGCGCGCCCGCGCCGAGCGCGAGGCCATCAACATGCCGATTCAGGGCTCGGCCTCGGACATCGTCAAGATCGCTATGCTCAAGGTTGACGACGCGCTCCGCCGCGAAGGTCTCAAGGCCCAGACCGTCATGCAGGTGCACGACGAACTCCTCATCGAAGCGCCCCGCGCCGAGGCCGACCGCGTCGCCGCCATCCTCAAACGCGAGATGGAAACGGCGGTCGAACTCGACGTGCCCCTCGTCGCCGAGTCCGGCATCGGCGACAACTGGATGGACGTGAAAAAGTAAATGGTGAACGGTCAATGATAAATGGTGAAAGACAGGTTCTTGCCATTTACCATTCACTATTGACGCGCTGACCTATGCCCGAAGAAAAGAAGGACGGGGGACGGGTCGTGTATCACCGCCTCGACGGGGCGGAGGGGGAGGGGCACGCGCGCGCGGCGGGCGAGGCGGAGGCGAAGGATGCGGCGGCGGGCGGCGGCGCGGCGGCGGTCGGGCGGAAGTCTCTGTGGCAGGCCGTCGTGCCTCTGCTCTTGGGCTTCGTGATGCTCATCGCGCTCGTCGTCGGCCTCGGCCTCTTGAGCGACGACAAGCTCGAACACATCAGCTTTGAGACGAGCACCGACGAGCGCCGCCTCTCTTCGATGTTCGGCACGCTCCTAAACCTTCAGCTCGCGCTCAACAAGCTCCACACCGAGGCGCGACTCCGCGCGCGGGTCGAGGCCGGGACGGAGAGCGTTATCCAGCCGCCGACCGACGTGCGCGTGCGGCGCGAGCGCGAGGCGGTCGAAGAACTCCTCAAGACATACGACGCCCTCCCGCTCAGCGACGAGCGGAAGAAGCTCGAAGTCCGCCGCCGCGTCGAAGCCTACATCGAGACGACGAAAGACCTTGAGAGCTTTTCGCTTCGCGGCTTCGAGATGAAGCGCGACCTCGACAGCGAATTAAGCTCCCTCTTCACGAACATCACCGAGCGGCGGATGGAGCTTGAGCAGCGACGCTTCAATGCGCTCCGCGACGCGCGCCAAGAGATACGCTTCCTGATGTGGCTCGCGGCCCTCACCGGGCTCGTCGTGGCGACCGCGACCTTCCTCGAAGTGCTCCGCCGCTTCCGGCAGATGCGGCGCGGCTTTGAAGCCCTGAGACGCGAGCGGCAGTTCAGCGCGCAGATGCTCGAAGGGATGGTCAGCGCCATCGCGGCGGTCGGCCCCGACGACCGCATCCGCAGCGCCAACGCCGCCTTCTTCTCGGTCTTCCCCGGCGCGCGCGTCGGCGCGTCCGTCCACGACGATTTCTCGACGCCCGAAGGCATGAAGCTCCTCGCCTCCGCCACCGGCAAGCGCTCCGACGCCTCGGCCTATCACGGTCGCTGGCGGCTCGCGGACGCGCGCGACGGCGAGCACGAGCGCGCCTTCGACGTGTACTCCTCGCCGCTCGAAATCGAGGGCGGCCCCGGTCAGCTTTTGACTTTAGTTGACGTGACCGAAGCCGCCGAGAGCGAGCAGGAGTTGCGCCGTCAGGAATCGCTCGCGGCTGTCGGTCAAGCGGCGGCGCAGGTCGCACACGAGATCAAGAATCCTCTGGGCAGCATCCGCCTCGGCGTCGCCATGCTGCGCGACATGACCAAAGACCGCGAGGCCATCAACACCATTGACCTCGTTGAGCGCGGCATCGAACATCTCTCGAAACTCACGCTCGACGTGACGCAGTTCTCGCGCCGGAGGCTGCTGACGCCCGTCGAAGTCGAGTTGCACGAACTGCTCGGCGAGAGCCTCGACCTCGTCTCCGACAAGCTCAAAGAGAAGGGGACTCCGATTGAGAAGCTCTACGGCGCGGAGCCCTTGCGCGCCGTCTGGGACGAAGACCAGTTGCGTCAGGTCTTCGTCAACCTTCTCGCCAACGCCTTAGACGCGAGCCCCGCCGGTTCGCCCGTCACCATCCAGACCGAGCGCGCCGAAGTGCGCGCCGACCCGCGCCACAACGGCGAAGGAGGCCGCCTCGTCCCCGGCGTCCGCATCCGCATCGCCGACCGTGGCCCCGGCATGGACGAGCGCACGCGCGCGCGCATCTTCGAGCCCTTCTTCACCACCAAGAAGCGCGGGACGGGACTCGGCCTCGCCATCGCCAAGCAGATCGTCGAGCAGCACGGCGGCATCATCCGCGTCGAGAGCGAGCCCGGCTCCGGCACTCGCTTCATGATCGAACTCCCGCTCACGACCGAAGAGACGTAGAGACGGCCAGCCGCCCGGAACCGCTTAACGCAGGTTCTACTTGAACCACTCCCGCGCCGAGCGCGTCGGCAACTCGCCCGCGACCTGAGCGCCGATCTTTTCCTGCGCCTTCCGAATCACCCTGCTGATGAACGGGTGCGAGACGTATTCCTCCTCGTCATGGCCGAGTTGCTGCATCCGGACTTTTTCTTCAAAGGGTAAATTCGCCATGAGCCTTCTCAGCCCGCGACGCTCTGGCGCGCGAAGGCTCCCTCGAAGCCCGCGCGGCTCCACGCGAAGACGGCGCGCGCGGCGCAGGCGGCCCAGACGAGGAGCAGCGCGGCGGTCGCCACAGTCGCCGGGCCGACTTCGAGCACGGAGCGTCCGGCAGCCGTCTGCCACGCAATGGTCAGGCAAGCGGCAACCCACGCGAGCCCCGCCGCGTGCGTCCAGCGCCGCGCGGTTTCAGTCGGAGTCCCCGACCAGATGAAGAGCAGCGCGACCAGCGGCAGCGCTTGCAATCCGTGGAACCCGACGGCGTGGAGCGGCAGGATGCTCCCGGCCCCGCCGACCTCCGAGCCCTGATTGACGCTCATCCACAAGCCCGCCGCCATCGCCAGCCCCGACGCCGCGCACGCGTAGCGGATGGCGACGAGCAGCACGCGGTCTTTGACCACGCCGCGCCGCGTGAAGAAGCTCCACGCGAGGACGACGAACGAGATGATGAGGCCAATCGCCGCGAGGCCCAGCACGATTCCGGCAATCTCGTCGAGAGCGTTTCCGGCACGCGTGAAGCGCGGGTCAAGGCCACGGTAAATCTGTATGTTCTCGGCGGCGTAAACGTAGAGCGCGAGCGCGGCCAGAGAGATGCGCCAGCGCCGACGCCCGCGCGCGGAGAACCCGGCGGCGGGCAGAAGCAGCAGGAGCGTCAGCACGTAGATGCCGATGGCGATGTCGAAGGTCGCGGCCTTGCTCAAGTCGCCTTCGGGCGGCATGCTCGCGCCGCGCAGGGCGATGACGACGAAGTTGACCAGACCGAGCACAAGGCCCGACAGTCCCGTCCAGACGAGCAGGCGCTCTTCGGCGAGGACGGTCTTGAGAGAGTTTCTGATTGAACCGCTCGCCGGGGCCGCGTCCGTGGGTGCGGAAGTTGTGGCCGCCTTCTGCTTCAACTCGTCTTCGTGCGTCGAGTCCGGCGCGTCGGCCTCGCGCCTCTGCTTCAAAAGTCGGAGGAGGTAGTAGGAGAGGAATCCGGCGGGGCCGAACATGAGCGTGAGGAAGAGCAGGACGGATTGCACGGGGAGCGGCACGTATCGCCGCTCCATGTTCTCGCGGTAGATAAAGAGGCCGACCAGTTGGTCGAAGGCGAGGATGTGAATCCACGCGACGAGCGCCACCTCCTGCCGCGTGAGCAGCCGCGTTACGCCTTCAGCCGTCCCGAAGTCGCGCATCACGCCGAGGCCCGTCTCCATCAAAAGGGGAACGACGCCGACGACGTAGAGGACGCAGATGAAGACCGGGAAGATGGCCGTCCGCGCGATGAAGCGCGTCACGCTCCACTTGGGGAGGAAGATCAACAGCAGCCACGCGAGAATGGCGAGGCCCGCGAGGTCGAAGAGCCGGACGTACATATGTGCTTCTCCTACGAGTCGGGGGATTAAGCACGGCCCTTGTTCGATGATTTTCGGTTAAACGTCGCGCCGCTCGTCAAGAGGCCGAGAGCGTGCGGAAGGCTCTGCGCGCCGCCTCGACGGTGCGTCCGAGCAGTTCGTCGGTGTGGGCCGTGCTGATGAACCCGGCCTCGAACTGCGAGGGCGCGAGATAGACGCCCTCTCCGAGCATGGCGTGAAAGAACTTGCCGAAGCGCTCGCGGTCTGCGCGCGCCGCCGAAGTCCAGTCCGTCACCGGCTCGTCCGTAAAGAACATCGTGAACATCGAGCCGACGCGGTTCGTGACCGTCCTCAAGCCCGCCTCGCGCGCCGCTTCGGCCATGCCTTCGCAGAGGATGCGGCCCGCGCGTTCGAGCCCTTCGTAGAGCGCGCCGTCGCGCAGACGCCGGAGCGTGGCGAGCCCCGCGGTCATCGCCAGAGGGTTGCCGGAGAGCGTGCCCGCCTGATAGACCGGCCCGGCGGGCGCGACCATGTTCATAATCTCGCGGCTCGCGCCGTAAGCTCCGACGGGGAGGCCGCCGCCGATGATTTTTCCGAGCGTCGTGATGTCGGGCGAGACGCCGTAAAGCTCCTGCGCGCCGCCGCGCGCGAGCCGGAAGCCGGTCATCACTTCGTCGAAGATGAGCAGCGCGCCGTGGCGGCTGGCGAGGTCGCGGACGGCTTGGAGGTAGCCTTCGCGCGGCGGCACGCAGCCCATGTTGCCGACGACGGGTTCGATGATGACGGCGGCGATGGTGTCGCCGTGCTCGTCGAAGACGGCGGCGAGCGCCGCCTCGTCGTTGAAGGGCGCGGTGATGGTGTGGCGCGCGACTTCGACCGGCACGCCGGGGCTGTCGGGCAGGCCGAGCGTGGCGACGCCTGAACCGGCTTTGACGAGCAGGCTGTCGCCGTGGCCGTGGTAACAGCCCTCGAACTTGACGATCTTGCTCCTTCCGGTCACGCCGCGCGCGAGCCGGAGCGCGGACATCGTCGCCTCCGTCCCGCTGTTGACCATCCGCACCATCTCGACCGAAGGCACGGCGTCAACAATCTCCTCGGCCATCTCGATTTCCAGCCGCGTCGGCGCGCCGTAACTCGTCCCGCGCCCCAGAGCCTCGCGCAGCGCCTCGACGACCTGCTCGTCGGCGTGCCCCAGAATCATCGGCCCCCAAGAGCCGACGTAGTCAATGTAAGTGCGCCCGTCAACGTCGGTCAGCGTCGCGCCCCGCGCGCTCTCGACGAAGCGCGGCGTCCCGCCCACGCCCCGAAAGGCGCGTACCGGAGAATTAACGCCGCCCGGCATCAACTCCACCGCCCGCGCGAACAACTCTTCCGAACTCTCCCGCCCGTCTCTCTGTGTCATGGCTCAATGCTAAGGGGAAAAGGGGAAAAGGGGAAGAGGGTAAAAGGAAGAAAGCCACTTCCGGCTTTGTCTTCTCCCCTTGACCCTCTTATCCTTTTCCCCTTTTACCCTTTCTGTCTTATCCGAAGATGCTGCGCCAGCGTTGGTCGAGAGAACTGCCGAAGAGGAAGGCGGTGAGCGAGGGGCTTTCGTGCGAGCGGTCGTAGCCGACCAGTTCGACGTAGGCGCGGCCCTTCGTCTCGGCCCCGGCGTGTCGGCCTTCGACGGTGCAGGAGCCTTCCCAATAGACGATCATCGTCGTGCCGCGCGTGTCCAGTTCTTGATCTTTCAAGACGGGCGTGACCTGTACGTCAACGCCGACGCGCGGGACTCTGAGACGCCAGCCGCTCGGATAGGTCGCGCCCGTGTGCGGGCTGCGCCAGTGTTCGGTCGTCTCCAACTCAAAGTCTTCGCGCGTGAGGTGCGTCGCACGTCCTTCGGCGTCCACGAAAGTTCCGCTTGAGAAGGAAGAGGGTCGGCCCTCACGGTCGCGGATGTGATAGACCATCAGCTCCGCGCCGGTCGAGAGTTGGAGGCTGAACCAGTCCCAGCCCTTCTGGTTGTCGGTCGTCTTCCAAGTCCCGAACTCCCTGTCCATCCAAGCATTGCCCCGGAAGCGCTCGGTCACGCCGTTCCAGGTGATGTCGCCTGCGGCCTCCATCCGCGTGTAAGAGAAGTAGCGCGAAGCCTCGCCGTGATCCTTGAAGCTGACGCCCGCGCCTTCGTGGCCGTTTAAGACGGCGGGCTTCGAGGGCCGGAGCGCCGCCTCGAAGATGAGGTCTTCGCCGAGCGTCGCGTGCAGGATGTGCTGGCCGCCGACCTCGCGCACCGTCCAGTCGCCGAGCTTCAGAGAGAAACGCTTCGTGCTCGTGTGCGCCGGAGGGTCGAGCACGCCGCCCGTGCTCTTGCGGTGCGCGTAGCGGAATTTCCCGCGCCACTCGTCCGTGACGGCGAAGTGCGCGAGGTAGAGCGGATTGGCGATTAAGCGGAGCGGGACGACGCCGAAGCGGTCGAGGTCTGTGCGCCGCTTGAAGAAGACCAGCTCGAAGCCGAAGCGGCGGCCCGAACCTGTCTGCATGTGGCCCGTGTAGTACCACCACTCGGTTTGCGCCTCCGCGTGCGCGTAGAGGTCGCGCGGCAGCACGACGCCCGCGTGCTCCGTCCCGTCGCGCAGAGTCGAAGCCTTGCCCACGACGAGATCGGCGAGGTTCTCAAGGACGCTCGCGGCGGTCTGCTCCACGGTCTCGATGAAATTGGTGCTCATAAAAATTCGGTGTTGAAGACTCCTTCGTTTAGTCTTAAGTCTTGAATTATACGCGCGGCAAGTGACGAAAGTGTTCGCCTTTTGCAAAGGCGGGATGGAGATTTTCGGGGCGGAGCGTGCGGGCTTCAGATTCTCTCGACGGCCTCGCGCGGCTCGACGAGGAGGGTGCGGAAGCTGGACAGATAGACGAGGCCGGGCGCGGCCCCTTTGGGCTTGTTGATGAATTTGCGGAGCGTGTAGTTGACGGCGACTTTGGAGTCTTCGCGGGCGCGGCTGAAGCGGGCGGCGAGTTGCGCGGCTTCGAGGAGCGTGCGGTGCGGGATGTCTTCGCCGCGCCGGAGATTGCGGACGACGACGTGCGAGCCGGGATAGTCGGCGGCGTGGAGCCACGTGTCCTGCGAGCGCGCGACGCGGAAAGTGAGGTGGTCGTTCTCGCGCGGCCCGCGCCCGACGAGGATTTCGTAGCCGTCGGACGAGCGGTAACGGCGCACGCCGGGGATGCCTTCGGCCTCGCCCTTCTTCCCGACGGACTTGGCGTGCTTGTCCTTCTGCGACTTGCCGCCCTTCGACTCTTCGCGGAAGGCTTCGAGCGCCGCCTCGTCGCGTTCGGCGACGATCTCTGCGAGCCGTTCCCGACGCTCTTCGAGCGCGGAGAGTTCGCGCCCCGTCGCTTCGAGCCGCGAGGCGACCTCCTGCGCCGCGCGCCGCGCCTTCGTGTAGCGCGAGAAACGCGCGGCGGCCTCCTCCGGCAAGCTCTTCTGCTCGTCAATCTCCATCTCGACGAAGGGCGCGTCCTCGGCGTAGTAGTCGCGGACGCGCACCGTGCGCCCCCGCCTCTCGGCGGTGCCGACGTTGGCGAGCAGGAGTTCGCCCGCGCGCTTGTGCTCTTCGGCGTCGCCGTGCTCCGCGAGGTCACGCGCGAGATTGGCCTGCAACTTCCGGCGGCGCGAAATCTCCTGCCGCAGCCGCGCCGTCGCGTCGGCGGCGCGCGCGTCGAAGGCCCGCGCACTTTCGAGACGTTGGTAGTAAACGTCAGCCGCCTCGGAGGGCGACTTGAACTCGCCGCGCGGTATCGTCGCTTGCTTGCCCGGTCGTTCCGCAGGGGCGGTCGAAGAGGGAGGCGCGTAAACGTCGCCGACCTCCTGACCCTCGCCGCGCGCGAGCCGCAGAGAGTCCGAGACGCGGCCCGCCGGGTCGAGCAGGAAGAGGTTCGACGTGCGGCCCGTCAACTGCGCGACGAGCGTGGCCGGTCGCTCCTCGCCCGTCGCGTCGGGGACTGAGAAGGAGAAGCGCACGATGCGGTCGCCCGCGTCTTTAACCACTGAGTCGAGCCGCCCGCCGCCGAGCGCTTTACGCAGCACGAGCGCGAAGTGTGACGGCGAGACAGCAGCCTTCTCAAGTTCGCGGACGGTGCGCTTGACGAGGTGGAGGCGCGGCTGATTCGGCTCGGCGGAGAGGAGCAGATAGCGACCGTCGCCCGTGCGGAAATCCACCGCGAGCGAGAGGGCGGAGAGTTGAAAGACCTTGCCCCACTCGCGGCCCGCGAGCGCGGGCGCGATCTCCGCGACAATCTCTTCGAGGGTCTGGTCGTTCATGATGGAAACGGTGTTTGAAATCTCTCTGGCGGTCGTGCGTCGCCCGCGCGTCTCGGCCTTGAAGAGTCAGGCTATCAGATTCGAGTCCGAAGGCGAAAAAGGAGAGGCACGAAGAATCAACTCCGTGCCTCTCACTTGAGGATAAATTTTGTCGCGCGCTACTGCTTGACGACGACGGTGCGCGAGAGGAGGTCGTGCGCGGTGCGGCCTTCGGCGTCGAAGAGCGCGTAGAGAATCCCCAGACCGAAGGTGGCGAGCGAGAGCATGTACACGAGGGCGCGGCGCGCGCACTGGCCCGTCGTCGGGGCGTGCGCGGTGTTGGCGTCCACGGCTTGCAGCGCGAAGAGTTTCATGCCGAGCGTGCGGCTCGCTAAGGCGAGCGAGCAGGTCAGGTAGAGGAACATCAAGACGGCGACGATGCCGCCCATCGAGCCCCAGACGCGCGGGTCGCCCCAGTTGCCGATGGTCAACTCGATGACGGCGGCGAAGGGGGCCGAGAGGAAAGCCACGACGAGCAGGTCGAGCATGGCGGCGGCGATGCGCTTGAGACGCGGCGCGCGGTCGTCGTAGGTCAACTCGGTGGTCGCAACCTTCGGCAAGGTCTCGACGCCGTTTCGTTCGAGCCAGTGCTCGTCAATGACGCCGACCTTGCGTCGCGGCTGCGGCTTGGCGGCGGACGCGTCTGTCGTCGCCGCTTCGCCGACATCCGGAGTCTTGACGGAAGTCGCTTCGGTCTTCGCCTGCGCTTCCGGCTTCTCGTCGGTCGCGGATTTTGAAGCGACCGTCGTCGCCGCTTCCGAGGTCGTCGCCTTCGCTTCGGGAGTCGCCGCCGCTTCGGAAGGCGCGGGCTTCGACGCGGGCTGTGCCGGCGCGACGACCGTGAGGCTCGAAGCGCGCGCGGCATCAATCGCCTCGGACTTCTCGGCGCGCGCGGGC
>DASTQX010000060.1:0-2760 GCA_035761505.1 Pyrinomonadaceae bacterium
ATTCTTCACGCGCTCGGAGTGGACGCTGCGCCGCGAGTCGGTCTGTCGGAATTCGGTGCTGGTCATGACCTTCGAGGGCAGCGTCCTCTACCACATCCTCAACGACACTTTCGCCGACCGCGCCATGAGCGCGCGGCTCGAAGACGAGTTCAGGCGGCTGCTCGAAGAACTCGGCTACTACTTCGAGCTCGGATTCGCATGGTGCCTCGGCTTGTACCCTACCGACGGGGCGCAGGACGGTGAGTGATGGCTAAAGCCCCGACCTACTTCGACTACCTGAACCTTCGCGACGAGTTGCGCGGGGTGGAAAGCGTCGGAGAGCGCCGGGCCATCGTCTCCAAGCACGCCCTCGCCGCCTTCCGACACTTCCACCACAACAACGCCGGATTCCACTTCGACTACGGCACGCCGCGGGTGCGCGAGCTCTGGGCGGGCGTAGAAGAGACAGCCGAGGAAGTCGAGCGCGGCGAAAAGACGGAGGCCCACCTCTCCGGCGCGCTCTCCGCGTGGCAGGTGACTGTTTGCGAAGAGTACCTCGAACGAGGCCGCGCCGAGCGGGCGGCGGCGGCTGACGCCGCCTTGAGCGCGCCGGCCGAGCGAGCGCCCGCTGCCGAGCGTAAAGAAGTCGCGGCCGGCGAGGAGGCGAACGACGACGGAAGGCAGACGACGGCCAAGCCGACGCGTCGCGCACCGAGTCGTCCCGCCAGAACCACACCAGCGCCACCGGCGCCGAGCCCGCAAGGCTCCCTGTTCGGTTAAGCGGCCCGCCACCCCGAGGCTAAAAATGCGGCGGGCGGGGCCGGAGAATTTAACTCCGGCGCGCACGAGACACGCCCGGCAACACGGAAGCTCTTTGAACCTCGGGGTGCGTCCGACAGCTACCGCACGGCTCAAGCACTCCCGACCGGAGGTCGCAAGGTCCCCTCTGACGAGCGGGCCTTGTCTGACGATCATGGCGGAAGAAGAAGAAGGCTTCGCGGAGGAGACTCACGCGGAAGAAGAAATCCTCATCGCCGTGCCGACGGTGCAGATCCCGCCGCAGGCAGACCCGGGCCGGAGTCTTGTCGCAATCGCCGTCCTCACGCGAACTCGCGCCTCCGAACTGCTCCGGCAGATGGAGACGGTCACGGAGCTGGCGTCGAAGTGGATCGGCGTCTTCAAACTGTGCGCCTTCGACGGAAACACTTTCTACGTCCCGGCCGAGTACGCCCTGGCCGAACCCGGCCGCGCCGAGTTCACCGTCCTCAGCCCGAGCTTCACGACGCCCGAAATCATCAAGCTCGTGCGCCCACAGATCGGTATCGTGCCCGGCGCGGTCATCTGGGAGGCCTGTGATGAGCAGAACCGTTTCGCCGTCACGACCATCGAGCTGAACGCCGACACCCTGCGCGCGGTCGCCCGCGGCGACATTTTGTCTCCGGGGATGGTGCTGAATGCGCAACGGTACGCGCTGCCCGCGGAGCCGATGTTCGTCGAGTGCCCCGGCCTCGATGAACAAATCATGTGACCGACCGGGTGCTGCTGATCGAAAACATCGCCGCGGCACGATCCATCTATCACCTGAGCGACGAGCCGGCAGAGGCGACGCGGAAGTAGCGGAACGGCAAAGCGCGCGACCTACTCGAACGCTCAGGGCACATGGCCCGGGTAGTCACACCTTCCTCACACCCCCTCCGCGAAGAAACATACCGCCCACTCAGCAACGGCCCCGCCAACCCCCGGCGACCTTCGGTCGCCACGGAGCCAGTTGCCACGTCGTCCGCCGTCCTCCACGCCCTCCTTAACGAACCAGCAGCTTAGGAAAAAATAAGAGCTTCCTCCGGCCGCGTCGGTAGGCGACGAAAGCGCACGCCAAAAATTGTGTGGCGTGCGTGAGGCATAAGTGCCTCATTCAGACTTCAGTCGCCCGGCGGGAAGGAGGGCCGTGATGGGCAAGACGGGAAGGCCGAGGGCCGTGGTGTACCTGCTCTGCCTCGAAAGGCATATGTCTCACGCCAAGCATTACGCGGGCACGAGTGTGGACGTAGATCGGCGGCTCTCCGAGCACCGCGCCGGGCGCGGCTCGAAGTTCACGCAGGCCGTCGTCAGGGCCGGCATCGATATGCGCCTCGCCGCGACGTGGCCCGGCGAGCGTCCCGAAGAAAAGTATTTTAAGTTGCGCAAAAATTCCGCCCGCTATTGTCCGTTCTGCCGCGACGAGTTCCTCGCGCGCGACCGCGAGCGGAGGAAGGCGAAGCGGCTGGCAAAGAGGCAACAGCACGCCGGCGACGTCGCGCATCCTCCAATCGCCGCATAACCGAATCACCCCACCTACCGAACGACAACACACGACGAAGCTCGCCACGACACACACTTGAAGGGCGGCGCCGCCGGAGCCTGCGCGACGGCAGTTACGAATCGGACAGACACCCCGGAGGTGCAGTAAGAGATGGAAAGATACGCCAGGCTGGTCGCCGACTTCGGCTACTCGTTCCAGGGCGGCGTGCTGATAGAGAAAGGCATCAGAGGCTACACCTCCGACCGCGTCGTCCCCGGCAAGTTCAGAGACGCGATGGACGCGGCCGAACACTTGTGCCCCATCATCAAAGATGACGAGTTCACGCGCCGCCTCACGGCCGCCGAGTAGTTATGAGCGGGACTCGGCCGCGGCGGCTACTTATCCTGAGCTGCTCAGACCGGAAGAACGACGTAGCGCCGGACTCGCCGCAACAACTCTTCGGCTTCATGACCACGCGCCGCGCGCGCTCCCTGGCCGCGTGG
>DASTQX010000061.1:0-21265 GCA_035761505.1 Pyrinomonadaceae bacterium
CGCCCGCCGTCCCGCCGACGGTGTTGCCCGAAGGCGTGTTGCCGTTGAAGCGCACGCCCGCGCCGTTCGGGAGCGGCGACGTGCCGCCCGCGTCCGTCCCGATGTAGTTGCCACGGATGACCGAGCCGGTCGCGTTGCTGATGAAATCAATGCCGCTCGCGTCGTTGCCGGAGATGACGTTGCGCGCCGCCTCGCCGATGCCGCCGACGATGTTCGGGCCGCCCTGAAGGCGGATGCCGTGCGTGGTGTTGCCCACGTCCGCAGTGCCGGTCACGTCGGTGCCGATGTAGTTGCCGAGGACGACGTTCGCCTTCGCGCCGGGGCTGAAGTCGAGGCCGCGAATGTTGCCGGAGATGACGTTGCGCGCGCCCGCCGTCATGCCGCCGACGGTGTTGCCGACAGCCGCCGAGAAGTCGACGCCCGTGATGGCGTTGCCGAGCGCGGCGGTGGCGTGGCGGTTCGTGCCGATGAAGTTGCCCTCAATGCGATTGCCCGTGCCGTCGGTGCTGCCGCCGTCGCCGGAGATGAGGATGCCCGTGCGGTTGCCGCCCGCGCCGTTGCTGGTGATGAGGTTGCGCGCCGCCGGAGTGGTGCCGCCGATGAGGTTGTCGTTCGAGCGACCGAGGAAGATTCCGTACTCGCGGTTGCCGAGCGCCACGGTGCCGGTCGGGTCGGTGCCGATGAAGTTGCCCTCGACGGTGTTGTTCCCGCCCGGCTTCTGCATCTCGATCCCGGCGTAGAGGAAGCGGTTGATGACGAGCCCGCGAATGGTGACGCCGCTCGCCGAGACGAAGAGGCCGTGCGCGCGGTCGGCGGCGGAAGGCATCGGCACGTTCGTCCCGTCGAGTTCGATTAAGAGCACGGCGTCGTTACCTCCGGCGAGCGTGTTGGCGGAAGCGCCCGGCTGCGTGTAGCCGTCTATCGTGACGGGCTGCGTGATGGCCGGGAGCTTCGTCAGAGGCGAGATGGTCTGGACGCCGGAACCGGGAATCTCGAAGCCGATGACGTTCGAGTCCGCCGCGACGTTGGCCGCCTTGATGGCCTCGCGCAGCGAGCAGTGCGTGAGGTCGCAGAGTCCGTCGTCCGCGTCGTCGTTCGTGTTGACGACGAGCGAGGCGGCGCGAGCCGTGGGAGCGAGCCTGCGCCAGAGGGCTTCGGGCATCAAGAGGTAAGAGCAGAGAAGCGCGCAGGCGAGCAGCGCGGACGCCGCGCGGCGCGCGGAGGTGTCGGCAGAGTTGAAGCGTCGAGCCTGCTTCGGGGCGGGGCGTTGATTGCGTTCGATGTCTCTCAACATGGGGCGTGTCCTTTGAAGTCGTGGGTGGCAACTCTGGAGTGGGAATCTCTCGTTGGCCGGGGAGCGGAGGCGCTAGAGAGAGAGCAGAGTCTTTGAACCCGTCAGGCGCGGGCGCTCGGTTGCGCCGCCGTGGGTCAGGAATGTTCCGCGTCGGGTCGGGGGCGTGTGGGTTGTTTGAAGCGGCAGGAGTGACACGCCCTTGACTCCCCTGCCGCTTGGCGGAGCGGCTTTCAGCAGCGACGGGCGCGAATGGCTGCCCGCCGGTAGCGAAAGCGAGTCCGACCCTGCCGAGCACTCTACGGCGAAGGGGTCGCGCGGGTCATAAGGGTTGGGTGAGGGTTTGGTAAGGGTTCGGTAAGGGCTCCGCCTTCAGGAGGCGCGCGTGGGTTGCGCGGGGGGAAGCTCTTCGTGCAGCGACCAACGGAGGTTGAGCGCCTGTGCCTGCTCGTGCCGGTCGGCCTGAAGCAGTTTGTGGTAGAGATGACGGACGGGCGCGCTGCGGGCGCGGGTCATCTCGGCGCGGCGCTCGGCGTCTTCGGGGGCGAACTGCGCGCGCATCTCGTTGAGGAGTTCGACGGCGCGTTCGAGGGCGGCGAGGGATTCTTCACTTGCGCCCGGTGAGCCCTTCTTCCCGGCGCTCGCGTCGAGAGCGAGGGCGAGCGTCCAGTGGCCGCGCCAGCGTTCGCCGGAGCCGGTCTCGTCGAGCAGGCGGACGGCCTCGCGCGCGGACTCGACGGCGCGGCGCGCGTCGCGCAGTTCGCGGCGGGCGTGCGACTCTTCGACTAAGGCGAGGCCGAGCCCGTCGCGGCAGCGCAGTTCCTCGGCGATGCGCGCCGCTTCGGTCGCCTTCGAGAGCGCGGCCTCCTGACGCCCGCGCGCCGACTCGACGCGCGCCTGATCGATGAGGATGCGGAACTCGTCGTCGCGGTCGCCGATGGCGCGGATCATCTCCAAGGCGCGCGCGAGCAGCGCCTCGGCCTCGGCGAGTCGGCCCGCCTCGCCGTGCGCGCGGCCCATCAGCCAGAGCGTCTCGGCCTCGCAGTGTGCATCGCCGTTCGACTTTAAGCTTTCGAGCGTGCGTCGCAGATAGCGGATGCCTTCGTCGTAGAGCCCCTGCGCGATGCGCGCCTGCCCGACGCCCATGTAGGTCTTGGCCTCGCCGAAGAGGTCGCCGATGGTCTGAAAGTCCTTCTGCGCGCGCGCGGCCAGAGAGACGGCGGACTCGTACTGCCCGCGACTCAAATCAGCCCAGTGCAGGCGGCGCAGGACTTGCGCGCGCGGGCGCACGTTGCCGCTGCGCGCGTGATGCTCAAGAGCGCGCCGGAGCAGTTCGACTCCCTCGGCGTAGCGGCCTTGCAGCGCGCGCGACCAGCCGAGCATTCCTGCCGCCGCCGCTTCGGTCGCCGCCGCCACGCCGCCTTCGCCGAGCATCCCTTCGACGAGTTGCGCGGCGGCCTCGTAGTCGCCCATGCTGGCGCGGATGCTGCCGAGTTGAAGGAGCGCGAGCCGTTCGCGCTCCGTGTCGCCGAGGCAGCGATAAGCTTCCAGCGCCTCCGTCGTGGTGCGTTGCGCCTCAACGTACTGGCTGAGCGCGATGTGCGCGAGTCCCGTCTGGAAAAGCAAGGCCGCCTCGGCCCTCGTGTCCTTGAGCGCGCGCGCGACGGCGAGCGATTCGGGCAGCAGAGTCATCAGCTCCCTGTTCCGCCCGACGGCGTGGAGGCTCTCGCAGAGTGCGAGCAGCATCTCCAACTTCTCGGCAGCCGTGAGGTACGGCTCCGAGTCCGGCGACCGTGAAGAGTCCGCGGAGGAGGCGGAAGGGGCGGTCGCGTCGCCCTCGAAGTCTAAATGCTCCGCCGAGCGGCGCACGCGCTCGATGCAGGAGACGGCCTCGCTCCAATGCCAACTGGCGCTCGCCACCGCCCAAGCCCTCATGCCCCAGCGAAAGGCGCGCGCGTGCTCGCCCGCCGCCTCGTAGTGCGCGCTGAGCGCGTCGGCCACCCTGTCGGCGCGGCGCGCGTAAACCTTCTCGATGGCCGCCGCCGCCAGAAGGTGCAGCCGCCGCCGACGCCGGGGCGCGAGGTTGTCGTAGAGGACGTGGCGCAGGAGGTTGTGATAGAAGCGGTAGTCTTCGCCGACCGAGACGCCGCGCCCCGAAAGCACGCCGAGTTGAACGCCTTCGCGCAGGCTCTCGTCCAAGTCCTCTTCGCCCCGGCCCGACATCCGCGCCAGCGTCTCGACGCGGAACTCGTCGCCGATGACGGCGGCCTGTTCGAGCAGCTCGCGCAAAGTCGGCGAGAGCCGTTCGAGCTTGCTCATTGCCGCCATGACGAGCGAGTCGGGCAGAGGCACGTCCTCGATGCCGTTCCACTCCCAACGCGCGGCGTCTTCGTCGCGGGCCTCTTGGCCCGTCGCGCTGATGACGCCTTCGGCGACGAGCAGCCGGAGCGTCTCGACGAGGAAGTAAGGATTGCCGCCGGTGACGCGGTACATGACGCGCGTGTCGGCGCGCGGGACGAGCGGGGCTCTCTGCGCGCCGCCGAAGGCTTCCTCGACGGCCTCGCGGCACGCGCCCTCGTCGAGCGGTCGGAGGTTGATGGAAGTAAAGCTCCTGTAACCGGCCTCGCGTTTGAGCCAGCGCGCGAGCGCGTGCCCCGGCTCGGACGCTTCGCCCGCGCGGGCCAGCAGGACGAGCAGCAGAGGCTCTTCGCGGCGCGCGCGCATCAGGTAGCCGAGACAATCGAGGCTCACCTCGTCGGCCCACTGGAGGTCGTCGAAGACCATCACGAGCGGGCGCTCCCGGCTCAGGCGGAGGAAGGCGCGCGCGAGCGGGACGATGACGCGGAAGTGGTCGCTCGCGCCCGCCCCGGCCCCGACGTGCGCGAGCGGCGCGTGTGCCCTCTCGCCCCGGAACAACTCGTCCGGCAGACGCTCGCCGCAGCGCGCCTCGACCGCCTCGCGCAACTCCTGCGCCGAGGCGTCGCGCCAACCGCCGCCCGCCTGCGGCTCGCCGCCCGCCTGAAGCGTGGCGCGCAGGAGGTCTATGAAGGCCGCGTAAGGCGCGAGGCGGCTCCCCTCGTAATCGAAGAAACGGACATAGACGTAAGACGCGCCCTCGCCCCGCACCCAACGCCCGAAATGGCGCGCGAGCTGCGTCTTGCCGATGCCCGGCTCGCCCTTCACGATGACGGGCTGGCCGCCACCCGCGAGCGAGCGCCCGTACTCGGCGCGGAGCATCGAAAGCTCTGCCTCACGCCCGACGAGCAGGTCGTAGTTGGGCTGTGAGGCGGAGTTGCCCGCGCGTGCGACGGCGGCGGACGCATCTTGAGCGGCGGCCTCAACGTCGGCAGAGGGATGAGTGAGATTGTCCGCGCCCGCGTGTGACTCGCTCCGACGTTCCGCGCGCGCGGCGACCGGAGCGATGAAGCGGTAGCCGCGCGCGTGGAAGGTCTGGACGTAACGCGGCGCGTCGGGCGTGTCGCCGAGCGCGCGACGAATTTGCGAGACGGCCTGCTTGAGCACCGCGTCGGTCGTGAACACGTCGGCCCAGACTTGGTCGAGCAGTTCGTCTTTGCGGACGACGCGGTCGCGGTGCCGGATGAGGTAGCGCAAGACCTGCACGGCGCGCGGCTCAATCGGCACCGGCTCGCCGTCGCGCAGCAGGAGGTCAACCTCGGAGACCAGTTGGAAGGGGGGGAAGTGAAACGTCTGGCCCTGCATTCTCAGTCCACGGGATAAGTATTAACTTCACAGGCCACCTCAAATATGCCGACAGTTTATAACAGCAACTCTCTCCGGTCACTCGAATTTTCCGAAGGCCGCCCGTGCGTTCCGCCGCCCGAAATATTGCGGACGAGTGGCGATTCGATGATAAATTCGCCGTGCGCAACCAAAAAGGCACTTTCCCCGTCACACCCTCTTGACTTGCCTTTTGGGGTTCGTTAAGAATCCCCGGAGATTCAGGAGAACGACACAAACAACCTCGCACGGTTTCAATGACAGGCGGGACTTTACTACAGCGCTCGGTCGCCGGGGTTCACCGGAGGGCGGACACGAAGAGTCCGGGAGTGGGGGCCGGACTGTCCGCCGCCGTCGTCGGCGCGGGATGGGCGCGCGAAGCTTCCCGACAGACTTTCGCATGATGGAGATAAAAAAGATGAGTAACAGTTTGACCAGAGTCAGATTGATCGGGCTCGCCTTCGCGCTCGTCGTGACGTTAGCTCCGGCGGCGCTCGCGCAGGACACGACTTCGACCAACACGCGTTCGGTCGCCGCGGGCCAGAAGATGAAGATCAAGGGCGTCGTCACCCGTCGTGACGCCGACACCTTCGTCGTGCAGGACGCCAACGGCGTCAACACCACCGTCGCGCTCGGCAACAACACGAGCGTCAAGACCAAAGGCGGCTTCCTGCGCGGCGGCACTAACTACGGCGTGACCGCCATCCTCCGCGGCCTCAACCTCGAAGTCGAGGGGCGCGGCGACTCGTCCGGCAACCTCGCCGCCGAGAAGATTCGCTTCAACGAGAGCGACCTCCGCACGGCGCGCACCGTCGAGGCCAACGTCACGCCGGTCGAGAACCGCGTCGGCGCTGCCGAAGGGCGCATCGGTCAGGTCGAGCAGAACTCGCAGCGCCTCTCCGGGCAGTTGGACGAGTTGGCCGCCATCTCGAACGCGGCGCGCGGCGGCGCGAAGGCCGCGCAGGAGACCGCCGACTCGGCGGTGGCCGGAGTCACCGCCACCAACGAGCGCATCTCGGCCCTCGATGACTATCAAGTCCAGAACAACACGGCCATCCTCTTCCGCGTCGGCAGCGCCGTCTTGTCACGCGACGCCAAGTCGCAACTCGACGAGATCGCGCAGCAGGCTCTGAGCGCGAAGGGCTACGTCCTCGAAGTCTCCGGCTTCGCCAGCGCCGACGGCTCGACCGAGGCTAATCGCCGTCTCTCGCAGCGCCGCGCCGACACGGTCATCCGCTACCTCGTCGAGAATCACAACATCCCCTTGCGCCGCATCGTCACGCCCTACGGCTACGGCGAGGCGCAGGCCGTGGCCGACAACACGACCCGCGAGGGGCGCGAGCAGAACCGCCGCGTCGAGGTCAAGGTGCTCGTCAATCGCGGCATCATGCAGAGCGCGCCGGCGATGACGCGGCCCTCTTCCGACAACCCCGAACTCGAATAGCGCCCGGCGCTCTTTAAGTCAAAGCACGACAGGTGACGCGGGCGCTCGACGTGGGCGCGCGTCACCTGTCATTTTCTTATGGGTCGGCAGACCGGACGAACCGGAGGAGGGCTTCTCAAGGTGCTTCACTTACCCGGCAAGGCGCGGCGGGCCTTCGGCCTGATTCTCGTGCTCGGCGTGCTCAGCAGTTCGCTCCCTTACGCCGCGCGCGCCGACGCGCAGACGCGTGCCGCGCGCACTCGCCGCTCGACTTCAAGGCCCGCGCAGAGTCCGCAGCCGACGCCCATCGTCGTCCCGCGCCTGCCGTCTCCCTCAGCCGCGACGGCGACGGGCGTCCCTTCGCAGCAGCCACCCGCGACGAGCGCGCAGCAGCCGACGCCCACGCCCGCGCAGACGCCCGCACCGACTCCCGACGAGGAAGCGATTGACGAAGACGAAGTGGTGCGCGTGACCTCGAACCTCGTGGTCGTGCCCGTCTCGGTGACGGACGCGGGCGGCAACGCCGTGCAAGGTTTGAAGGTCGGCGACTTCAAGCTCGAAGAGGAGGGGCGCGCGCAGGAACTGGCGACCGTGGGCGACGCCGATCAGGTGCCGCTCGACATCGCGCTCATCTTCGACGTGTCGAGCAGCGTCCACTCCAAAGGCTTCCACGAGTTCCAGCAGGAGACCGCCTCGCGCTTCCTCAAAGAAGTCCTGAAGCCGGTTGACCGCGCCGCCATCTTCACCATCGCCGAAAAGCCGAAGCTCGAACAGGCGCTCGGCCCCGCGTCGGCGGCGACGACGAAGATTGCCTCGCTGCCCGCCGCCGTGACGCCGACCGGAACCGCCTATTACGACACGGTCTCGGCGGCGGCCAAGTATCTCGCGGAGAACGCGCCCGGCGCGCACCGCCGCGTCATCCTCGCCGTCTCGGACGCCGAGGACAACTTCAGCGACCGCATCCGCGACTCCACGCTCGCCGAGGTGGAGAGGGGCGGCAACCTTTTAACCGCGCGACAGAAGCAGGAGTCTCTGCACAAGCGCGCGCTCGGAGACCTCCTGCGCGAAGTCCAGAAGGCCGACGCCGTCTTCTACTCGATCAACCCCAGCGGCCCCGGCTTCCGCCTCAACATCATCAGCACGCGCGCGCAGGAAGGCATGCAGCAACTCGCCGAAGCGACCGGCGGCTCGGCCTTCGTGCCCGCCAAGACGCAAGACCTCGAAGCCATCTTCCGCCGCATCGCCGCCGAGCTGCGCGCCCAATATCTCCTCCAATACCTCTCCAACAACGAGGCGCAGACCGGCAAGTTCCTCAAGATCAAAGTCCAAACCCCCGCCCGCCCCGACCTCCGCATCCGCGCGCGGCAGGGGTACTACAAGAAGGGGTAAAGGGGTAAAAGGGGAAGAGGGTCAAGGGGGAAGAGCGAACCTCTCAAGTGTCGCTCTTCCCCCTTGACCCTTTTACCCTTTTACCCCTCTTCCCCTACATTTCGATCAGCACGTCCGTGAGGCGGTTGGAGACTTCGAGGAGGACTCGGCCTGCTTGGTCGAAGCGGTTGGCGGAGACGTGTTGCGCGGCCTCGTCGGCGCGGCGCGAGACGCCTTGCAGCGTCTGGTACTGGCGCTCCAAACCCTTCGTGAAGCGGAACTGACCTTCGAGTTGGTCGAGGCGGTCGCGCATCACGCCGACGTTCTCAAGCAGGCCCGCCTTCGTCCGGCTCGCCACGTCCGCCGACTCGGCCTGCGCGCCCGTCAACTCCAAGTCCTTCGACAGACGCCCGTAGAGATAGAGGAAGCGCGTCAGGTCTTTGTTGAGTCCGGCCAGTTGCAGTCGCACGGCGTTGAGCTTCGTCTGGTCGAGCGAGGTCGCGGCGGCGGGCGCGCGTCGCCTCTGCGGCGTCGAGCGGCGCGTGCGCGTCTGCGCCGAGGAGAGCGGCGCGGTGCCGAGCACTATCAGGCACGTCAGGACGATGGCGATAAAAGTTCTCACAGTTGTCCTCCACGAACGGGTCTCAAAGTAAACTTCCTTCGGAGCGGCGCACGCGCGCGGCGACGTGCTCCGGAACGCAAAGCATCGGGACGAGTCTTTCGCCTCACAAGCTATGCCCCTTCGGCGCGCGAGGTCAAGCGGGGAGGGTTCTCTTCCAACGCGGCGGGCGGGAGAAGGCGTCGCGCCGGTCTGCTACAATACCTGCGAAATTCAAAAACGACGCGCGGGTTACGACCGTACACTGCGATGCTCTCAAGAACGCTCAAAGTTCGCCGCCTCGGACGGGTCGAGTACGGCGAGGCGTACCGGATGCAGAAGGAGACGGAGTTGGCCGTCCGCCACGGCGAGCGGCCCGACACGCTCCTGCTCCTCGAACACCCGCACGTCATCACGACGGGCCGCCGCGCGACGCGCGACACGGGCATCCTCGCCACGCCGGAGACTCTGGAGGAGCGCGGCGTCGCCGTCTTCGAGACCAACCGCGGCGGCAAGATGACCTATCACGGCCTCGGCCAACTCGTCGGCTATCCCATCATCAACCTGAGCCCCGACCGCGAGGACGTGCACCGCTACGTCCGCGACCTCGAAGAGACTTTAATCCGCGCCCTCGGAGATTTCGGCATTGAGAGCTTCACCGTCAAAGGCTTGACCGGCGTCCACACCGCGCGCGGCAAGGTCGCCGCCATCGGCGTCCACATCGCCCGTTGGGTGACGACGCACGGCTTCGCCTTGAACGTCAACACCGACCTCAGCTTCTTCGACCTCATCGTCCCCTGCGAGGGCGAGCCCGTCGCCTCGATGAAAGAACTGCTTGGGCGAGAGGTTCCGCTCCGCGAAGTCGAAGGCCGCGTCATCACCCGCTTCGCCGAAGTCTTCGGCATGACGCCGGAGGAAGAAGAGCCGTCTTCCGCCCCGGCCACATCGGCGAACTCCGCGCAGGCATTTTAAACGTCCAACGATGCTTACTCTCGAAACAGTCCGCGAAGCGCACGCGCGCATCCGCCCGAAGATTCACCGCACGCCGGTCTTGACCTCGCGCACGTTCGACGCGCAGGCGGGCTGCCGCGTCTTCTTCAAGTGCGAGAACTTCCAGCGCAGCGGGGCTTTCAAGTTTCGCGGCGCGACGAACCGGATGCTCTCTTTGAGTGAAGAGGAGAAGAGCCGCGGCGTCGTCGCCTTCTCCTCCGGCAATCACGCGCAGGCCGTGGCGCTCGCCGCGCGCGAGGCCGGGGTGCGCGCCGTCATCGTGATGCCGGAGGACGCCCCGCGCTCGAAACTGGCGGCGACGCGCGGCTACGGCGCGGACGTGCGCGTCTATGACCGCCAGCACGACGACCGCGAGGCCGTGGCGCGCGACATCTCGGAGCGCGAAGGGCTCCTCCTCGTCCCCCCTTACGATGACTACCACATCATCAACGGGCAGGGCACGTGCGCGCTCGAACTCCTCGAAGAGGTTCCCGATCTGGACGCGCTCCTCACGCCTTGCGGCGGCGGCGGACTCTTCGCGGGCGCGAGCACGGCGGCGAAAGCCCTTCGGCCAGAGATACGTTGCTTCCCCGTCGAGTCGGAACTCTCGGACGACACGCGGCAATCTTTCCTCAAAGGCGAGCGCGTCCACATCCCGCCGCCGCCGACCATCGCCGACGGGATGCGTACACAGTCGCCCGGCGCGCTCACCTTCCCCGTGGTGCAAAGGACGGCGGAAGACGTTCTCACCGTGAGCGAAGAAGAGATCGTCGAGACGATGCGCTTCATCATCTTCCGCATGAAGATTCTCGTCGAGCCGACGGGCGCGGTCGCCGCCGCCGCCGCGCTCTTCGGCAAACTCCCGCCCGGCATCACACGAGCGGGCATCGTCATCTCCGGCGGCAACGTTGACCCCGAAGCCCTCGCCCGAATCATCGAGGTTAAATGATGAGCGCGGAGCGATGAACGATGAACTGAAAGACGGATTGCTTTCGGTTAATCGTTCATCGCTCCGCACTCATCATTTCTTCTTCCGGGTGTTAAAATATCCTCACATTCGTCATCAACGGGGAGAACAATTTGAGCCGCGAACTGAGAGTCTTGAATAACCCGCCGACCACGCGCCCGCCCTTTCGCGGGCCGAAGCCCGAATGGCTGAAGATACGCATCGGCGACCCGGCGAACCAGAACGCGGTGCTGAAGCTCATCGAGGGGCTCAACCTGCACACGGTCTGTCAGGAGGCGCGCTGCCCGAACATCTTCGAGTGTTGGAGCGACCGCACCGCGACCTTCATGCTCGGCGGCGACATCTGCACGCGCCACTGCGGCTTCTGCGCCGTCGGCAAAGGCCAGCCCGGCGCGCTCGACCCCGACGAGCCGCGACACGTCGCCGAGGCCGTCCGCCACCTCGACCTCGCGCACGCCGTCATCACCTCCGTCAACCGCGACGACCTCGCCGACGGCGGCGCGGCGCACTGGGCCGAGACTATCCGCGAGGTGCGTGCCCTCAATCCTGAGTGCAAGATCGAAGTCCTCATCCCCGACTTCAACGGCGACGAAGCGGCCTTGCACACCGTCCTCGATGCGCGCCCCGACGTGCTCAACCACAACACGGAGACCATCGCGCGGCTCTACAAACGCGTCCGGCCCGACGCGAAGTACGAGCAGACCTTGACGCTCCTGCGCCGCGCCGCCGACCGCCGCGACCGCGAGCAATCAGGGATGCTCACCAAGAGCGGCATCATGGCGGGCCTCGGCGAGACTTTTGAAGAGGTGGTCGAGTTGATGAAGGACTTGCGCGCCGCGCACTGCGACATCATGACCATCGGCCAGTACCTCCAACCGCACCGGCGGCGGCTCCCCGTCGAGCGCTACGTCACGCCCGAAGAGTTCGCCCGCTGGCGCGAGGTCGGCATGGAACTCGGCTTCAAGCACGTCGAGTCGAGCCCGCTCACGCGCTCTTCCTATCACGCCCGCCAGCAGACCGAGAGCGGCGCGTCGAAGGCGGAAGGCGAGAGTCCTTCTCAGGCGCAATAAGATGAATCCTTGAGCTCCTGTGAAGGGGCGGAAGAACTTAGCCCACGGCGCGAGCCGTGGGCTAAGTTCTTCCGCCCCTTTCAGGGGCTTAAAACAACTCTTAAATTAAAATCGAGAGCCATGAAAGCAATCATCTTCGACGAACACGGCGGGCCGGAGGTGCTCCGCTACGAGGAGCGACCGGAGCCGAAGTTTAAGGCGAACGAGGTGCTGGTCGAGGTGCGCGCCTGCGCGCTCAACCATCTCGACGTGTGGGCGCGAAAGGGCTTGCCCGGCATCGAGATTCCGCTGCCGCACATCCTCGGAAACGACGTGGCGGGCGTCGTGCGCGAGGTCGGCGAACTCGTGGACTGGGTGAAGCCCGGCGCGGAGGTCTTGTTGCAGCCGGGCGTCTCTTGCGGCCACTGCCGCGAGTGCCTGCGCGGCGCGGACAGTCTCTGCCCGCAGTACGACATCCTCGGCTACCGGCGCGACGGCGGCTACGCCGAGTTGGTCGCCGCGCCCGCCGTCAACGTCATCCCGAAGCCGGAGGGCTTGAGCTGGCCGGAGGCCGCCGCTCTCCCGCTCGTCACCGTGACCGCCTGGCACATGCTCGTCGCGCGCGCCGGCGTGCAGCCGGGCGAGGACGTGCTGATTCACGCGGCGGGGAGTGGCGTCGGCTCAATCGGCATCCAGATTGCGCGCCTGCGCGGGGCGCGCGTCATCGCTACCGCCGGTTCGGACGAGAAGTTGGAGAAGGCGCGCGCGCTCGGCGCGGACGAGGTCGTCAACTACACGCGCGCGGACTGGCCGAAGGAGGTCAGGCGGCTGACGGGCGGGCGCGGCGTGGACGTGGTGTTGGAGCACACGGGCGCGGAGACTTGGCCGGGCTCGATTCTTTCGCTCAGGAAGGACGGGCGGCTCGTGACCTGCGGCGCGACGAGCGGCTACGACGCGCGCACAGACCTCCGGCAGGTCTTCTACCGACACCTCAACCTGCTCGGCTCTTTCATGGGGTCGAAGGCGGAGCTTCTGGACGCCCTGAAGTTCGTCGAGCGCGGCTTGATTCGCGCCGTCGTGGATCGGACGCTGCCGCTCGCCGAGGCGAGGCGCGCGCATGAGTTGATCGAGGATCGCGCGCAGTTCGGGAAACTCGTGCTGGAAGTGTGAGACTGACGGGAAAAGACTAGGGCCGCCGCACTTCACCCTCAAAGTAACGGCGGCCCCGCGGCATGTTGCACCACCCGCCTGACTGGTGCCACCATGCCATCGGGATGCGCGCGCACATCCCGACCTCAAGATTGAACCTTAATCACCCTCTAGCCTGAAACCTCCCCGCCCGCGAGCAGACGCCGGATGGTGGCGGCGAGCTGCGTCACGTCCTGTGGCTTGCGCAGGAAGGCGTCCACGCCCGCCGCGCGCGCCTCGCGCTCGCACTCCGACGCCGAGAGCATGAGAATCGGCGTCCGCCGGTGGCGCGGCAACGCGCGCGCGCGCCGCGCGATCTCGACCCCGCGCACGCCGGGCAGCCCGTTGTCCAAGAGCAGGGCGTCGAATGGCGCGGCGCTCAGGACGAGGCCCAGAGCGTCCTCCCCGTCGGCGCACGTCTCGACCTTCCAGCCTTCCGACTCCAGAGTCTCGCGCACGGCGGCGGCGACCAGCAGGTCGTCTTCGGCGTACAGGATGCTGACCGCCCGCGCCGTCGCGTCGCCCGCCGCGCCGGGCCGCTCTCTCCGTCCCTCCTCGCGCGGCACGCTGCTGCTGACGATGCGGCGGCGCGGCAGTACGGGCGTGCGACCGGGCAGGAGGTTGCGGTGGCGACTGTTGAGCATCGAGACGAGCCCGTTGTGATACTTGATGCCGAGCAGTTGCGCGGCGCGCGTCACAAGGCCGCCCGCGTCCCGCAGAGCCTTCTCGATCAACCCGGCCTCGAAGCGCTGAATCGCCTCTTTGAGCGAGAAGCCCTCCCAGTCCGGCGGCGAAGGCGTCGTGCCCAGTAAGAAGAGCGTGCGGCGCGCGCCCGCGCAGAGCCGCCGGAGCGTCGTCAGGTTCCGCGAATCAAGGAGCAGTTCGGCGGCGCGCTCGTAGGTGGCGCACAACTGTCCGCCCGGCAGACGCGCGCCCAACTCTTCGATGATGGTGAGCGCGGCGAGCCCCGCGCGCTCGGCGTCGCCCGCCTCCCGCGCGACCTCAAAGGCTTCTTCGAGCGCGCGCAGAGCCTCCTGCGGCCTGCCCTGACGCGCGAGCGTCATGCCGTGGGCCGTCAACGCTTCGGCGCGGAGCGATTTCTCGCCGCTCCCTTCCGAAGCATGAGCCGTCGCGCACGCGCCCTTCTCCGCCGCCGCGAAGCCGCGTCCCTCTCGGCCTTGTAAGACTCCCGTTTTACCGTCCAGCATGGCCTTTCACTTCAACTTTCGGAGAAGCATTTGAGGAGCCTCAAAAACTCCCGGCCCACTCTTCCTACTCGCGCACGTCCCGAAGCCTTGGCGTTGGTCGGCGAGCGTGCCCCGCGTCTTGGACGCGGACGTGGCTGGCGCGTCTTATGTCTCTGTTGGTGAGTGCCGGAAAGCCGAGATACCCGGCGAGGTGGCGCTCTGGGGGCGAAGAGTAACCCGCCGTGTCATCTAAATCAATGGATGTGTTCGACCCGTGAAGTCGTAATTAAAGGACTTAGCACCCATTGCAAAAAAAGTGACATCCGGACGACCGTTTCGGAGGGTATTTTCGGACGAAGCGGCGGGAGGCCGGGGGCCGGAGTGGCGAACGAAAGGCGAAGGAAGGACTTTAAAGCGGAAGGACGAGGGCCGTGCTCGCGTCGACGGCCACTCGTCCTGCGGGTAGAGAGTCGCGTTTAATTCTGCTTGGGCTCGTCGCCGGGCTCTTCGGGCGGCTGGTCGCCGTCGGGGCCGTTTTCGTCGGGCGCTGGTTGAGAGCCTTCGTCGGCGTCGGTCTGGCCGGGCGGGAGGTTGTCGGGCGGCGGCGGGCCTTTGGCTTCGCGGACGCGGAGGATGGAGCAATCTTCGTCCTCGTAGAGCACGTCGAACCAGCCGCTGTCGAGGGCGTTGTTGTAGAAGCCTTCGTGCTCTCGATCCATGAAGACGTAGCGGGCGCAGCGGCGGGCGTCGCCTTCGCCGAGGCAGAACTTCTCGCGGATGATGGGGCCGGGGTCTTCCTCCTCGCCCTTGCCGATGCGCTCGTAGTGATGCATCAGCTCGCGGTCGCGGTCGAGCAGGTAGGTCGGGTCGAGCCCGGCGACGTAGGGGCGGTGCGGGTCGTAGAAGAAGAGTTTAGGGAAGTCGTCCCAGTCGGCGTTATAGAGCAGTTCGCCCGCCGGGACGTTCTGGCCGACCCACTCCATGCCTGCGCGGTAGCGGTCGGGGCCGGGCATCCCGCCGATGTCCGAGGCGGTGACGCGCGAGTAGGAGTACATCGGCGCGGCGAGCAGGACGAGGGCCGTGCCGACGAGGAAGAACTCGGCGGCGCGCGAGCGTTCGAGGCTCTCGACCGTGAGGGGCGGCTGTCGCGCACTCGACGCGACCGCGCGCGTCCCGTCGCCGTCGTCCTCTAATCTCGCGCGTCCGAGGAAGCGCGCGCGCGCGCGCTCGATGTGCGGGTGCAGGGCGAAGGCGGCGAAGAGGACGGCGAAGGGCGGCCAGTATTCCGAGAAGCGACGCCAGCGCGCGTTGACGAGCATCAGGAAGGTGGCGAAGACGAGGAGGAAGAGCGAGCGCTGCATCTCTCTTCTGTTCCCGCCGCGAAAGGCGACATAGCCCGCGACCATTGCGACGACGGCTGTCCCGCAGTTCCCCAAAAACTCCCACGTGCTATACGGATACCACTCGCCGCCGACCACCGTGGAGAAGTCCTTCGCCGTGACCTTCATCAAGGCGTGCTCGTAATAGAGCCTGACGTTGAGCGGGAAGTATGGGTTGATGACGAAGCCGAGCAGGGAGCCGACGCCGACGAACAGGAGCGGCTTCCACTCGAAGCGCCGCTCGCTCCACAGCATCACGCCCGTCCACACGGCGGTCGCCACCCACAAGAGCGCCACCATGTCGTAGGTCAGCGCGAAGACGTAAGAGAGCGGCAGGAGCCATCGGTACTTGCGCTCGAAGAGGAGGTAGATGCCGACGACTAAGAGCACGATGGCGACGCTCATCGCCTTGCCCATGTGAATCCGGTAGAGGAACGGCGCGGAGCTGCCGAGGATGGCGACGAGCCACACCATCGGGTAGCTCAGGCGCTCGCGCACGACGAGCCAGTAGCAGGCGAAGACCGCGAGGCAGGCGAAGAGCCACGTCCCCAACTTCGCGCCCGTGTGGAAGTCCGGGAAGAGCGTGAACGGTATCTGGAAGACGTGGAAGAGGAAGTGGTGGTCAACGTAGTCGCGCGGGTTGAGCGTCGTGAGCGGCAGCGCGTCGAACGTGGGCGGGAAGTTGCCCGCCCACAAACCGTCCCAGAGCATCCGGCTCCAACGAAAGTGGTAGTAGGCGTCGAAGTCGCCGCAGCAGATCGAGGCGGTCGCATACTGCAAGTACCAGAAGGCCGCCGCGATGACGAGCGCGCCCGAAACGAGCAGCCCCGCGCGGCTCGTAGCGAAGGCCGCCAGAGTCCTCCGCGTCGCCGCGGGCTCGTGCGCCTCCAGCGGCTCGCGCGTCTCTTCGGCGGGCGCGCTCCCGCCTTCGCTCACGTTTTCCATAAATCAAAAAGTCGCCCTCTCGCGGGCGCGTCCGAAGGGATTCGTCCTCAAACGAGAACGGAAGAACATAGCATGAAGCCACGCCGCCGACGAAACGGGCGCGACCCGCGCGTCGAGTCTCTGGTGCCCCTTTGTAAGGGGGCTCGCCGGATTGCGCTTCAGACCAGCCGCTTGACCACGTCGAGGAGGTCGCCGGGGTTGATGGGTTTGGTGAGGAAATCGTTGAAGCCGGAACTGAGGGCGCGCGTGCGGTCGTCGTACATGGAGAAGCCGGTGACGGCGATGAGCGGGACGCTCCGGTAGGCGGGCAGCGCGCGCAGGGCTTCGGCCAGCTCGTAGCCGTTCATGCCCGGCATCCCGATGTCGGAGATAATCACGTCGAAGCTGCCGGAGCGGGCGGCGTCGAAAGCCTCGGTCGCGCTGAAGGCCGTGACCACCTCGTAACCGGCGTAGCTCATGAGCATGCCGATCATCTCGGTCACGTCGGGCGCGTCGTCCACGACGAGCGCGCGCGGGCGGTTCGTCGCCTCCGACTCGCTGCCCGCCGCGTGCGGCGAGCCGCCCCCGCGCGGGTCGAAGCCGCCTGAAATCCACGGGCTGACGTTGTGCGAGGAGACGGAAAGAGGCGCGACGTGAGTAGCTGGTGTCGGATTCATGGGTGATTAAACTTCCTTGCGGCGCTGGCAGAGCGGCGGCCCACTGACTTTGACTTCGATTCTCGTGGAGAGAGGTTCGGACGAGAGCGGAAGGGCGACGACCATGCTCGGAGCACATGACGCCCTCGCCGTTCTCGTCCGCTCGAACTGCTCGCGCGCCGTGGAAAGCCTCGCGGCGGCCCCGTCAGGCTTCTCTACTCTTCGGCGCGCGTCTTCTGCTGCAAAAGCTCCTCGATCTCTTCGGCGAGGGCCGACGGGTCAACCGGCTTCGGGATGTGCGCGTCGAAACCGGCGGCGAGCGCCGACTCCGCGTCCTTCGGCGCGGCGTAGCCCGTGAGCGCGACCGCCGGGATGTCGCTCAAATGCGGCAGCCGCCGGAGTCGCCGGATCAAATCGTAACCGTCAATGCGCGGGAGACCGATGTCGGAGACGATTATATCAAACCGCGTGGACTCGGCAACGCGCAGCGCCTCTTCTGCCGACTCGCAGGCCGTGGTGCGGTAGCCGCGCGAGCCGAAGACCAGACGCAGCATGTCGAGCGTGTCGCGCGCGTCCTCGACGAGAAGGACGTGGCAAGTGCTCTCTTCGGCGCACGACTCGGCCTCTTCCGCCGCGACCTCGGCGAC
This sequence comes from Pyrinomonadaceae bacterium, assembly GCA_035761505.1. Classification (GTDB taxonomy): domain Bacteria; phylum Acidobacteriota; class Blastocatellia; order Pyrinomonadales; family Pyrinomonadaceae; genus JAIVJM01. The sequence goes on from DASTQX010000061.1 coordinate 17,406, forward strand.
GGGCTCGGCCCCCGCGCCGTCGCGCGCGAGCGGGAGCGAGACGATGAAGCGGCTGCCCCGGCCCTCGCCGTCGCTCGCGGCGGAGACCGACCCGCCGTGCGCCTCGACGAAGCTCTTGACGAGCGCGAGGCCGATGCCTAAACCGCCGTGCGCGCGCGTCGTCGAGCCGTCGGCCTGTCGGAAGCGCTCGAAGACGTGCGGGAGAAACTCTTCGGGGATGCCCGTGCCGTCGTCCGAGACTTCGACGCGCCCCGCGCCCTCGTCCGAGCGGCACTCGACGCGCACCGTCCCGCCTGCGGGCGAAAACTTGACGGCGTTGTTCAAAAGATTCCAGAAGACCTGCACGAGCCGCGTGCGGTCGCCGTTGATGTTCAAAGACGCGGCCCCTTCGCAGAGCGCGACATCGAAGGAGACGCCGCGCGACTCGGCGAGCGGGCGCGTCGTCTCGACCGCCTCGCGCACGACCGACGCCAGCTCGACGCTCGCGCGCTCGATCCTCATCTTGCCCGAAAGAATCGAAGACATGTCGAGCAGGTCGTTGATGAGCCGCGAGAGCGCCTGCGAGTTCTTGTCTATCACGCGCAAGCCCTGCTCGGCGTCACGCTGGCTGATGTGGCCGCTGCGAATCATGTGCGTCCAGCCGATGATGGGCGTCAGAGGCGTCCGCAGTTCGTGCGAGAGCGTGGCGAGAAATTCGTCCTTCGCGCGGTTGACCTCGCGCGCCCGCCCGTAGAGCCGCGCGTTATCAATGGCGATGGCGGCGTGGCGCGCCAACTCCTCGGCGAAGGAGACTTCGGTCGGCGTGTAGGCGCGCTCCGTGCCCGTGTGCGCGAAGGTGATGGCACCGATGATCCGCCCGCGCGACACGAGCGGGACGGACATGTATGACTTGAGCCCCAGACGGCGCAGCAGCGCGGCGTGCTCGCCGCCGACCGTGACCGTCCGCAGGCGCTCTTCGTCGAGGTGCGTGAAGGTCTGCGTGTGGCCCGTGCGCAGAGCCTCGGCGACGCCGACGCCGCGACGCGGGTCGGGCGGGAACTTGCGCAGCCCGGCGGTCAACTCTTCGAGCGCGGGGTCTGCGTGCGCGGTCGCCACGCGGCGGACGGAGGCGTCGTCCTCAACCACGTCTATGAGGCAGTAGTCGGCCAACGCCGTCACGCCGAGCCGCGCGAGGCGGGCAAGCGTGGCCTCGTAGTCGAGCGTCGAGGCGAGGAGCGCGCCCGCCTCGGCGAGGAAGCGGAGGCGCTCTTCGGCCTCCTTCTGGTCGTGGATGTCGGTGGCCGTGCCGAACCACTTGACGATCTGCCCGGCGGCGTCGCGCAAGGGCTCGGCGCGTCCCAAGTGCCAGCGATACTGGCCGTCGGAGGCGCGGCGGAAACGGTACTCGATGCGGTAGGGCTCGCCCGTCTGGACGCACGTCGCCCAAGTTCGCAGCGTGTGCTCCACGTCGTCCGGATGCAGCACGGGTTGGAAGCCCCAACCCTCGGTCTGCTCGAAGGTCATCCCCGTGTACTCGAACCAGCGACGATTGTAGTAGTCGGTGTAGCCGTCGGCGCGCGTCGTCCAGACGATCTGCGGCATGGCGTCGGCGAGCGCGCGATAGCGCAACTCGCTCTCGCGCATCTCGGCCTCGGCTCGCTGGCGGGCGCTGATGTCCATCGTCACGCCGCGCATCCCGGCGGGCTCGCCGCGCTCGTCGCGGATGACGACCGACTGTGCCTCGACGGGGAGGACGCGCCCGTCCTTCGCCACCCAGCGGAAGGTACTCGTGCCGCCGAGCCCGCTCTCGAACTTGCGGCGGGCCTCGGCGGCGGCCCGCTCGCGGTCTTCGGGGTGGACGATGGTGAGCCAGAAGTTCGGCGTCTGAAGCCACTCCTCGACCGTGTAGCCGAGCATCTTCTCGACGTGGTCGCTGACGAAGTCGATGCGCTGGCCCGCCGCGTCGGGCTCGCCCCAAGCCTCCCAGACGACGCCGGGGACGTGGCTCACCAGCTCGCGCAACCTCCGCCGCTCGCCCTCGATCTGCGCGGTGAGCCGCGCCCTCTCCTCTTCGGCGCGCTTGCGCCCGGTGATGTCGCGCGCGATGGTCGAAGCGCCGACGATCTGGCCCGAAGCGTTCTTGATGGGAGAGATCGTGACCGAGACGTTGATGCGGCTGCCGTCCTTCGTGACGCGCACGGTCTCAAGGTGCTCGACCTTGCCGCCCTCCCGGATGCGGCGCAGAACCCCCTCCAACTCCGTTCTGAGTTCCGGCGGGACGATGGTCGAGATGGGTCGCCCGATGATCTCTTCCGCCTCGTAGCCGTAGAGCCTCCGCGCGGCGGCGTTCCAGTTCGTCACCGTCCCGTCGAGCGTCTTGCCGATGATGGCGTCGTCGGACGATTCGACGATGGCGGCGAGGCGGACGTGCGCCTCCTCGGCGTGCTTGCGCTCGGTGATGTCGTGGAAGACCAAGACGACGCCGACGATGCGCCCGTCGGCGGCGCGGATGGGAGCGCCGCTGTCGTCAATCGGCGTCTCCCTGCCATCCTTCGAGAGCAGGGCCGTGTGGTTGGCGAGCCCGACGACGACGCCCTCGCGCAGGACGCGCGCGACGGGGCTCTCGACCGGGAGGCGCGTCTCCTCGTTGACGATGCGGAAGACTTCCGGGAGGTCTCGGCCCCGCGCCTCGTCGCTCGTCCAGCCGGTCAACTTCTCCGCCGCCGGGTTGAGGAAGGTGACGCGCCCCCGCCCGTCCGTCGTGATAACGGCGTCGCCGATGCTCTTGAGCGTGGTGGCGAGAGATTCCTCGCTCCGCCGCGTACTGGCCTCGGCCCGCCGCCCCTGCTCCGTCAGATAGACGAAGAGGAGCGCCACCGACATGAAGAGGAAGGTCTGAAGAAGCGCGGCGGGGTCGAGCCTGAGCGCGCCGTAAGGCGCGAGGAAGGCGTAGTTGACGACGAGCACCGAGAGCGCCACGCAGAGCAGCCCCGGCCAGAGCCCGCCGCGCCGCGTGCTGACGAAGACGGCGGCGAAGTAGAAGACGAAGACGACGCGCACGCTCTCCGCGCCGACCACTGCTTGGAGGCCGTAGGTGAGCAGCGTCGCCGCCGCGACCGCCGCGAACGGCAGGGCGTAACGCGCCCAAGCGGCCCTGCGCGCCGGAACCCGTGCGGGCGGCTCAGGCGTCCGCGCGGTCTTCATCTCCTCCGTTGGGGGCATCGGATTCCCTTGCACACGTTCCTGACGTTCGCCTTCGGCGGCGGCCTCTCACGTTGCGCCGTTGATTCGACGCGAGTCCGAAGGCCCGTCGCGCGGGGGACAAAAGAGGCGCTTGAGAGAGGCCGAAGTGACGTTGTTTCAGAGAGTATCTCGCCTCTCAAAAACTACTTCTTCCGGCCCGCCAAAGTCAAGAAGCTCGACAAAAGCGGCTGCCGGGTGCTAGATGTAAGATGTCAATCAAGACACGATGCTTTCACTGACATCCGGTATCCGGCATCAGCTTATATGTATCCCGCAGGCAATCTTTACATCGAGTCCCCGCACGGGCGCATCGAGGCGATTCTGAAGGAGCCGCGCGCCGACGAGGGCGCGGCGGCGCGCGGCGTCGCGCTCGTCCTCCACCCGCACCCCTTGCACGGCGGGACGATGCACAACAAGGTGGTCTTCCGCGCCGCGCGCGGTTTGAACGACGCGGGACTCGTCACGCTCCGCATCAACTTTCGCGGCGTCGGCCACTCCACCGGCCAGCACGACCACGCGCGCGGCGGCGAGCAGGAGGACGCGCGGCTCGCCCTCGACTACCTCGCCGGGAAATATCCCGGCCAGCCCGTCACGCTCGCCGGTTTCTCCTTCGGCGCGCGCGTCGGCCTCGAAGTCGG
>DASTQX010000062.1:0-5442 GCA_035761505.1 Pyrinomonadaceae bacterium
GCCCGCCGCCGAGGCCGCCAAGCACCCGCCGCTCGCGACGGCGCACCCCGCCGACCGCACCGTGACGCTGACCGCCGAGACCGTCAAGGACGCGAAGACGCCGGAGGTCAACACCTGCCGCTCGTGCCACGCGCAGGACGGACGGAAGCCCAAACTCGGCGACGAAATCCCGCAGATTACTTATGAGGGCGAGAGCGACCCGACCATCCTCACCAACGAGGAAGCCTTCCACCGCAACTGCGCGGGCTGCCATGACGCCGCCGCCGACGCGCGCAAGAACGTCAAGGCTCCGACCTCGCAACAGTGCATCGGCTGTCACGGTGGCCAGACTGAGTCGGGCGGGGGCTCCTCCGAGTGGATCGAGACGACCCGACAGCGGGCCAATGAGCTTCAAGCCGAAGCGAGAGATAGGGAGAGGGCTTCAAAACAGGTGAACCAAGCAGCGAGGGCCGCTCAGGAGGCACTCGCCGACTATGTGGAGGCATTGACGGTAACGAGGGTGCCGAAGCCTGACCCTACTCAAGCCGCCCAACGTGTAGAAGCATACGGAGCTCAGGCGGTGTCGGACGTCCTCACTAATATTAAAGCGATACTGCTTCAGGGCTTGCGGGGGGAGAGGCGGTTGGAAGGTCTGCGCGCTTACGTCGAGAGGGTCTTCCCCACTCCGTTACAACTAAGCCTTTTTAAGAGTGGCCAAAAGACATTCGTGGAGCGGAACGCGGCCAGCGAAGTGCTCGCGGAGGCGGAGGAGGTCATCGAAACGGTGCACATCAGCGACACCGAGGTGGAGATCACCGTCATCTGTCTCCCCGACGACGCGACCTTCAAGCTGCTTTCGTTTAATGGTGACCCGGTGATTGATATCTGCACATACGGCTGCTCTGTCAGGCTCTTTCGCGGCGATTACAGGTATGAAGTCGTCAGGTCGGGTTACAAGCGGAAGCGGTTTGACCTCCCGCTCCTCAACCGCGCGCCGAGGCTCAAGTTAGGTTGCCATATGGTGAGGATGGAGGAGGCCAATGACCCCCCTCCCTGCGAAGAGATTGTCGTTTCGGAGAAATGACTGTGATGAGCCGACCCGCCCGAATACCTCGCCCCCCAGGCGTCGCCAATCGCCTCGTCAGATACATACTGGGATTCGGCGTCGGCGTCAGCGTCGGTCTCGCGCCGTACTTGGGCGTGTACAAAATCCCTCTCTTCCACTCGATGCTCACGCTGATTCCGAGTACCCTCCGAGAACCACTCCTGCCGCTCTCGGCTGCGCTGATGGGACTCCTCGCCGTCGCCGTCCAGTGGTACGAAGGCGAGAACGTCTCGCCCATTAAGCTCAAAAAGCTTTTCAAGCGGACACTCGTTTTCGCCTTCTCCACGCTCCTCCTGCTTTTCGTGATACACCGCTTCGTCGTGCTCCAGGTTCCGACCTTCGGGGGCAATTCGGTGGCGATTCTGAAGGGCTTTGTCAGGCCCGATAAGCAGCCGTGCGGCCCCGACATTTCCGACCTCGAATGCATCCGGCGGGTGACACTGGACGAGGCGAAGATAAATTCCTTCTGGGGCGACGGACAAGTCCGGACGGCGGGGATAACGCTCAGTCTGCTCTACCTTCTCTTTACGGGCGCGTTCGGCACGCTGGTCGGCTTAATCATCCTCCGGGAGTTAGTCGTCAAACGGCGCGCATCATCCGAACCGTAAAACTCATGGTAACAATCACGGGCGAGCGGGAATCTTCCCTCAGTCTCGTCCACTGTGCTAGTATCCGCGCGATGGAATTCGTCGAAAAAGCGCGAATCATGGACGGGATGCGGATCAACCGGGCGCTGGCGCGGTTGGCTTCGGAGATCGTGGAGGAGAACCACGGGGCCGGGCATCTCTACTTAATCGGCATCCAACGCAGGGGCGTGCCTCTGGCGAACCGGCTGGCCGACAAGATCGCCGACCTCGAAGGCGACCGCCCGCCGGTGGGCGTCCTTGACATCACGCTCTACCGCGATGACCTCTCGACGGTCGGGGCGAACCCGGTCGTCAACCGCACGGACTTGCCGGTGGACGTGGACGGGCGCAACGTGCTGCTCGTGGACGACGTGCTCTACACGGGCCGGACGATTCGCGCGGCGCTCGACCAGTTGATAGACTTCGGCAGGCCGCGACGCGTGCAGCTCGCCGTCCTCGTCGACCGGGGGAAGGAGCACCGAGAGCTTCCGATACAGGCGGACTTCGTCGGCAAGTTCGTGCCGACCAAGAAGAGCGAGATCATCAAGGTGATGCTCGACGACTTCGACGGCGAAGAGGGAGTCGCGATTGTCGAGCGACCCGCGAACGCACCGGAAGGCGCATGACGACGGCGGCCCGCAGTGGCCGCCTTTTTTTTGCGGGAACGACTTTTAAGGGATGAAGACTGAGCTGACACGAAAGCACCTGCTCGGCATCCGTGGACTGTCGGCGGCGGAGATCACGCACGTCCTCGACACGGCGGAGTCTTTCAAGGAAATCTCCGCGCGCGAAATCAAGAAAGTCCCGACGCTGCGCGGGCGCACCATCATCAACCTCTTCTTCGAGCCCTCGACGCGCACGCGCACCTCCTTCGAGATTGCGGGCAAGCGCCTCTCGGCGGACGTTATCAACATCAGCTCCTCTTCTTCGAGCGTGACCAAAGGCGAGACGCTTCTCGACACGGCGCGCAACCTCGAAGCGATGGGGCCGGACTTGATCGTCATCCGTCATCCTTCGGCGGGGGCTCCGCACCAGCTCGCGCGCATCTGCCGCGCGTCGGTCGTCAACGCGGGCGACGGCGCGCACGAGCACCCGACGCAGGCGCTCCTCGACGCGCTCACCATCCGGCAGCACAAAGGGGGTATCGAAGGCTTGAGGGTCGCCATCCTCGGCGACATCCTGCACTCGCGCGTGGCGCGTTCCAACGCGCACCTTCTGACGAAGCTCGGCGCGAGCGTGGCGCTCGCCGGGCCGGGGACGCTCGCGCCGCCGGACTTCGCCGCGCTCGTCGAGGGCGGAGAGAGTTTGCGCGTCGAGCGTCGTGTCGAAGACGCCATCGAAGGCGCGGACGTGGTGATGGTCTTGCGCATCCAGCGCGAGCGGCAGGGCGCGGCCTTCCTCCCTTCCTTGCGCGAGTACGCCGTCCACTACGGGCTGAACGCCGCGCGCCTCTCGCGGGCCGCGCCCGACGCCATCGTCATGCATCCGGGGCCGATGAATCGCGGCATCGAAATCTCTTCCGAAGTGGCCGACGGCGCGAGTTCTCTGATACTCGACCAAGTGGCTAACGGACTCGCGGTTCGCATGGCCGTGCTTTATCTGCTCGGCGGCGGCGTCGGGACTCTGGCGACGCAGGGTACGGCTCCGGCGGCGAAGATTGACGCGGAGACTCCGGTGGAGTCGCCGCGCGAACCGCTGCCAGCCGCCCTGAGCGCCGCGCAATCCGACGCCTCGAAATGAAGCGAGAGGGAAGCGGGCACTCCCTTTAATCCTTCCGACCGGCACAGAATAAATGAGACTTCTCATCGGCAACGGCTACGTGATTGACCCGACGCAAAGCATCAACGGCGGCAAGGACATTTTGCTTGAAGACGGTCGCGTGGCCGCGCTGCTCTCGCGCGGCGAGGCGCGGCCCGAAGGCGCGGAAGTCTTCGACGCCACGGGGCTCGTCGTCGCGCCCGGCTTCATAGACTTGCACGTCCACCTGCGCGAGCCCGGACAGGAGTACAAAGAGACCATCGCTTCGGGCGCGGCGGCGGGCGCGGCGGGCGGCTTCACGAGCCTCTGCGCGATGCCGAACACCGACCCCGTCAACGACAACCCGGCGGTGACGAGCTTCATCGTCGAGCAGGCGCAAGCCGCCGGACTCTCAAACGTCTTCCCTGTCGGCGCGATTACGAAGGGCTCCAAAGGTGAAGAGCTGGCCGAGATGGGCGAGATGAAGCGCGCCGGAATCGTCGCCGTGACCGACGACGGGCGAAGCGTGCCTTCGCCGGGGCTCATGCGCCGCGCGCTCGAATATGCGCGCGGGTTCGATTTGACGGTGATGGATCACTGCGAAGACCGCTCGCTCGCGGCGGGCGCGGCGATGCACGAGGGCGAGTGGTCTCTGCGTCTGGGTTTGCGCGGGGCTCCGGCGCTCGCCGAAGAGTCGGACGCGATGCGCGATTGCGCGCTCGCGGAGTTGACGGGCGCGCGCGTCCACCTCGCGCACGTCTCGACGCGGGGCGCTATCGAGGCCGTGCGCCGCGCGAAGGAGCGCGGGCTCGAAGTCACCTGCGAGGTCGCGCCGCACCACTTCATCCTTTCGGACGAGGCGGTCGAAGGCTACGACACGAACACCAAGATGAATCCGCCGCTCCGCAGCCGCGAGCACTTGGAAGCCATCATCGAGGCGCTAGGCGACGGGACGATTGACGCCATCGCAACCGACCACGCGCCGCACCACGCGGACGAGAAGGCGCTCGAATTCGACCACGCGCCCTTCGGCATCACGGGGCTGGAAACGGCGGTCGGCCTCGCGCTCGACCGCCTCGTCCACCGGGGCGTCGTCGGCCTCGAAAGGCTCGTCGAGCTTTTCTCGGTCAACCCGGCGCGCATCTTCCGCCTCGCCGAGCGCGGGACTCTGCGCGCGGGCGCGTGGGGCGACGTGACGATTCTCGACCCCGACCGGCGCTGGACGTTCGACGCCTCGCGCTCGAAGTCCAAGAGCCGCAACACGCCCTTCGACGGCTGGACGATGCACGGCGCGGCGGTCGCCACCATCGTCGCCGGGCGCATCGTCTATCGAAGGTAAGCAGGAAGCGGTGAGCAGTAAGCAGTAAAAGCAATTTCAGATTTGAGATTTGAGATTTCAAAACCGAAGGTGCTTTTACTGCTTACTGCTTACTGTCCAAAAAACTGCTTACTGCTCACCGCTTCCTGCTTACTGTCCAAAAAAGGAAGAGGCCCGGCACGCTCTCCCCTTCGCGCCGGGCCTCTTCCGTTGCGGTCGCTCACTTACGCCTTGACAGGGGCGACCGAACTCGTTCGATTTTGTCGGAAGCCCGCCCGCGCTCTCCCCTTCGCTTGCGGGCTTCCTCCGTACCGACAACCGCTCGGTTGCCGATCCTTGATAAACTTTAGCGGGCCGCCGGGAGCGAGACGGCGCGGTTCAGAATCACTCCGAACTCCGTGCCGGACTTGACCTCGGCCTCCTGCTCTCTCTCATAGACGCGCGCGCCCGTCCCGGCTGCGCCGCCGAGGATGGCCCCGATGGCCGCGCCCTTGCCGCCTCCGGCAATCGCGCCGATGATCGCGCCCGTTGCCGCGCCGCCGCCGATGAAGACCGCGTCACGATTGCGGTTGCCGCGCCCCTCGACCGAGCCCTCGTTGTCGGCGTTCACGTCGTCGGCCTGAAGGGTCGTCAGAGAGCCGTTAATCGTGTGGCGGACGCCGTTCGGCAACTCGACC
>DASTQX010000063.1:0-1684 GCA_035761505.1 Pyrinomonadaceae bacterium
TGTTTGATGAAAGGGGCGCGGCGGGGCTTTAAAAGTTCTCTTTCACTTCCGAGCTGGCGATGACCTTCGGCACGCGGAAGTGTCCGTGGGCGGGGTCGGGAGCCTGTTCGAGCGCGAGCGCCTGGCCGAGCGAGGGAAGGACGGCGTCTTCGCGCGTGGCGTCGGTGCGCTCGCCTTCGGGCGTGAGGCCGCCGATGGCGGGCTCGACCCGGCTCGTGTCCAACTCGTTGAGCTGCTCGACGTAGGCGACGATGGACGCCATCTGCGGCGTCAGCGCGCGCCGCTCCTCGTCCGTGATTTCCAGATGCGCGAGCGTCGCGATCTTCTCAACGTCTGCTTCCGTGATAGGCATAAATTCAAGTGAGCAGTAAGCGGTGAGCAGTAAGCAGTAAATGTTTGAACTGTCTTGACTGCTTACTGCTCACCGCTTACTGCTCACTTCCTTTCCTGCGCGTTGATGTAGCTGCCGGCGGCGAGGAGGAAGCGGCGGCGGAGGTCTTCGTCGCGGATGGCCGTGGCCGCCGCGCGGAGTTCGCCCGCGCCTCGGAGCGCGTGCTCCGCTTCCTCCGGGGTCGCTTCGTGCGCGGCGCGGGGCGTGCGCTCGCGCTCCTGCTGCACGGTCTTCTGGTCAACGCGGAACTCGATGTAGGTGACGAGCGCCTGACCGAGCAGAGAGTTGAGGCGGAAGATGAGCTGGCCGCTGACGGCTTCGAGCTGCTTGCGCCAAGTCGTGTCGGGGACGGCGACGACGAGCGTCTTGCGGTAGAGCCGGAACGGGACGGCGCAGCCGCGCAGAGCCTCGCCCGCGACGCGCCGCCACGCGACGAAGGCGGCGGCCTCGACGACCTCTTCCGCCTCGCCCGCCGCGCGCAAGAGCTTGGGCAGCGATTGAATCAGCTCCTCCATGACGGTTTCGGATTTCGGACTCCTCGGATTTGCGAGCCGGGACTTTTCATCTAAAATCCAAAATCTAAAATCTAAAATCGAGTGGGTGAGTGTAATGGAAAACGAGCGAGGGCCACAAGCGTTGGGCCGCGAAAGGCGCGCGCCGGGCGCGGGCGTGATGGAGCCTCTGGTGCTGGCGTCGGGGAGCCCGCGCCGCTCCGAAATCCTGCGTGCCGTCGGGTGGCCGTTCGAGGCGACAGTGCCCGACGTGGACGAGACTCCGCGCGCGGGCGAGGCGGCGGACGTTTACGTCCGCAGGCTCGCGCTTGAGAAGGCCGGGGCGGTGGCCTCGGCGCGATTGTTCGGGCTCGTGCTCGGCGCGGACACGGTGGTCGTCGTGGACGGCGAAATCCTCGGCAAGCCGCGCGACGCGCGCGACGCGTCTCGGATGCTCCGGCAACTGGCCGCGCGCACGCACGAAGTCCTGACGGGCGTCGCGCTCGTGCGCGCCGAGACGGGCCGCTCGGTCTCCGGCGTCGCGCGGACGCGCGTCCGCTTCGCGGAGTTGTCCGGCGAAGAGATCGAGCGCTACGTCGAGACCGGCGAGCCGCTCGACAAGGCCGGAGCCTACGCCGTGCAGGGCCGCGCCGCGCCCTTCATCGAGTCCATCGAAGGCGAATACTGGAACGTCGTCGGCCTCCCCATCCGCCTCGTCTATGAGCTGGCGCGCGGGTTCGGGAAGGACGAAGAGTTGAAAGAGGGATGATGGTCGGCAAGCGTCACAAGCCCCTTTCACGGG
>DASTQX010000064.1:0-5582 GCA_035761505.1 Pyrinomonadaceae bacterium
AGTTGGAGCGCGCGCTCCAACTGCTGCCAAGCCTCTTCGGCTTTGCCCTCGGCCCCGGCGAGGTCGGCGAGGTTGACGTAAGGCAGAGGCGAGTTGGGCGAGGCGACGCGGGCCGCGTCCATGTCGGCGCGCGCCTCCGAGAACTGCCGGAGGCTGAGGTTCGCCTTGCCGCGCAGCAGCAGCGCGTTCGTCCTCACGTCGGCGAGGAGTTGCGGCGTCTGCTCGCCGTTCGGCGCGGTCTTCGAGAGGCGTTCGAGCAGTTCGCTCGCCAACCTCTTGGCCGTCTCCGCGTCGCCGGAGTCGAAGTTAATCTGAATCTGCAAGAGCTTCGCCGGGAGGAAGTCCGGGTGATAGCGTTCGAGTTCCCCGGCGCGCGCCCTCGCCTGTTCAAGCTGGCCGTCGCGGTAGAGCGCTTCGGAGGCGAAGTAGAGGCCGAGGCGCGAGCGCGGCTCCTGTTCGAGCACGGTCTTGAGGTCGCCGAGCGCGTCCTTCAACTTGCCCGCCGCCATCAACAGGCGCGCGCGCAAAAAGAGCGCCTGCATGTCGCGCGCGTTCTTCTTCAAAAGCTCGTCCACCTGCGCGGTCGCGCCCGCCGCGTCGCCGCGTTGGAGGCTGATCTCGCCGAGGCGGTAGCGCCCGCGCGTGTAGTCGGGCGACATCTGGATAATCTCACGGTAGAGGTTCGCCGCCTCCTCGTAGCGCCCGACGGTGGCGTAGAAGTCGGCGAGGCGCGCGCGCCCGTCGGCCTTGTCCCAGTCGAGTTGCGCCCACTCCTTGTAAGCCGTCTCGGCCTTGTCCAGTTGCTTGTTGACGAGGTAGAAGCTGGCGAGTATCCAGCGCACGTCGCGGTTGTCGGGCTCGGCCTCGGCGGCGCGGCGGAACTCCGCCTCGGCGTCGGCGGTGCGGCCCGCCTGCACGAGGAAGCGCCCGTACTCGACGCGCGCGAGCGACGAGCGCTCGTTGATGGAGATGGCCTGCTTGTAGGTCGCCTCGGCCTCGGCGGTGCGGTTCATCTGGAGGTAGAACTTGGCGAGGCCGACGTGGGACTCAACGCGCTTCGGGTCGAGGCTGATGGCGTACTTGATCTTCTCTTCGGCCTGCTTCTGGTCGCCCTTGAGGCTGATGACGTTCGCCATCAGGATGTGAGCGTCGGGGTTGTTGGCGTCGCGCGCGAGAATCTCGTTGGCGAACTGCTCGGCCCGCGCCAGAAATTCCGGGTTCTTCTCCCTGCCGCTGGCGTAGGCGAGGAGGTAGGCGTTGGCGAGCTTGAGCCGCGCGGGGAAGTTGTTCGGGTCGAGGCGGACGGTGAACTGAAGCTCTTCCATCGCCTCGGCGACGCGACCGAGTTGCTCGTAGGCTTGCGCCAGACCCCAGTGGGCCGACGCCAACTGCTCGTCAATCTGGATGGCGTTGCGGAATTCGAGCGTGGCTTCCTGCCACTTCTTCTCTTTGAGGAAGGCTTCGCCGCGCGCGACGTGTTCGGCTTTGGCTTTTTCGGGGTTGGAACAGGACGCCGCGAACGCGACTGAGACGGCGAGCAAGACCAGCAGCAACGCCCTCAAACCGCGGGCGCGCGGGCACTCTTGACGATTCATTTGTCCGGCACTCCTTCTGCGAGTAGGCGGCCTGAAGGCGTCGGGGGCCGAAGTACCGGGGCATTGGTCTCCGGGCCGGAACCGAGGGCCGCTCGTTCGTTGAACACCAACTCAAGTCGCACACGGCTCGCGGCGGGCAAAGCCTCGAAACGGCGCGACCAACACATCCTAACACGAAGCCGCCGGAACGGAGTCAGTTAATTCTCTTGAAAAAACCGGGCCTTTCGGCCTCGACCCGTCCCGCGCCGCCGGGGCACCCGGCAGAGGTGCGGCAATCTCTCTAAAACTCCGAATCGGCCTTCAATTCCTGTAAAACATCGCACACTTCGCGCAACACAACTCAGGCCGCCGGCCCTTCTCAAGCCCCTAGTCCGGAATGTAGGCCGAGAGGTTCGGCGCGACTTCGGCGGCGAAGGCCGTGGCGGAGGCCAAAGCCGCCTCGTCCGACCCGCCCACGGGTACGAGGACGCGCACCATCGAGCCGTCCGAGCGGCGGCGGCGCACGCTGTCCAGAACCGTATAGACCTTGTCCCAGTATTCGTTCGCCACGGCGCGACCGCGCCCCTGATACCAATAGACGAGGAGTTGCCGGGTCGTGCCGTTCTGGATGATGTAGCGGTTGGCCTCGAAGGCGGGAGCGCCGTTCGCGGGCTTAATCTCGACCGTCGCCGGTTCGGTCAGCTTCCAGCCGGAGCCGGGCAGGCAGTTGAGCGGGCTGTGGTAGGTCGCGCCCGCGCGCTGCGTCGCGTAGTAGCCGACGTAGAGCGAGACGTAGCGACCGTCGGGCATCGTGTAATCGCGCGTCACGTAGTCGTCGGCGCGCAGGACGGCCTCGGTCGCGGCGTCGAAGCGCGCGTCCGGCCCCGTTTGCTTCCAGTCGCCGACCTCCTTCGGGAACTCCGCGAGCGCGCGGCGCGGGACGCGGGCCTCGCCCACGACTTCGAGGAAGTTGACGGCGAGGCCGCCCAGCACGAGGACGACGACGAGCGCCCAGAAATGCTTGCCTTGTGATTTCATCTTGAAAACCTTTTAGAGCGCCGAGCCCGAAGGCGCGCCGCCGACCGGCACGGGACTCTTCGCGACGACCGGCGATTCGCCGACCGCTTCTCCGGCGCGCGCCGCCGCTTCTTTTTCGTTGACCTTCTCGGCGTCGTCGCCGCCCCCGCCGCCCGCGCCCGGCCCCGCGCCGCGCGAAGGGTTGAAGCGGTCGAGCAGCCAGCCGAAGCCGAAGAGCAGGAGGAAAGCGACGACATAGACGACCCAGCCGGAGAACGAGTGGAAGAAGCCGTCGGCCACCTCCGTCCCGTAGTAGTGCGAGAGCACGCCCGTCCCGCTCACGCGCCCCGCGTTCGTGATGATGGCAATCGGCACGGCGGCCAGCACGATGAGCGCCGAGCGCAGGAGCCCGTAACGCGAGAGACGCTTGCCGACCTTGCCGCCGTCCTTCGGCCCCTCGTCCGGGTGCGTGAAGTAGGCGAAGACGACGGCGAGGGTGACTAAAGTCATCAAACTGCGGATGCCGCTGCACGCCTCGACGACTTCGAGCTTCTTGGTCGTCGCCGAGCCGAGCGGCATCAGCTCGATGATGTTGCCGTCGCGCAGCACGGGAATGTCAAACTGCCGCATCGCCCACACCGCGCAGCGCGAGGCGAAGAGCTGAAGCGGGAAGGCGATCTTGTTAAAAAGAATCGTCGGAATCGGAATCGCCAGCGCGAGCAGGAGGAGCGGGACGGCGACCGCTCGCAGCAGCTTGAAGCCCCAGAAGTATACCGCCACGCCCGCCAGCATCAGGACGAGCGACGCGCGCTGCACGAACAACTCCGCGCCCGCCGTCCCCGCCCACAACGCGAGGAGCGCGCACACGACCGCCGCGCCGCCCCAGAAGACGGAGGGGCGCACCTCGACACGCGCCAGCCGCTCGCGCTCAGTCCAGAGGATGTAGCCGATGATTAAGGGGACGAGCAGGCCGTGCGAGTAGTTCTCGTCCTCCCACCAGAAGCGCCCCAGCCGCAGGAGCACGCTCCAATAGACGAAGAGGACGGCGGCGGCGACGAGAAGCGGCGGCCAGAGTTTGCTGCGGGGGGCGGAAGATTCCATTACGAAAAACCTGTTATATAAAGAAGGCGCTCGGAAGGTTCGGTTCGGAAACGCGAGGGCCGTCGGCGTTCGCCGCGCCCGCGTCCTCTCCGGCGAGACGTGGGCGGGGGCCGTCGCCTACGCTTTTTCAAAGATAACGCATCATTCGCGGCGCGGGCAACAAGAAAAGCTCCGCGACGCCCCGTTCGTAGATGGACTGCATAACATGACAGGGGGTGGAGAACAAGATTTTCGATTCGTCCACCCGCATACGAGGCGGGGCCGCGCGAGCGCGCCCGCTGACGCGCACGCGGCCCCGGCACAGCCCGTTACTTCTGACGGGCGTGCTGAGAGGCACGCTCCCCTTCGCGCACCTCTGTCCTTAATCGCAGACTAAAATGCCCTTCGACGTGAGGTTCATGTGCTATATTCCGCGCGTTCTGTAGTCTTTGAAAAATAAGGCAACGGTCGGATGCGCGGCTCACCCTCAACCTCAGACGAGTGATGAGCATCGCCGTTGAGTATGAAAGGTTCACACTCACGGCGATTAACATGCGCGGTAGCATCTTATGTATATTTATACATGAGGTCAAGCTTCTTTCTGCCCCGTCGGGAGGAAACTCCTGATGGGCAAGCGGGCGCGGCGCAAGCCGGAGCGGCTGGCCGAGAAGCTCGTTCGGATTCGGGCGGCGTTAGGGCTGTCTCAAAGCGAGATGTTAAGGCGTCTTGAGGTGGAAGACCAGATTGATTACACGGCCATCTCAAAGTATGAGTTAGGCAGGAATGAGCCGTCGCTTGTTATCCTCTTGCAATACGCGCGAGTGGCTGGTGTCAGCACGGACGTTTTGATTGACGATAAGCTCAAGCTGCCCGACGAGCTACCTGCTAGGCCGAAGCGTAAGACTGAGCCTCAATGACGGAAGCGGCGCAAGGGCTATAAACCTTTGCGCCGCTTTCGCTTTTCGATTGTTAGGGGTCTCTGTCAGCCGAAGATCGCTCAGAGGCGAGACCAACCACGACAGCCTGCCCCAAGTTCTCCCACGGGTGCGCCGAACGTTCCGACGCGCGGGAACGTCATACCCACACCCGCGTACTTAATACCCACGCGCGGGTACGCCATACCCGCGCCTCGGCATTGGATACTCTCGCGTGGGTATTCAATGCCCGCGCGAGAGTATCCAAGACCCGCGCGAGAGTATTCAATACCCACGTGCGGGAACGTTATTCCCGTGCGTGGGAATGTCATTCCCGCGTGCCGGAACGTTATTCCCACGTGTCGGAACATCGTTCCCGCAGGTCGGAACGTTCTGCCGAGGCGTTGGAACGTTGTTCCCAAGTGTCGGAACATCATTCCAACGTGTCGGAACGTTCTGCCGACGCAGGGGAACGTCATTCCCGATGATGGGAATGACGTTCCGGGGCGCGGGCAAGGCTTGGCGGCGCGGGGATGGAGGGTAATCGTGCGGGGTAAGGGGCTGAGAAGCGCACTCCGGCCAGTAAGACGGATTGAGAACGCTACCGGCTCCGGCGGCTGCTTCCGCGCGCCGGCGGCGTGGGGCCGACTCAACTCTCCTTCTCGATGACGTAGGAAGGCGAGAGGGGGTTCGAGTCCGGCATCTCGCGCCGAATCTTCAGGCCGAGGCGCGCGAGTTCGCGCCGCAGCATCGCCTCGGTCTGGAACGTCTCGGTGCTCACGAGTCTCGTGCGCGGCTGCCGTCCCGTGACGTGGTAAACGACTCCCGCCAGAAGCACCCGCGCCGCGTGGACGAACGCGAGCGGCGAGAGCGCCGAGACGGCGCGCGCGGCTTCCGTGAGGTAGTAGCGCGGGTGATGAATCTTCAAGATGAGCACGCCGCCCGCGCGGAGCACGCGCGCCATCTCGGAGAGCGCACGCGCGTTGTCCGTGTAAGG
>DASTQX010000065.1:0-4977 GCA_035761505.1 Pyrinomonadaceae bacterium
CTTCCTCACGTTGCGCGGCAGCCGGTTCAGGCCGTGGCGCTTGAGGACGTAGGAGACCGCCCCGGAGGAGACCTTAATCCCGTGGTAGTGGAGCAGATACCAGTGGATGCGGCGCTGGCCGAGGTGGTAGGTGCGGCGCAGATGGAGGATTTTCTCTTCGATGTGAGGTGGGGTGCGGCACTTCAGGTTCTGCGGACATGGCTTGGAGTTGATGAGCGCCGCCTCGCCGTCCTTCTCATAGGCGCGCTTCCGGCGGTAGAAGATCTCCCGTGAGGTGCCGAAGTCGCAGCAGGTCTGCGAGACGTTACCGCTTTCTTTGGCGTGGTTGAGGATGCGCAGTTTTCTGCGAAGATCGTGCAGTGGTTGTGGCGACATGGAACCCCTCCTCGGCTGACAGTCGGATGAATGTTGGAGAACTGTCAACCGAGGAGATGGTTTTTATAGCGTCATTGCTCGTACTGGCGTAAGGCCGCTTGGACGACTTCGAGGTCCCGGCGGTCGAGCTTGGTGAGGGCGTTCCGGGCTTGCAGTGTGAGGTAGGCATCCAGGGCGCGCTGGTGACTCTCTTTCGCCGCGCGCAGGCGCGACCGGCGCGCGTCGCCGGTCGCCGTCTTGGCGGAGTCGCGGAGCGCGTCGCCGATGTAGGTGTGGACGGAGGCGAGTTTGCGGAACGGCATCATATTTTTCGGGTCGGCCCGCAAATCGTCCTCGTAGAGCGCGACGGCCTTCCGATAACCCGCCAGCGCGGCCTCGAAGTCCCGCTGCTGGTACTTCGCCAGCCCCAGATACGTCGAAACCCTTGCGATGTCGTGCTTGTACGTCCGGTTCTTCGGCTGAACTCTCTCCAGTTCCTCGAACTCCGCCGCCGACCTGGCGAGATGAGGGGCGGCCACGCCGGGCTTCTCCATGTGGAGCGCGATGAGGCCGAGCATCGAGTAAGTCTTCGCCAGATTCTGCCGCGCCTGCGTGTTGGCGGCGTCGGCGGCGACCGACTCTTCGGCGACCCTCAGCGCCTTGGTCAGGATGGCGACCGAGCGCGCCGGGTCGCCCTTCTGGTAAATCTGCGACGCTTGCAGGTAGTTGGCGAGGAGGCTCTGCTTGAGGACGCCGTCGTGCGGGTGTCCGGCGGCGAGCGATTCGCTGAGGGCGATGGCCTTCGTCATCTCGGCGTCGGCCTCCTTCTCCTTAGTGTTCCAGAAGAGTATCGAGCCCTGAAGGGTGTAGCCCCTGCTGAGCAGCCTCTCTGCCTCGACGTTCGCGGGCTCGTCTCGCGCGAGCGCCTCAAGCGACGCGAGAGCTTTGAGGACGAGCGGGTGGGCTTCGGCGAGCTGTTCGTTGAAGAAGTGCGTGGTGGCGAGGTCGAGCAGCGCCTCGGAGGCGGCGACGCGCAGCTCGCTTGAGCCGGGTCGCTCGGCGTCGAGCCGTTCGTAAATCTCCAGCGCCCGCGCCGAGTCGGCGAGCGAGCCGCTCACGTCGCTCGTCCACCAGCGGACGTAGCCGAGCGCGGCGAGGACGGCGGCGAGGCGGCGGCGCTGCTCGAAGTCTCCGGGGCTCTTTTCGAGGAGCCGCCGGCGCACGTCGCGCGCCTTCTCGTAGCTCGCAATCGCGCCGGAGAAGTCGCCGAGGTTCGCGCGTCGCGGCGCTCCCTGCAAGTCGCCGACCTTCTCGTAGGCCGCCGCCAGCTCGCTCTGAAGTTGCGGGTCGTCGCCCGACTCGCGCGCCAGCGAGTCGAGGTATTGGAGCGCGCTCGTGACGAGCGCCTCGCGCGCCTCGGTCGAGCCTTCGAGCCTTTCGATCTTCGGGGCGATTTCAAAGAGGAAGGCGTTCGAGAGGCGACGCACGTCGGCGAAGCGGCGCTCGGCGCGGTCGCGTTCCGAGCGCGCCACGCCCGCCTGCCAGAGCGCGGCGGCGAGCCCGGCGACGAGCGAGAGCGCGACGAGCAGCGCCGCCCCGACCGCCACCTTGTTGCGCCGGACGAACTTCCGGGCGCGGTAGGCGAAGGAGTCCTTCTGCGCCCGCACGGGCAAGCCGTCCAAGTATCTCTGCACATCCTCGGCTAGTTGCGCGGCAGAACTGTACCGGCGCGCGGGGTCTTCGCGCCGCGCCATCGCGATGATGTTCTCCAGCTCGGCCCCGGCGAACTTCCGCACGGCGGCTTGAGCCTTCCCGTCGTCGCCCTCCGGCTCGGTCGGCACGTTCGTCGTGATTATCTTCGGCCCCGGAGTCTCCGAGCGCCACCTGCCGGGAGCTTTTCGCGCGTCAGCGGAGAGGCGTGAGCCTGCCAGAAGGTCGCGAAGCAGAACGCCCAGAGAGTAAACGTCTGAGGCCGTAGTGATCTGCCCGCCGCTGACCTGCTCCGGCGAGGCGTAGTCGGGCGTGAAGGCGCGCATCTCCGTGCGCGTGTGTTCGTCGCCGCCCTGCGTCGGGCCGAGCAGTTTGGCGATGCCGAAGTCCAAGAGCTTCGGCGTCCCGTCGGCGGTGACGAGAATGTTCGAGGGCTTGATGTCGCGGTGGACGACGAGGTGCTGATGCGCGTAGGAGACGCCGCGGCAGACTCCGAGGAACAGCCGCAGCCGCCCGGCGGTCGAGAGATTTTTGGCGTTGCAGTAGTCGTCAAGGCGCGCGCCCTCGACGTACTCCATGACGATGTACGGCTCGCCGCCCGCGCTCATGCCGCCGTCGAGGAGGCGCGCGATGTTCGGGTGATTGAGCGAGGCGAGGATCTGCCGCTCGCGGCGGAAGCGGCGCGCGAGTTCCGAGTCGGCGAAGCTGCGCCGCACGACTTTGAGCGCAACCTGCTGTTGAAACTCTCCGTCTGCCCGTTCGCCGAGATAGACCGCACCCATCCCGCCGCGCCCGATCTCGCGGATAACGCGATAGTGTCCGATGCTCTGCCCGGCGCGCTCGTCCGCGCCTTCGCCTTCGGCAAAAAAATCCGCCGAGAAGGCGAGGGCCGGGGCGGCGAGGAAGCCGTCCGCTTGCCCCTCGCAATCGAGCAGCGATTCGACTTCGCGTCGCAACTCAGGCGAGCCCGCGCCGACTTCTTCGAGCAACCTGCGCCGCTCGCTCTGCCCAAGCTCCAGCGCGGAGTCCAACAGTGCTTCAACTTTTCGCCATTCTTCGCTTCGCATCACTACACACAGACGCGGGATTCGGGACGGGAAACTGACAGGTAAATTTTCAGGCCGGGTTCTGCGAGAGTTCGCGAAAGAGCCAGAGGCGCGCCTTCTTCCAGTCGCGCAGCACCGTCCTTGTTGAGACGCCTAAGACTTCGGCGACCTCTTCGTCGCTCAGTCCGCCGAAAAAACGTAGCTCGACGATCTTGCCTTTGCGCTCGTCCATCTCGGTCAATCTCGCCAACGCTTCGTCCAAGTCGAGCAGACCCACCGCGCGCTGTTTGAGCGGGAGATGCACATCGTCGAGCGAGAGGTGAATCGCCTCTCCGCCCCGCTTCTCGGCGGCGTGTGCGCGCGCGTGGTCAATGAGCACGCGCCGCATCATGCTTGCCGCGATGCCGTAGAAGTGCGCGCGGTTCTGCCAGTTGACCGAGCGTTGATCAACGAGCCGCAGGTACGCCTCGTGGACGAGGGCCGTCGGCTGCAAGGTGTGCGCGCCGCGCTCTCTGGCGAGGAAGGCGCGCGCCAGACGCCGCAGTTCGTCATAGACGAAGGGCATCAGTCGCTCCGGCGCTTCGGGGTCGCCGCCGCTCCAATCGAGCAGAATCCGTGTGACTTCGTGTTGAGGCTCGACGCTCATAGGGTGAAGCTCCCGCGTCCGGTTCAAGGGGTGGAGCCCCCTTGGGGTGGCGGCGCGGATTCTATCGCGGAAAACTCTTTTGTCAAAAAAATTTCGTGCGCCGTGTCACCTGCGGGCCGCCCGTCTCGCGTGTGTCGGTGAAGACGGAAATCCGCACAGTCTTCCGAGTCCGCAGGCGAGCCACGAACAGCACATTGGCCCGCCGCCGCTCGCGCCCCACGACGGGACGGTTCGCGCGACCTGACCGTGCGCCACGAGCGCACGTTTCGCCGACCGGGCCCGCCCCCGCCGGTTGATCAAAACCATCCGCCGGAAAACTTGATTCACTCACATGACGGAAAAGGAGTTAGCCTCATGAACATCACTCGACACGCACCCGCCGCCAGGCGGACAAGGCTCGTCACCTTATCTCTCTTGCTCGTCCTCACGCTGCTGGCCTCGACGCTCCCGCGTCCGGGGTTGATGCCGACGGCCAGCGCCTTCGACGGCGTCATCGTCCCCGGCTTCACGCAACTCTCCATCGGGCCGGGCGACGACCACTCCTCCGAGGAAATCCACCTGCCCTTCGCCATCAGCTTCTTCGGCACGACCTACCGGTCGCTTTACGTCAACAACAACGGCAACGTGACTTTCGACGCCCCGCTGTCGGCCTACACTCCGTTCTCGCTGCTGAGCACCAGCCACCCGATGATCGCGCCCTTCTTCGGCGACGTGGACACGCGCGGCATCGAGGCCGAACGCGCCATCAACTCGGACTTCGCCCGCTACGGCGTCAGCACCTTCGAGGGGCACAGGGCCTTCGGCGTCACATGGGGAGGGGTCGGCGTGGGCTACTATGACTCGCGCGTTGATAAGCTGAACAAGTTCCAGATGCTCATCGTCGAGAGGCCCGACGAAGGCCCCGGCGACTTCGACATCGTCTTCAACTACGACCAGATTCAATGGGAGACGGGCGAGGCCAGCGGCGGCTTGGACGGCCTCGGCGGCGACTCGGCCCGCGCCGGTTTCACCAACGGCTCGGACGCCTCGTTCGAGATGCCCGGCTCGGCCATCAACGGCGCTTTCCTCGACGGCGCGCCGACGGGGCTCCGCCACAACTCCAACGTCAACGTCGCCGGGCGCTACGTCTTCCCCGTCAGGAACGGCCTCAGCGCCGTCTACACGAGCACGGGCTTCCTCGTCAACGGCTTGCCGCTCCCGCTCTGCCCCCGCGACGACGCC